>JAMPXH010000113.1 GCA_023701285.1 Candidatus Didemnitutus sp.
CCAAGGGCTTGGTCGGCGCGCTCGCGGAGCTTCCCGCGCCCGTCGGAGTTACGGTGTCATGCGACATGTGGATGGCTGGGTTCGGATTAACGATTAATCCGCCCCAAGCCAACCCTCCCAAAATGTGCGAAACATACCGGACGTTATCCCTCCAACCGCTGCGCACGCGAGCTGCCGATCACCAAGGCGGGCTCCGTGCAGCTAGGCCGCCTGTAATTGGATCGGCTGTTACGTGTCTACAATAAGCAAAAAAAGCCCCGCCGAAGCGGGGCTTAAAGAATAAGCTAAATCGTTGGTTTAGGCAGCAACCGCGAAGCGACGGCGATAGGCAACGAAGCCCAGAGCCGCGAGCGCAAGGAGAGCCGCGTAAGTGGAAGGCTCGGGGATGGCAGCCAGCACAAAGCCGTCAAACGACATGCGGAAGGCGACGGGGGTGCCGGCACCTTGAATACCGAAATAAGCCACGTCGGCCGCATTACCGTTGTCAGGGTGAGCCTGCAGCATCTGGGAGCTGTAGATAAAGGTCGACTGATTGAACTCCGTGGCAGCAAAAGTCGCATAAGCGACGCCACTGAAATTTGAGTCCCAGAGAACGAAGCTGAACCCGTTGGAGGCATTGCCAGAGTCAATCTTAGCGGTCACCCCGGCAAATTGCATCTGCAAGGCGGTGAAGTTGAGCGTCTGGGGAAGGGCAATCGCGAAATAGCCAGTATCGTCCGGGCTACCACCACTCACGGGAGCCACCGAAAGGACACCCGTGGTGTAGATTAGCTGGTTAGTGTCGCTGAAATTCCACGATCCCAAGCCGAAGAGCGTCTCCGAAGTCGGCTGAGTATCAAACGTCGACAGCACAAACGGCTGAACCGGATTGGCTGACAGAGCAACAGCTGCAAACAGCGAGGCGATGAACAAGGATGATTTCATAGTGTGTAAGGGGGCAAAAGGGTTGCGAAAGTAGCGCCCGAGGCACCGGTGCCTCGTTCGATAACAATAGCGGCGTTAAACGGAAGCTCAAAAGTATTGCGATTAGTCGGCAAAGAACCTTCGCGCCACTGATTGGCCGACTGCAGGTAATGGAAGGAGCGCCAGCCTACGCCGTCGAAAACGCTCACTTTGTCGGCCGCAGCCAAAGTGCCCGTGCGGACCACGAAGCCAGGGGTATTTTGCAAATTGAGGCTACCCAAGGTGCGACCGCCGACAGGAAACACGCTGCCAATGGGCGTCACGCCAGTAGCGCCAATCGTGATCTTTTCCTGCGCGTCGGAAACAGCACCCAGCATAACGAAAGAAATATTGCCAGCCCCACGCCGGATGTAGACCACACCGGCATCAGGCCGAACGGCCACGTTGTTGTTGTTGGTGGGCAAGGATCCTTGGCGCCACTGACCGACAGTGGTATTGAAGAAGTATTCGCGCCAACCCACACCATCGTGCAGACGCACGACATCGGCAGTGGATGCATTGGGACCACCGATGGAAGTTGCAATGTCAGAGAACAAAGTCTGCAGCGTGTCGCCGGGAACTACTTCGTATTGGTCGCCCACCGCCACACCGGCCGCCTGCGGGTTGATACCGCGGTTCAAAACCGTGACCGTGGTATCGGTGCTGGCAGTAGTGCTGGCAACCTGCCACCAAGTGCCGGCAGCAGCGCCCGAGCGGATACGAATAAAGTAAGGCGTAGCGGGCTGAGACAAACCCGCGGCGGCCCAGCCGGCAGTGGAGTCAGCCAGTGTGGTCGCGGTGACTCCCGTGAGCGTGCCTCGGCCCTTGCCGACGAAATTGGCGCCTAGCGTCAGGCGCATGGCGGGGGTAAAGGTGGAGACCTTCGGAACGCCGCTTACGGCGCCGGCGAGGGTGACAGTGATTCCTCCCACGGGGGGGGAATACGCGACGTCAGCAGCATAAGCCGCAGAGACGAGGCTTAGGGTAGCCAACACAAACAGCTTTTTCATGGGCATAAGGTAACTGGTGCTTACTGGGCCGTCAGGCATGAACAAAGGTGACATTAAGATTAGAGGCAAGCGGATACCTGCGTTTTTGCGTCTCATTGTCGTTTTCCTGCACGGGTTCCGACCGCGCGAGAGCGGCTTTCCCGTCTCGGCGCAGTCTTGGCTGGTGATTGCGCACGCGTGGATGACTGCGCTGGGCAAAATTTGTCATAAGAATGAATTCTGAGTTCAGGGATGGGTGATTTTGAGCCGGAAGAACCGGGGATTGCCATCGAAGGCGACGCTCGCTGTGGTGACGCCATCGGGCGCGGGCGTGCCTTGATCGACGCCCGCGGAGGTCCAGCCATTGGCCAGATTGAAGGAGGTTTCCACCTCGTAGAGCAGCTCAGGACGGGCGCGGATGTAGGTGTAGTAGAGCCGCTGCTCCCCGAGCGTCGGTTCCGGCAGGCCATCCTGGCCGGACAAGGCCGGATTCATGTCCAAGGCATATTCCAACAGATTGGAAATGCCGTCGCCGTCGGGATCGTCGTCCGGCCCGCGTTGATTCTCGGGGATGCCGGCCTCCGCCAACCAGGAGCCGAGTGTTGGCTGGCCACCCGTGTCCGCGCCGATGGCCACGGTGGCGGGATTGGTCGTGAGCGAACTCGCGCCGGAGGAAACCGTCACGGCGTAATCCCCCGCGCTGCCCGCTCCCAAGCTCACAATCGCGTAAGTGGGGCTCGTCGCCCCGACAATCGGGTTGCCATTGCGGGCCCATTGGAAGGTGAGCGCGGCCGCACCGCGTGCCGCCACACTGAGAGTGATTTCGGCGCCTTCCGGACGCGTCACCGCCGCGGGCGCAGCGACGATTTCCAGCGTGCCGTCCTCCGGCGGGGTCAAGTAAGCCAGCGCACTGGCCGCGACGCCCTTGATGGTCATGTTGCCTGAAGAGCCGATGAGGAGCGCGCCGCCCGGCAATTCGCGGGCAAACCCGGGAGAGCCCGCCGTGACACCGATGCTGGGAGCAGTCCCGCGCGCATACGTGTCGTCGACGACGCCGTTGCCGAGCACGCGCACCAATTGGTTCACCACCGTGCCGTTGAACTGCGTGCCCGCTCCCACCACGAGAATCTTGCCGTCACTCGTGACCTGGAGATCCGTGATGCTGCTTCCGTTGGGGCCGGCCAATCCGCTCAGGAACGTCGGGTCGAGCGCCCCACTCTGCTCCAGCCGGGCGAGATATTGGCGGCTGACTCCATTCACCGTGCTGAACTGTCCGCCGAGGAGCAGGTCGCCGTCGGGCATGACCGCGAGTTCGAAGAGGCGCGCGTTCAGCGATACGGCCGCCGCGAAGGTCGCATCGGGTGCCAGGGTGGAATCAAGGATGGCGAGATAGGACGTGGTGCCGCCCTTGATCCAGTTGCCCGCGATCGCCACCCGGCCGCCGGAGAGGAACTCGAAATCGTAGATGCCGCCCGTGCCCTCGCCGGTGAACGACTGCATCTGCGTGCCGTCGAGGTTGACCCGCACCAGCATCGGCCGCGCGGCCTGAGCACTGGAGAAATAGGTGAAGCCGAGGTAGAGTTTGCCATCCGGCCCGACCTCCGCCTTCTGCAGGCTGCCGGCGATCCCCGAGAGCGCCGAGGCGTCGAAAGTCGCATACGCCCCCTGCGCCGTGATCACGCTGTAGAAGGAAAAATTGGTCGACGAAGTCGGGCCGTAAACGAAGAGCTTTCCGTCGGGCAACACCGCCAGCGCCGAGCAGCTCGCACCGCTGTCGTAGGGGCTGACGAAAGTCTTGTCCACGGAGCCATCGGCGTTGAACCGCGCGACATTGTAGGTCGCATGCCCCGCCACCGACATGAAGCTGCCGCCGAGGTAGAACCGCCCGTCCGGCAAAGCCGCGTGCGCCAGAAACTGCGCGCCATCCAACGCGCTCGTGAGCGCCACCGGCGTGCCCGACGCGAGCGTGCCGACGGAAAGCGCCGCGGGCTGGCTCGTCACGGTGCCGCGCGCATTCGTGATCGTGACGCTGTAAAGGCCCGCCGCCGCGCGATCGATCGCCGGCAGCGTCAGCGTGGCGGATGTCGCTCCCGCAATGGGCGCGCCGTCCTTGCGCCACTGGTAATTCATCGGCGCGACGCCGATGGCCTCGACGCTGAAACTCACCGCGCTGCGACTCGTCGCATATGTGCTGGCGGGTTGCGTGACGATCACCGGCACATCGCGCACGACCAATCGCGCGGCGGTGCTCAGCAGCGTGCCACCGGTGTCATTGGTCACCCGCAGCGAGTAACGACCCGTGTCGGACGGAGCGGCCTGCGCCAAGGTGAGTGTGTCACTCGTGGCCCCCGTGATGCGTCCGCCATCCTGCACGGCGACTCCATCCTTGAGCCACTGGTAGGAAATCGCCGAGGTCCCGATCGCACCGGCGCGCAACACCGCCGTGGCGCCCGGATCGACGATTTGTGCCGCCGGCTGGCGGCTGACGTGCAAGTTGGCCACATCGCCGTTGAGCGCGACGATGCGCGTGGCCGTCTGGCCGTTGTAACTGCTGAAGCTGATGCCGCCGATCCAGAGCGTGCCGCCTTCGGCCACCGCGATGAAATCGGGCGCGGCGTTCAAGCCCGTGCCGGCACCGCCGAAGACGGTGGGCGTGCCATCCGGCTCGAGGCGGGCGATGTTGCCCACGCCGCCCTGGTTGAGCGCACCGACGGCGACGATGCGGTCGTTATAGAGCACCGCAAGGTCGACCACGCCTTGGTTGTAGGTCTGGAACCCATTGTCCAACGCGCCATCCGGCGTGAGTCGGCGGATGGTTGTGCTGCCGGCGATGATGCTGCCGTCGGACTGCAGCGCGATCTGCATGTTCGCACCCGAGAGACTGGGTGACGTGTTCTGCGCGAAAGCCGGATCGTAGCCGCCGCCGGGCAGGAAACGCACGAGCGGCCGGCTGCCGGTGCCGGGATTGAGCGCGCCGGCGACGAGGATGCGGTCCTGCGCATCGATGATGATGTCGCTCACGTAGTAGATGCTCAGGTTCGCCTCATATTTGAAAACCGTATCCTTCACGCCCGCGGCCGAGAAACGCTCGAGGATCGGCGCGTAGGTGCCGAAGCCCGTGTAGTTGCCGCCGACGTAGATGCGACCGGTCGAATCGACCGCGAGCGCGCGCTTGCGACCGGAAACGCCGACACTCGCCGCGCTCCAGGCCGGGTCGAAGGCAAGTTCCGGCGTGAGGCGGAACAGGCCTGGACGCGCCTGGCCGTTCACCTGCGAAAAAATGCCAGCGACGATGACGCCGCCGTCCGGCGTCCAGGCGAAACGGTCGACGTTGTTGTCCACGGTGACGGTGAAGGCCGGATCGACCTCGCCGTTCGCCTTAACGCGGACGAGATACGGACCGCCCTGCGTGCCGTTCGCGCCGGTGAAGCCGCCCGCGGTGAAGTTGCCTCCGACGAGCGCGCCGCCATCCGGCAGCGGCAGCACGTGATGCACGGTGCTGTTCGCCGCGAGCGCCGTGAAGGCCGGCACGCGCACCCCGGGTTGCAGCTCGACGGAGACGTTGAACGTCGCCGTGGTGACGCTGCCGAGGGCGTTGGTGACCGTGAGCGTGTAAGCGCCGCCGTCCGTCACCAGGGCGCCGGTGATGCTCAGCGTGGCAGTGGACGCGCCGCTCACACGCGCGCCGTCGACGACGAGCTGACCGTTGCGACGCCACTGGTAAGTGAGCGGCGCCACGCCGCGCACCGTGGCGCTGAGCGTGACCGCACCCTCGGCGGCGAAGCTGCCGCCATTCGGCGTGACGAGAATTTCCGGAGCACCCAGCACAACGGCTGCGGCCGCCGCGCTCGTGACGCTGCGGCTCGCCGCGGTGTTGGTGACGACGACGGAATAGACGCCTTCGTCCGCTTCGACGGCGTCTGCGATCGTGAGCGTGGCGCCGGTCGCACCGCTGATGCGGCCGCCATCCGCGAGGTCCATGCCGTTCTTCCGCCATTGGTAACTGAGTTCGCCGGAGCCGAGCGCGAAGACGGAGAACGTGAGCGCGCCGCCAGGGCTGACGATCGATTCGACCGGCTGGGTGACGATGGCCGCGAGGGGCGGCTCGCCGTTGAGCTTCACGAGGCGGCTGACCGACACGCCGTTGTAGGTGGTGAAATTGCCGCCGACCCAGAGCTGGCCCTCGGGCGTGAGCGCGATGACATTGACTGTGTTGTTGAAACCCGTGCCGGTCGCAAAGGCATCGGTCGCGTAGGTCGCGGGCTGGCCGGTGCCGGCGAAACGCGCGATGCGCACGTTGCTGGAGAAGCTGAAATTGCCGCCTGCGACGATCTTGCCGTTATCCTGCACGACGGCGGTGATGTAGGGTGCCGAGCTCGACACGTTCTGCGCCACGACGCCGGTCGCGCCGTCGAGAATCGAGAAACCTGTGCTGCCCGCGAGCGCCTGCCCGAACAGCGCGATGCGTCCGTCCGGCAGCACGACGATGCGGTTGAGCGTGCTCGAGGTGGTCGTGGCCGCCGGGGCGAAATTCGCATCCCGCACGCCGGCGAGGCTCAGCCGCACGAAGCGCTGCGTGAAGGTCGTGAACGTGCCGCCGACGAGAAGCTGCGCGCCGTCCTGGTGCGCGAGCGCCGTCACGCTGCCGTTCGTGATGGGGGACGTGAAGGTCGTGTCGAGCGTGCCATCCGCCTTCAACAGGGCGAGACGGCTGGTGCCGGCAGCGCCGTTGAACGCGGTGAAGAAACCGCCGACGGCGATGCGCCCGTCGGGCAGGAGCAGCAGCGAGGAGACCGTGTTGTTCGGACCGCTGCCCAGCGCGGTGTTGAACGCGACATCGGACGTGCCGTCCGCATTCAGACGCGCGAGGTAGGTGCGGCTCGCTCCGGCGATCACGCCGAAGGAACCCGCGACGAGGATCTTCCCATCGGGCTGCCGCAGCAGGATGGTGACACCGCTGTTCGGCGCCGGGTTGAACGTGGGAACGACTGCGCCGTTCGCATCGATGCGGAAAAGATAGGCGCCGCCGGTGAGGCCGGTGACGGAGGAGAAATCGCCGCCCACGATCGCGCCGCCATCCGGCAGCGTGACGAGCGAGCGAACCTGGCCGTTGAGCGAGGTCGCGAGATTGAAGGTGCTCACGCGGCGCGCCGGATCGAGGGCGACGGCGACGCTCACGGTGGCCGTGTCGACGAAGCCGGCGGCGTTGGTGACGCGGAGGAAATACGCGCCGACATCCGCCGAGCCGGAGTTGGTCACGCTGTAAGTTGCCGCGGTGGCGCCGGCGATCGGCTGGCCGTTGCGATACCACTGGTAGGTCAGCGGCGTCGGACTGGTTGCCGCGGCCGTGAGCGTGAACGGCTGGCCTTCCGTCACGGACGCACCGACGGGCTGCTGCGTGAGCGAGACCGGCGTGTCGTTGTCGGTGATCGTGATCGTCGCAGCTGCCGCGATCGTGACCGGGCCGGTGGGATTCGCGAGCACCACGCGGAACGACTCCGCCGGCTCGATGGCTTGGTCATCGAGCACGGTGATGCTGACGGTCTTGTCCGCCGCATCGCCCGCCGCCCAGGAAACGGTGCCGCTCGCCGCGAGAAAATCCTCGCCGAGCACCGCAGAGCCCGAGACGGCCGTGTAAGTGACGCTCGCAGCCTCGGTCGCTGGGCCGTAGCGACGCAGCGTGAGCGCGAGCGTGCCGGCGTTTTCCAACACGGTGAGCCCGGTGGTGGCGAAGCCGACGGCACCGATCTGGACGTTGCCGATGAGCTGCGCGGTGTAGCTGCGCGCCACGCCTTTGAAACTCGTGAAGTTGCCGCCGAGGAAGAGATTCCCGTCGCCGAGGAACTGCACGGTGTTGACCGCCGTCGGGCTCGCGCCGGCGCCGATCTTGAAATTCGCATCGACAGTGCCGTCGAGGTTCAGGCGCGTGATGCCCGCTTGCGGCACGTTGCCGACGGTCGCGAACTGACCCCAAGCGTAGAGCCGGCCGTCGCGATACGCGAGGCCCTCGACCGGACCGTTGGCACCGAGTTCGAAGGCGAAACCCGCATCAAGCGCGCCGCTGTTGCTGAGGATCGCCACGCGCTGCCGCGCGACGCCGGCCACCGTGGAGAAACGCCCGCCGATGACGATGCGCCCGTCGGGCAGCACGTCGAGGGCGTTGACATACCAGTTCAGCGCGGGGCTGGTGAAGCTCGCGTCGAGCGTGCCGTCGGCGTTGAGGCGCTGGACGAGATAACTGAAACCGGCTCCGTTGCGGCCATTCATGAAGCCGACGAGCACCTTGCCGTCGGACAGTTCGCGGACCGCATACACCGCGCCCTGCAAATCGCTGCCCAGGGTCGCGGGCGCGTTGAACGTGACGTCGAGCGTGCCGTTGGCGTTGAGGCGGCGCAGGCCGCCGCCGGCGGAGTGGCCGACGTAGAACTTGCCGTTGGCGCCGGGCGCGAGCGTTTGCACCGCCTTGTTGGCGGCGAGCGCCGGCGCGAAGGCCGCATCAAGCGTCCCGTCGGACGCGAAGCGAGCGAGGTAGGACGTGGTCGCGCCGTTGGTGGTGGTGAAGTAGCCGCCCGCGAGCACCGCATCGCCCACGGCGAGCACCGATGTGACGGTGCTGTTGAACACCGGGGCAAAATTCGCGTCCACGACACCGGCGACAGTCATCCGGCGCAGGCCGAGATTCTGCGTGACGACGATGCGACCCGCCGCATCGATCGTCGAGGCAAGCACCGGGCCGGGGAGCGTCGGCGCAAACGCCGGCACGACGGCACCCGCGGGGATATTCACCGTCACGGTAGCAACCTGCGAGGTCGTGGTGCCGTTGACATTCGTCACGCGCACGCGATAGGTGCCGGCGTGCACCGCCGGATCGGCGACAAGGATGCGGTAATCGAGCCCGGTGGCGCCGCTGAGGTCGGCGAAGCCCGTGCCGGTGTCCTGCTGCCATTGCACCGTGCCCGCGAGCACGGTGTCGAAGCGCACGGACAACAGGAAGCCTTCGCCCTGATCGACCGTGAGCGAAGCTGGCTGCCGCGTGATGGTGGGCACGCTGTCGTCGTCGCGGATCGTCACGACCGTGCTGCCCGCGCCGGCGCCGAGGGTGGCGCCGCCAGTGGGATTCGAGAGGGCGAGCGTGAAGGTCTTGACACCGTCCTGCGCAGTGTCCTGCAGGATGGGGATGACGATCGTCTTGCTGCCGCCTTCGCCCGCCGCCCAGGTGAGCGTGCCGCTCGTCGCGGTGTAATCGGAGCCGGCGAGCGCGGTGCCGTTGGCCGTCGCGTAGTTGACGGAGACGGAGCCCGCGAGGCCGCCGAAGCGCGACACGCGGAGCGTGAGCGAGCCGGCGTTCTCGGCCGTGACGGCGGTGCTGGATTGGACGCGGAGCGTGCCGGGGCCGGTGCTGAAGTCGCCCGTGAAGCGCGTGAGGCTGTAGGTCTCGAGCTGCGGATCGGTGACGCGGTTGAGCCAGCCGCCGGCGACGATCTTCGCATCGGGCTGCACGGCGACGGCGTAGAGGTGCGTGAGGTTTTCCGCGTGGTTGCTCGAATACGGCGCAGGGGCGAAGCTGCTGTCGAGCGTGCCGTCGGGGAAGATCCGCGCGATGGACGCGCGGGGCTGGCCGTTGAAGCTCACGAATTTTCCCGCGACGAGGATCTTGCCGTCGGGCTGGAGCACGAGCGCGCCGCCGACCCAGCCGTTGGGGCCGGTGCCGAGGTTGGCCATGAAGGCGGTGTCGAGCGCGCCGCCGGCATCCACCGCGGCGAGCCAGCGCGTGCCCTGGAAACCGGGCAGCGCCATGTCTCCGCCGAGGAGCACGCGGCCGTCCGGGAGGGCGAGGAGCTTGTTGATGCGGCCGAAATCGTCGCCGAAAACCGGCGCGAAGGACGCGTCGAGCGTGCCGTCGGCGTTGAGGCGCGCGATTGCGGGGCGGCTGTTGAGCGAGCCGGAGACGAGGATCTTGCCGTCGGCCTGCACGCCGACGCAGTCGAAGACGTTGGCGAGGGTGAAGGCGACGGCGTTGGGGTTGAACGTGGTGTCAACCGAGCCGTCGGTATTCAGGCGGGCGACGTTGAAGCGGGAAGTGCCGTTGATGGTCGTGAAGGCGCCGGCGACGAGGATCTTGCCGTCGGCCTGTTCGGCGATGGACATCACGTAGCGGTTGCCGCCGCCGAGGCCGGTGTTGTTGAAGGTGGTGTCGAGCGTGCCGTCGGCGTTGAGGCGCAGGAGGCAGGAACGCGCGGTGCCATTGTAGGACGTGAAGGTGCCGCCGACGTAGATGCGGTCCTGCGCGTCGACGTAGAGGGCGTTGACCTCGGGCTGGCCGCCGGTGGCGGCGAGGCCGGCACCGCCCACATTGAAGGTGGTATCGAGCGTGCCGTCGGCGTTGAGGCGCTTGAGCGCGGTGAGTTCGCCGGTGTTGTTGTAGCGGGAGATGTTGCCGCCGGCGACGATCTTGCCGGTCGACTGGAGCGCCACGGCGTTGGTGGCACCGGTGCCGCTGTCGAAGGTCGGATAGGACGAGGGCGTCAGGCCCGCGCCGATATTCGCGACGAAGGGCGCATCGAGGTCACCGGGCGCCGCACAGAGGAACGAAGGCAGGCAGAAGGCCAATGCGGCCGCGTGGAGGAGCTTCATCGTGCCTCCACCCTACTTCTTCCCCGAACGGCCCTGAATACGCAGGACCGCGTAGGCTCGACGCCCGGCAAGCGCAACTCTCGCCGCAAGCGCAGCGACCGGGCAAAAAAATGCCCGGCGCTTGCACGCCGGGCACGAAGGATGGCGAACGCCGCCGCGTCTTATTGCGCGGTCGGCATCTGCGGCGACACGCGCAGACGGAAGAAGACCTTCGTCGCGAGGTTGCTCGGGTAGTGGGCGCGCAGGAGCGCGTAACCGTCGCTCTCGCCGAGCCACTCAACCCAGACGAATTCGTTGCTCCATTGCACCAGATCGGTGGAGGCCTCGACCGTGTAGGACACATCGTAGATATCCGACGGACGGGTGTAGGTGAACGTCCACGAATCGTTGTCCTTGCCCGCCTCCGGGAGGCCGGCGGCGGTGGCTTGGCGCGGATGGAAGCCGAGCGCGTATTCGAGCAGGTTGGCCAGGCCGTCGCCGTCGGGGTCGGCGTAGTGCCCGCTGATGTCGTTGTTCTCACGCTCCGCGGGCGCGAAGTATTCGTAGGTGAACGCCTGCAGGCCGCTGTAGATGTCGAGGAACACGGTGACGCTGTGCACGCTGCCGGCGACGTTGCTGACCACGACGCGGTAGGGACCGCTGTTCCGATACGAGGCGTTGTTCACCGTGTAGGTGGCGGCGTTGGCGCCGAGGATCGGAGAATCGTAGAAATACCACTGGTAGGTGGTCGCGTCGGTGGCGGTCACGGAGAAGACCGCAGTGCCGCCCTCCGCCACGCCCACATCCTGCGGCTGCTGCGTGATGACCGGCGGAATGCCCACGGTCAGC
>JAMPXH010000114.1 GCA_023701285.1 Candidatus Didemnitutus sp.
GAGGAACGTCTCCAAGCCATCCTCGACTGCAGTCCCGCCGCAATCTTCGTCAAGGACCTCCAAGGCCGCTACCTGCTCTGCAACCGGGAGTTTGAGCGCGACTGCGGCCTGCAGCGGCACGAAATACTCAACCGCACCGACGTCGAGCTCTTCCCGGCCGACACCGCCACCAGCTTCACACAGAATGACCGCCGCGTGTTCGAGACCGATGCGACGCTCGAGTTCGAGGAAATCTACCCGACCCCGGCCGGCCCGCGCAGCCACTTCGTGCAGCGGTTCCCCCTGAAGGACACCTCCGGCCGCACCTACGCCACCTGCGGCATCGCCACCGACATGACCGAGCGCCTCAACGCCGAACGCGAGCGGCGCGAGCTCGAACGACGCCTGCAGGAAAAACAGAAGCTCGAAAGCCTCGGCGTGCTCGCCGGCGGCATCGCGCACGATTTCAACAACATCCTCACCGCCGTCCTCGGCAACGCCTCGCTCGTGCGCACGATCCTGCCCGCGGACACGCCGGTGACGCCGCAACTCCTGCAAATCGAGAACGCCGCCCGCCGCGCCGCCGACCTCTGCAGCCAGATGCTCGCCTACGCCGGCAAGGGCAGCCTCATGCCCGGCAGCGTCAACCTCTCCAACCTCGTCCGCGACACCGCCTCTCTGCTCGAAGTCTCCATCAACAAGAGCACCCGCCTGCACCGGCAGCTCGCGCCCAACCTGCCCGCCGTCCACGCCGACGCCACGCAGATCCGCCAGATCGTGATGAACCTCGTCATCAACGCCGCCGAGGCCATCGGCGACCGGCCGGGCGACATCTTCATCTCCACCTCCACCGTCGAAGCCTGTTCCGAGGAGCTCCGCCGCGCCATCCAGCACCCCGAGTTGCCCGGCGGCACCTATGTGGCGGTGCAGGTGCGCGACACCGGCGGCGGCATGGCACCCGAAACGCTGGCGCGCGTCTTCGAGCCCTTCTTCACCACCAAATTCTCCGGACGCGGGCTCGGACTCTCCGCCGTGCTGGGCATCGTGCGCAGCCACCACGGCGCGCTCTTCGTCGAGTCGACCCTCGGCATCGGCTCCACTTTCCGCCTGTTGCTGCCCGCCGCGGCCCATGGCGCACCCGAAGCAAACCCCGACGACCGGGCGACGACCGCGGGCGCATCCGGGCGGACACGCCTCAGCGGCACGGTGCTGCTCGTGGAGGACGAGCAGCATGTCCGCTCCGTCGCCGCCCTCGCCTTGCGCAGCACCGGCCTCGAGGTGCTCGAAGCCGGTGACGGCCACGAAGCACTCCAAGTCGCCCGCGATCCGGCCCGGAAAATCGACCTCATCCTGCTCGACCTCACCATGCCGTGGCTCTCCGGCGAGGAGACCCTCCGCCGCCTGCGCATGCAGGGAGCGCAGCAAAAGGTCATCCTCATGAGCGGCTACAGCGAGAACGACGCGACCCGCCGCTGCATGGAGCTCGGCGCCGTCGCGTTCGTGCAAAAGCCCTTCGAGCTCGACCGTCTGCTGCAACTCATCGCGAAGCACCTGGGCTGAGCCTCACGGCAACGGCGCCGCGTCTGGCCGGGCGGAGCGCGTTCAATTTTTCCCGTGAAATTAGCGCCGGCGTCCGCGGGCACCGGCCGGATTATGCCTCGCCGGGGCGCGGAAAGAGACTTTGCGCGCCCCGCAGATTCCTCCAACGTGGGCGCCCTTCCGTGTCCACGCCCGCCTCCACCACGAAACCGCTCTCGCTCGGGGTCATCTTCCTGACCCTCTACATCGACCTGATCGGTTTCTCGATCTTCTTCCCGCTCGGGCCCGAGCTGCTGCGCTACTACATCGCGCACGAGCCCGCCGACGGGCTCTTCGCGGCGCTCTTTGCGCAGCTGCAATCGATCGCGCACACCACCGAAGTGCCGGAGATGGCGACCGCGGCGCTCTTCGCCGGCCTGCTCGGCTCGGTGTATTCGTTCATGCAGTTCATCTTCTCGCCGGTGTGGGGCGCGCGCTCGGACCGGCTCGGCCGCCGGCCGGTGCTGCTGCTGACGATCGCGGGCAACGCCTTCAGCTTCCTCCTGCTCGTGTGCAGCGGATCGTTCACCGTCTTCCTGATCAGCCGCGTGCTCGGCGGCATCATGGGCGGCAACCTCGCCGTCGCCGTCGCCGCCGTGGCGGATGTGACCACGCGCGAGAACCGCGCCAAGGGCATGGGGCTCGTCGGCGCCGCGTTCGCGCTCGGCTTCCTCACCGGCCCGGCGATCGGCGGGCTCACCGCCCATCTCAACCTGCTCGAGACCTGGCCCGGCCTGGCGCGGTTCGGCTTCCATCCGTTCAGTGCGGCCGCGCTGATCGGGCTCGCGCTCTGCGTCGTCAACCTCGCGTGGGTGGCGGCGCGTTTCCGCGAGACGCTGCCGGCCGACCGCCGCGGCGCCGGCATCACGCTGCGCGAGCGCAACCCCCTCCGCGCGCTGCTCACGCTGCCCGACCGGACGATCCGCCGTGCCAACGTGGTGGGCTTCCTCGTCGTCTTCGGCTTCAGCTTTTTCGAGACGATCATCGCGTTCTTCACGGCCGACAAACTGGGCTACACGCCGCGCAACCTCACGGTGGTCTTCGTCTATCTCGGCGTGGTTTCCATCCTCACGCAGGGCGTGCTCGTGCGCCGGTTCGTGCCCCGGATCGGCGAGAAACGCGCCTCGCTCTTCGGCATCGGCCTGATGGCCGCCGCGCTCGCCGCGCTCGGCTGGGCCATCGGTGTGGCGCAGTCGCCGGCGTGGATGTTCGTGGCGCTGACGTTCTGTTCCGTCGGCAGCGGCTTCGCCAACGTCGGCCTCTCCTCGCTCATCTCGCTCTATGCGCCGCCGGAGGAACAGGGCAAGGTCACCGGCATCTACCGCTCGCTCGGCTTCCTCGCCCGCGCCTGCAGCCCGGCGCTGGCGGGCGTGATGTTCTTCCAGGTCGGCGGCACGGTCACCTTCGTCTTCGCCGGCGCGTTCCTCGCGCTGCCGCTCGCGCTCGGCCTCGCGCTGCCGCAACCGCACAAATGACCCGCCCGCTCCGCCTCCCGTCCCTCCGGCCCGCGCTGCACGCCGCCGCGCTCCTGGCCGTCCTGTGGCTCGGAGGCTGCGCCACGCGCTCCTCGCAACCCCAACCGGAGCAGACCGTGCTGTCGGCCCGCACCACGTCGGTGCCCGCGCGGATCGTGGCGAATTACTTCCTCGTCGAGTCGCCCCAGATCGACGGCACCACGCGCCGCTTCCTCCTCGATACCGGCTCCTCCGTGAACTACGTCTCGGAGGACCTCGCCCGCACGCTCCGCCAACGCGAGCGCGGCGCCACCAAGCGCAAGACGCCGGTGCGCGGCGCCAATGGCGAGGAGGTCGAGTTGGAGGAGATCATCCTGCGGCGGCTCGAGCTCGGCGACGCCGCATTCGAACGCGTCCCGGCCCTGCTCTTCGATTTCGCGGAGCTCTCCGCGCACCTCGGCCTGCGGGTCGACGGATTGCTCGGTTTCCCGCTCTTCCGGGACACCCGCATGACGATCGACTACCCGCGCGGGCAACTCACGCTCGCCTCGCCGACCGCGCCGCCGGCGCCGGACGGGCCGGGCGTCTCCACCCTCGTGTTCAACGACGAGCAACGCCGTCCGCTCATCCCGGTGCAGATGGGCAACGAGTCCTTCGTCGTGCTGATCGACACGGGCAGCGACGGCAGCCTCAACCTCAATCCCTCCGGCCTCCATCCTCGGTTCCTCAGCGGTCCGCGTCCGGGCACCATCGTGACCTCGCTCGGCGGCAACCGCCACCAGCAGGTCGGCCGGATCGAACAGAGCCTGCAGGTGGGTGACCACACGGTGACGCAGCCGGTCGTCGATCTCACGGACCAACTTTCCGCGCTCGGCGGCGAGCTGTTGCGGCATTTCACGGTCACGTTCGACCAGCGGCGCAACCTCGTGACCTTCCAACGCACCGACGCCGGCCCCGTGCAGATCAGCCCGCGCCCCAGCACCGGCCTCGCCTTCGCCCGCTCCCCGGCCTACTGGCGCGTGCTCACCGTCATCCCGGATTCGCCTTCCAGCTCGCTTAACGTGCAAACGGGCGACCTCGTCGTGCGCATCAACGGCGAACCGGTCGCGCACTGGGATTACGAACGTTACGCGGCCTTGCTGCGCGACTCGGCGCGCATCACCTACACCTTCCTCACCGGCACGCGCGAATACGAGGTGGAGGTGCCCGTCTTCAAGCTCGTCCCGTAGCGCCGCCCGCGGCAGCGTGGGGCCATGTCCGCCGGCCACGTCCCGTCCACCCCGCCCGTGCCAGACGGCGCGGTGCCGCTGCCGACATGGCCGCTGGTGCTGCTGTTCGCCCCTTTTCTGGCCAACGATCTGGGCAACATCTTCGTGCGCTCCGCGGGTTGGTGGGTCGCGCAGGATTATGCGTGGCGGTTTCTCGTGCTCGGGCTCGCCGCGTGGCTCGCGACGCGCGGGCGAGTGCGCATCGAGGGACTGCGCTGGCCGACGAATGCGTGGGTCGCCGCCGCGTGCTGGACGCTTTTCACGACCGCAGCCGGCCTGTGGCTGATCGACGGGCCCGGGCGGCAATTGCTGCAACTGTGGCCGCAGACGCGCACGGGCTTCATCCCGCCAATCCTGTCTCCGGGGCTGCGCGGGTTCGACCTGTCCGTCGGCTTGGCGCTCGTCGCGGTGTCGGAGGAAGTTGTTTTCCGCGGCGTGCTGCTGCCGCGTCTCAGCCGGTGGCTGCGCTCGGAGGTGGCGGGCCTGTTCGTCTCTGCGGTGTTGTTCGGTCTCGCGCATTGGTCCACCGGCGCGGGCGCAGTGCTGCAAACCGGCCTCGCCGGGCTGTTGCTCGGCCTCTGCACGCAACGCACGCGCTCGCTCCTGCCCGCGGTGTTCGCGCACTACGTGATCAATCTCGCCGCCTTCAGCTGAGTCCGTCTCAGCCGCGGCGGAGCAGGAAGGCGCCCGCGCCGTCGTGGCCGTCGATCCACGGATAGGCCAGCACATGGCGCTCGAGTTTCCAGCCGCGCACGACCTGGAGGAAATGCTGCACGACCGCCTCGTTCTCCTCCTGCTCGATGCTGCAGGTGCTGTAAACCAACCGGCCGCCTTCGCGCACGAGCCGCGCGGCGGCGCGCAGCAGCGCGAGCTGTTGCGTGGCGTGCTGGCCGAAATCGCCTTCCTGCAGCCGCCACTTCACGTCGATGCGGTGGCGCATGACGCCGGTGTTGCTGCACGGCGCGTCGAGCAGGACGGCATCGTAGGTCACCGGCAGGTTGTATTCCTGGAAGTAGCGCGGACCGACCTGGCGGAGGTCGCCGGGCATGAGGGCCACCTGCACGCCGGACGGAGCGCGGTTGAGATTTTCCTGCAAGCGACGGAAGCGGACGTCGTTCTCGTCCTCCGGCGGCAGGTCGAGCGCCACCAACCGGCCGGTCTGCATGCGGTCGGCCAGCGCGAGGCATTTGCCGCCGGGGGCGGCGCAGGCGTCGAGGATCGTCTCGTTGCGCTCGGGCGCCAGCAACTCGACGCTGAGCCGGGTCGACGGGTCCTGCACGTAGAGCGCGCCTTCGAGCGCGAGGCGGCGCACCTCATCCCAATGCCCGGCCTTCACCTCGTAGTGCCCGGGCCAGCGCGTCGCGGCGAGGAAGTCCGGCACGGCGGCCTCCTCGCGCCGCCAGCGGACATAGACGGGCGCCGGAGTCTGGTTCCAGACCAGCAGCTGGCGCGTGGCCTCGCTGCCGAATTGCCTGTCCCAACGCGTCACCAGCCAGGCGGGGTGCGCGTAGGCATCGGCCGGCGTCGCGGGCGATTCCTGCAGGCGCGTGGCCAGCTTGCGCGCGACGGCGTTGATCAGACCCGCCTCCTTCTCGCTGGCGACGATCTTGGCCCGACCGACGGCGTGGTGGACGATCTTGGCCGCCTCGGCGGGCGTCTCGAGCAACTCCCAACCCGCGACATAGAGGACCGCGCGCACCTTGGTGCGCGGCGCGCGGGCCATGAGTCCGGCCAAGGCCGTCTCCAACCGGCCTGCCCAGCGCACGACGCCGAAGAACAGGTGCTGCGCCCGCGCCCGTTCCTGACTCGGCAGACCCGGCGTAAGTTGTTCCAAGAGCGCATCCACGCGCTCCCGGGTCGCCAGCCAGCGCTCGGTCAGCAGCACGGCTGTTTCCCAGCCGTCCGAGCCGGCAGGGAGGATGCGAGACCTGGGCTTTTGAAAACCCTGTTTGACAGGTTTGGCCATAACGGCCTGAACTAATCGGTTCAACGACTCGCTACGCAAATATGAATTCCGAAGCCGTCTCCGCTCTCCTCGCCAAAAACCCCGCTCTGAAAGCGTCCAAGTCCAAACTGGAGGCGATGGAACCCGGCGCCTACGTCATGCACCGCAGCTGGGGCTTCGGCCAGATCAAGGAATACGACGAGTCCGCCCACAAGCTGCTCATCGACTTCAAGGGTAAGAAGTCCCACGCGATGGACCCGGCCTTCTGCGTCAACACCATGGACGTGCTGCCGCCCAAGCACATCCTCTCCCGCTTCGACACCGAGCCGGAGAAGATCCGCCAGCTCATCGACGAGGATCCCGTCCAACTCGTCATCGACACCCTTTCCGCCTACCCGAACCAGGCCGCCAGCGCCATCGAGCTCGAATCCACCCTCGCCCAAGTCATCGGCGAGGAAAAATTCAAGCGCTGGTTCAGCGCCGTGAAGAAGCAGCTGATCAAGGACCCGCGCGTCGGCGTCCCCGCCAAGAAGACGGAAATCTACGTCGTCCGCGAGCAACCCGTTTCCGCCGAGGACGAGATCCTCGAGGCCTTCGGAGCCACCCGCTCCGCCCGCCGCCGCATCACGCTCGCCGAGGACCTCCTCGCCGCCTCCATCAAGGACGAGGCCAAGCCCGCCCTCCAAGCCGTCCTCACCGGCCTCACCGAGGCGGTCCGCGACAGCAACCAGCTCGACGCCGCCGAGCGCCTCTACGGCGCCTTCGTGCGCGACGAGCTCTCCCGCATCCTCGGCCACGACGCCGCGACGCTCAACCCGCCGCAAGCCGAGCTCATCAAGGAAATCCGCGGCCTCAGCGCCATCGCCGAGAAGATTCCCGTTCATTTCCAGTCCCGCTTCCTCGACCTCGTCAAGGAGACGCACCCGCTCGAGTGGCGCGAGATCGTGTTCGCCCTGCTCAAGACCTCGCAGGGCAAGTTCACCACCGAGTGCATCAACTTCCTCGTCGAGAACGACCAGTCCGACGAGCTCGCCACCACCCTCGTCCGCTGGAAGACCGAGCAGAACCTCCGCGCGCCGGTCCTCCTCTGGGTGATCAAGAACCGCCACTCGAAGAAGTTCGCCAAGCTGCTCAACAACCTCGTCACCCCGCGGCTCCTCAGCGCCATTTTCTTCGCCATCGATTACGAGGCGCTCCAGTCCGCCGGCACCCGCCGCATCCCGCTCGCCGAGGCCCTGAGCGACGACGCCGAGCTCATCTCCGACCTCCTCGCCACGGCCGACACCGAGACCGCGCGCGACCTGGCCAACACCCTCCTTCTCAACCAAGGCTTCGAGGAACTCACGAAGAAGTCGCTCCTCGCGCGCTTCATCAAGCTGTTCCCCTCGCTCCAAGCGCTCGTCGCCGGCGATGCCGAGGCCAAGGACGAGCAGCTCCTCGTCTCGCGCCCGAGCTACGAGAAGAAACGCGTCGAATACGAGGAAATCGTCTCCAAGCGCATCCCCGACAACTCCAAGGCCATCGCCACCGCCCGCGAGCACGGCGACCTGCGCGAGAATTCCGAATTCAAGATGGCCAAGCAGGACCAGTCCGTGCTCATGGCGCAGAAGGCGCAGCTCGAACGCGACCTCGCCCGCGCCCGCATCACGGATTTCGCCGACGCCACCACCGACCAGGTCTCCGTCGGCACGATCGTCGACCTGCGCGAGATCGCCAACGGCCGCGCCACCCGCTACACTGTGCTCGGCGCGTGGGACTCCGATCCGGACAACCACGTCATCGCCTACAAGACCCCGCTCGGCCAGGCCCTGCTCGGCAAGAAGGTCGGCGAGCACGTGAAGCTCAAGATCGGCGGCCTGCAGCACGAGTATCAACTCGCCGGCATCAGCCGCTACGTCGACGCGCCGCAGGCCTGAGCCTCGCCCGCGCCTCCTTTCCCGGCCGCAACTCACGTTGCGGCCTTTTTATTTTCCGCGCGCCTGCGTCGCGGGGAGCGCCAGCGACCCGACCGGCCCCGGCTCGCTCCGCGCTCGCCGCCACGCCCGCGCGGCGGCGAACACGATTGCTTCGACCACCATTCCCGCGCGCCGGCCTTTTGATTTGTCAACGCGCGCCCCCTCCGGAATCGTCACCGCACCCGCCGATGTTTTTCAAGGGACTGCTCATCGGATTCGCCATCGCCGTGCCGGTCGGACCGATCGGCTTCCTCTGCCTGCGCCGCACCATCGTCTACGGGCGGATCACCGGGTTCGTCTCCGGCCTCGGCGCGGCCACGGCCGATGCGTTCTACGGCCTCGTCGCCGCGCTCGGCCTCACCGCCATCTCCAGTTTCCTGCTGCGCATGGAGCACTGGCTGCACCTTTTCGGCGGGCTCTTCCTCTTCGGCCTCGGCCTCAAGACCGCCCTGGCCAAGGCACCTGCCAAGGAGGCCGCGACCGCCGTCGCCCCGCCCCCGCCGCAACGCAGCTGGCACGCCGCCTACCTCTCGACGCTCGCGCTGACGCTCACCAGCCCCGCCACGATCGTCGCCTTCATCGCGATCTTCGCCGGCCTCGGTCTCGGCAGCCAGCACCTGGGACGACTCCACGCCTTCGAGCTCGTGGGCGGCGTCTTCGCCGGTTCGTCGCTCTGGTGGCTCACGCTCAGCCTCGGCGCCGGCAAACTGCGCGACAAGCTCCGGGCCGAGGCGCTCCACACGGTGCACGTCGTCTCCGGCCTCTTCATCATGGCCCTCGGCGTCTGGCAACTCGCCCAACTGATCCTGAGCCTGACCCGTTGAGCGGCCCCGGCGATCCGCCCGGCGCGCCGGCGCAAGAGATTCCTCGCCTCACCCGGCCCCGCCCGGCACATTCCGGCGCATCGTGAGCGCCTCCTGGGACAGCCTTAAGACCCTTTCCGACTCCACGCGTCTGCGTCTGCTCGCCCTGCTTTTGCGCGAGGAGCTCTCCGTCGCCGAATTGCAGGAAATCCTCGGCATGGCCCAGTCGCGCATCTCTTCGCAGCTCGCGCTCCTGCGCCAGGCGGACTTCGTGCAGGACCGGCGCGAGGGCAAGAAAGCCTTCTATTCCCTCCGACCCGATCTTCCCGCGAAACAGCACTCGCTGCTGAAAGCCGCGTGCGACTCCGTCGCCGAGCTGCCCGAATCGCAGGAAGACCGCGACAACCTCGAACGCATCCTCCTCAAGCGCCGGCGCGTGTCCGAGCAGTATTTCAACACCATCGCGGGCCGCCTCGGCAAAGGCTACTGCCCCGGCCGCTCGTGGGAGGCGCTCGGCCACCTCGCGTTGCGGCTGGTGCCCTCGATCACCGTGGCCGACCTCGGCGCGGGCGAAGGCCTCGTCTCGCAACTCCTCGCGCAGCGCGCCGAGCGCGTCTGGTGCATCGACAACTCGCCGAAGATGGTCGAGGTCGGCACCGAACTCGCACGGAAGAACGGCCTCGCCAACCTCGCCTACAAGCTCGGCGACATCGAGCAGGTGCCGCTGCCGGACAAATCCGTCGACCTCGCCATCCTTTCGCAGGCCCTGCACCACGCCAGCCACCCGCAGACCGCGGTCGACGAGGCGTTCCGCATCCTCAAGCCCGGCGGCCAGCTGCTCGTGCTCGACCTGAAGGAACACGGCTTCGAGAAGGCGCACGAGCTCTACGGCGACCTCTGGCTCGGCTTCAAGGAAAGCGCGCTGCACGGCTTCCTGAAGAAGTCCGGCTTCCAGAAGGTCGAGGTGACCACCGTCGCCCGCGAGGAGCACGAGCCGTGCTTCGAGACGCTGCTCGCGAGCGGGGTGAAGGCAGCGCGGTAAACTTACGCTCTTGTCAGGCCGAAATCGCCCGGCAAAAGCGTAAGTTCTGAAACGCCCCTTGAGTCAGCGAGAGTTACATTGCTTACTGCCTCATGCCCCGCACTGAACTTACGCTTTTTCGCGGGGCTGAATAACACTGTTCGGCAAGATTATGAAGACGCTCCTCCTCACGATCACCATGCTAGCGATGCTTTCGTCCGCTACACGTGGCGCGACAGATGACACTAAGAGCTTCGTCGATCATTTTCACGATGACGTGAATATTCCGAGCTATGTCGCATTGGTTGACGAGCTCATCGATGCCGGAGAAGCGAGGATTTACACGTCGGTGGAGGAGCAAAAAAAGGATTCGCGATCGCCGCGCGCGAAGACTCCGAACGGAATCCTCATGCTTTACACGCTGACGCACACGCCCGGCGGAGTGCTGGTGCATTTTTCGACCTCTCGTGCTCCATATTTACCGACTGCGTTGGGAAAGCACATTGTCGGGCTTTTCATGGCGCGCTCCGGTTGGCCGAAGCCAGCGATGTTCAGCGTCAGCGATCATCAGGTTTTCCATGCCGTTTGGATGGTGCCCGAAGTGCAGTTTGTTCAGATCAAAGCCGCGCTGCCAGAACTACGTGAGAAAACAAGGAAGTCGGAAGACGCGAAGGCTGCTTTTCTGCGAGGCCTTCTACGATCACGTGACTTGGAAGAAGGGCCGAACCAGCCGCCACAGCGCAACGCGGGCAGCCGTCCGTCTTCGGACGATTCGCCTGCATCCGAAACTCCGTCCTCGCTCGGCCCGCGTGGCTGATCATTGGTCGATGGGCAAAAATATATGAAGCGGATGCAAGCAGTTGGCTTCGGTTGTGTCGGAGTTTCACTCTTTCTCGCCGGAGCCATTTCAGCCTATTTTTTTCCGCGGTCTTTTCACTGGCTACCGAAGCCAGACCCCGGCTGGAAATACGCAGGAAGTGCAGAAGTGCCATCCGGAGTTGCAATCGATGGGCCGGGTATTTTCGCGCTTAGGATGACTGGAGGTGTCGGCAGTGAACTCCCAGATTGGGAACATGCCTATCGGCGACTGAAGCCCGGTTCGGTTCTTCGCGTTCTGATCGGTGGTCCAATGGGCCCAGAATCTTTCCGACTACATTTTGTCACGCTTCCTGAAGATGAAATTCGATTCACGAAAGACTCCGCAGATACAGTTTCGTTGTTCATCGGCGGCGAAAGGCGGATGTCGCTGAAGGAAGAAAAGATCCA
>JAMPXH010000016.1 GCA_023701285.1 Candidatus Didemnitutus sp.
AGTCGCCGAGCATGCCGTCGCAGCGGAAGTTGAACGTCAACAGGAGCACGTCGCCGACCGCCATGTTCACGGAGGGGAAATGCGCGCCGACGGCGCGCGCGGCATTGCCGTCGCTGCCGACGGACTGGAGCGTCATCGAACCGGTGGTGGCGGTAAGGATACCAGTGGTGTGCGAGGCATACCACTGCAGCGAGGCGGGCGGGTTGTTGCCGTTGCGATTGCCGTCGGCGAAGCGTTCGTCGACGACGACGGCCGCGTGACTGTTCAGCACGAGCGCGGCGAGCGCGCCCAGCGTGAGCAGGGTTCGGTTGGTTTTGTTTTTTCTCATTACAGAATCGGTCGGTCCCGCGGCGCGGATTGACGTTCGATCGAGGGCAGAAACGAGAGCGACAGCGGAGGATCGCATCATTTTGCCGGCGGCCGTTGGCGGAGCTCTCGCGTGGAGCCGTCGAGGGATCGCCAGCTGCGTTCCAGTTCGCCGCGCAAGACGATGGCGTCGGGCCAGGCCGGCGGCAGGCCGGTGATGTTGTAGCCGGCTCCGGCGGGGCGCATGGGGCCCATTTCCGGGCAGGCGAAGAGGGTGCGCGCCGCGTTCTGCGCTCCGCCGCGCCAGAGGCTCATCACCGCTTTTGCGAACTCGAGATACGAGAGGGTTTCGGGCGTCAGCCGCCCGCGGTGAGTGACCGGCACCTGGCAGTGGTGGCCGTTGAACGGACGGAAGTGAATTTGCTCGGCGTGCTGGATCAGCGCCGGATGCGTCAGCAAGCGCGGGCCATACTCAGGCGGCGTCAGGTGTTTCACGACGGCCAGGTGCGAGAAATCGAAATTAAATTTCAGCAGGCGTCCCGTGGCTTTTTCATAGCGCTCGGCGATTTCGTAGGTCTTCTCCGGCGTCTCGGTGCAGCGGTTGCGATGGACTTCCAACGACAGGATCACGCCGCCGAGGCGTTCCGCGGCGCGTTCCATCCTGATCCACTGCTGCACGGCGATTTTCGGCGGCGTGTCGTGCCGGCCGAGCTGAACGTTGATGTGTCGCGCACCGCCTTCCTTTTGCGCACGAATGAGGTCGGTGGCGTCGCTCGTGCCATCCGTTTCGATCATCCCGAGCAGATGGGTCAGGCCGTATTTCCCCGCCCACCGGCGATGTTCGGGCGTGAGGGTGGCGGTGATCCCGTTAAACCCGGCGCGAGCGGCCGCGGCGATTTTACGACGCAAGGTCCATTCGCGAGCGACGGAGGGGTGGTAAACCATCGACCACAGGCCGGCGATGGTGAGCAGCTGAGGCATGCGATGCAGGCGGAAGCGCACATTCACGAGCGCCGCTCCCGCGTTTCCGGTTAGCAAGTGACGTTCTTCCCTTCGCTGCCGAAGACCGCGAGGCGGAGTTCATCGGCGACGCCCTGGGCCGAATGGGGAACGTAATGGAACTGCAGCGCCCAGCGGTTTTCGTTGGTGCGGTTGGTCGGCGTGCCGTGCGGCAGCTTGGCGTCGAAGAGCATGATGTCGCCGGCTTCCATCGGGAGCGCCATCTGCCGGCAGGCCATGATCTCGGTGTCGCAGATCTGCCAGTCGCGGCGCTTGAAGTGGATGCGCGGCCCGAGTTTGTGGCCGCCGGCGAGGACGAACATGCAGCCGTTCTCGGGATTCACGCTGCCGAGGGCGATCCAGACACCGACAATCCGCGTGCCGACGGGAAAGTTGAAATAAGCGTGATCCTGGTGCCACGGCTTCTCGCGGCCGCCCGCGGGTTTGATCATCGCCATATCCTGAAAAAGCCGGGCGGGCTCGCGCGCGAGCCGCTCGACCAAGGCGAGCAATTCCGGTTTCAGCGCAGCGGCCGCCAGCGGCGGATGATCCGGGACGAAGCCCATGAACTTGCGCACGAGGCGCGCCCGCACCTGGCGATCGATGTCCGGCAACCGGTTGGTTTCGGCGCCCAGCGCGAGACTGGCCGAGTGACCTTCGGCGGCGGACTTGCGCGAATCGGCGAGCTGCTGCGAAAGGTGGTCGCGGATCGAGCCCTCGTAATAGATCTCCGTGCAGACGGGATCGTCCGCCAGGGTCATCCGCTCGAGCTCCTTCTTCGCCGCCTCCACTTCCGCGGGAGTGAGACCGCCGCGGACGACCAGGAAGCCGCGCTCGTCGTAGGTCGCGAGGTCACGCGGGGTGATGCCGGCAAATCCTTCGACGTAGTCCGTCGTATCCTGCGCGGAGTAGAGCTGGGGATGATGAGGTTCGATTTTCGATTCGAGCACGACGCGGATGGCAGCGGTGGAGGTAGGCATGCTGATTGGGGTTGACGGTTACGTGGGGAAAATTTTGCGACGCAGGGAGCGGCAGTGCCGGCGAAGCGGAGATCGGTGGGGATTGCTCCGCGATCCCACCGATCAGCCGGGCGGCATGGTGCGACGTTCGATCCAGGCGAGGTTGAAGCGGTAATGGAGCGCGCTCGTCAGCAGGTTGATGACGCCGTTGCGCTGCTGGCAGGCGGCGAGGTAGCCCTTCGGCTCGGCTTGAAACGGCCCGAGTGTGAACTTGCCCGTCCACGCGCCGCCATCCAACTCACGCGGCTCGCCTTCATCCGTCACGAGCCGGCGCACGGGCCAGGTTTCGCCTTCATCGTAGGAGAGCGCGACGAAGAGGCCGCGGCCAGTCCGCTCGCGCCCCTGGCGGTCCTTGAGCGGCATGCCCGGAGAGAAGCTCGCGAGCAGCAGCGGCCCTTCGCGCAAGCGGATCAGCGCGAGTTGCTGGCCCTGCGAAACGCGCGGCAATCCGCTCGGCGAGTAGGTCCAGGTTTTCCCGCCATCACTCGAAACACTGCGCGGCATCTGGCCGTTGATGGCGTCGCCGCGGCCGAGCGCGAGCAACCGGCCATCGGTTAGCTCGACGACGCTCGCGTGAATTCCCGCGATCCACGCGCCGCTCTCTCCGGCGGCGAAGCGCGGTGCCGGCTGGCCGGCGCCGGGGTCGAACCAGCTTTCCCCGTCATCACGGCTCAGCCAGATCGCCGTGCCGCCGTTGCCGCTGGGCACCGCGTCGGTGCAGACGACGAGCGTGCCGTCGCGCAGACGGAGCACCGAGCCGGTGGGCTGGTTCCGCGCGCCGTGCTCGGGATTGACGAACGTGGCAGGCGACCAGGTCGTGCCGTTGTCGGTCGACGTGCGCATCGTCAGGGCAAGATTGCCCCAAGTCCCCGCGACCGAGAGACCGTTGAAATGATACAATGTCCGCGCGCCGTCCCACCAGATCGCGCCGGCGTGGGCGTTGCGATCGGGCGGGCTCCAGAACGACGCCGAGGCGGGTTCCCACTCTGTCGCGCCGCACCGGAAGCGGCTCGAGACGTAGTGCAGCTCTCGCCCCTGCTCGAGCCGGCACGTATACCAGATGGCGAGCAAGTCCCCGTTCGGGGTCTCCGTGACGCTGGCGTCATGGTTGTGGGGAAACCACGGGCCCTTTTCTCCCGGTGCGAGACGGACAAAGCGGATCGGGCCGGAAAAATACGGACGCGCGGGGTCCGGGCCGTCCGCGACGTCCGTTGGCGGCTCGCTTGAAGCTTCCGTCGCCGAGGGCGGCACCGATGCGAGCGTCGCCGCGGCGCTTTCCAGCTTCGGACCGGCGAGCACGCGAAACCCGATGAGCCAGCTGCGGTCGGCGGGCAGCGTGCCGCTGCGGTTGGCGCTGCGAAGGTAGCGTGTTTCCGTGGAATGACTGCCGCCGCGCGTGACGCGGAAATCTCCGGCTGGCGCGCCGACGGGATCGAGCGTTTCGTCCGCCTGATAAGGTCCATGCCAATCCGCGCACCATTCCTCGACGTTGCCGTGCATGTCGTGCAGTCCCCAGGCGTTCGCGGGGAAGCGACCAACCAGGAGGGGCGCCACGTGCGCGGGACCGCCGGCACTCGGCTCGCCGGCCTTGCGCAAGGGATTCGGCGAGGGCCACCAGTCCGACACCTGGTGATTTTGCTGAGCCTCGGGAAAATCGTCGCCGGTGTTGAACTCGGTCGCGGTGCCCGCGCGCGCGGCATATTCCCATTCGGCTTCGGTCGGCAGCCGGTAGTGCCGGCCTTCACGCGCGCTGAGCCACTCGCAGAAGGCGACGGCGTCGTGCCAGCTGACGAAGACCGCCGGTTCGTCGTCGCGCGTGGAGAAACCGAGTTTCCCGCGCAGCGAGCGATGCGCGGGATCGCACTGCTCGTATTGCGCGGTGGTGACCTCGGTGGTCGAGAGATGAAACGACCGGCTGATCCGCACGCGTCGCACCGGAGTCTCGTCGCGATCACCGGCCGTGCTGCCCATGTTGAATTCGCCCGCCGGAACCTCGGCGAACCTTTGGCCGATCGAATTGGTGAAACCGGCGTTCGCCACACTGGCGCCGGGCGCGGCGAGGCCGGCGCCCAGCGCGAACAGCAGCGGACGGACGAGCTTCACGTCAGAAACGGTCAGGCGTTAGAAGCGGCCCGTGAATCCGGCGGAGATGCGCGTGCCGTTGCGCTCGTAGGTCACGACTTCGTTGCGGTTGATGACCCAGGTGCCGGGCGACCAATCGAAGACGTTGTTGGCGTCGAAGAAGAACGTGAAGCGGCGCGTGATTCGGAACTGTAGGTTCAGGTCGAGCGTCTTGTCCTCGGTCGTGTAGGTCTTCTGGAGCGGGTTCGTGCTGAACGTCGAGAGGTGGCCTTTGTTGTAGTTGTAGAAGGCACGGACCTGCAACCTGCCGCGCTGGTAGGTGACGCCGGCATTGGCCGTCACGGGTTTGAAGCCGGGTAATTCGTTTTGCTCGTTGGCATATGTCCCCGTGGTGTCGAGGTGGGTGATGTTTCCCATCACGGTGAAGCCGCGCCAGAAGCCGGGCAGGAACGAAAGCGACTGCGCGTAATTGAACTCCACTCCTTTGACCTCCGCCTCGCTCAGGTTCTGCGTGGTGATGAGATCATAACCTTCGTAGAGCCCGCCGAAGCCGTTATCCGGCCCGACGCCCACCTCGCTGCGCAGCGAGGCAATGTAGCCCTCGATGTTTTTTTGGAAGAAATTCACGGCGACAAGGCCGATGCGCTTGAAGTAATACTCGGCGCCGATCTCGAAGTTGTCCGCATACATCGGACGAAGATCGATGTTGTTCGCACGCACCGAGCCGGGCGCAGGGCTGCCGGGGATTTCGGAAGTGCCGATGCGCACGCTGGTGGTCGGCACCTGGTCACGGATGCCCGGTCGGCCCATGCTCTTTGTCGCGCTGGCGCGGAACACCAGATTCTTGATCGGCGTGTAGCGGAAATGAATTCCCGGGAAATAGTCGGTGAAATGCGTATCCTTGGTCAGGAAATCAAGGACCGGGGTGGCGTTAACCTGGCGCGTGCCGGTGCCGGTGATGCCGGTGTGCTCCATGCGCACACCGCCCAGGACGTCGAGTTTACCGATGCTGGCATTCGCCATGACATAGGCGGAGGTTACGGACTCCGTGAGCGACGCCTCCGGCTTGAAAACATCGCTGGCGGCCTGGACGAAATGCGAGGGATTGGCATCGAAGTATCTGGATACCGCGCCGGCATTCAACGTATCGAAGGCCGGGTAGAACCCGTTGAACATCGCGTAGCCGGGCCCTTCGTTACGAAACTGCGTGATGTTATCATCGGCCGTGCCCACGGCATTGTCCGCGCCGCGGAAGTTGTAGGTCCAGGTATTTTCCTTGATGCCATAATCCTTCTCTCGAAACGCGGCGCCGGCCCGGACGTAGGAGACGGGGCCGAGGTTGCTGATTTCGCGATGCCAGTCGACGCGGACCTCATCCACCTGATCGCGCACGTCCTGCGGGATGGCGATCCACTGCGAGGCCGTGCCGAGGTTGTTGAAGCGGCTAAGGTCGCTGCCATAGAACATATTCGGCCCGTAGGTTTGCTGGATTGCCGGCATGTTGCGGTCGGCCGAGGTGTCGAATGACACTCCCTTGCCGCGCCCCCAGGAGGCGATGTATTGACCGAGCCGGTCCTCGGATTCTGCGCGGTTATGGCTCGCATTGAAATTGAGCCAGCCATCATCGAGTTTCCAGTCCGCACTGGCCCCGACCTTATACATGTAGTTCTCCTTTCGATCGATCCAGGCGCTGTTCTGCAACGTGGCGTCGACCAGCTCCTGATAGTCAGCTGAAAAGCCGGGAGCGAGCGAGGCCGTCTGGCCGGCCGTGTTGCGCGCCGTGGCGCCCCCTTCGATCGCGACACGGCTGACAACGTTGTAATCCACCAGCCTGATCGGTCCGGAGATGCGGTAATCGTTCCGATCCATGTCGAATGTCGTGGAGGTGTAGATCGCGTCGAAGCGGAGGCTGAGCCGATCATTAACCTTGTGCTCGAGCTTGAAGTTCGTGCCGAAGCGGTCGCGCGTGAAAACGTCGTCGAGCAGGCGCAGTCGGCCATTGACGAGAACACCGCTGCCGTCGGGCGCAGCTACAAGCGAGTTCTGCAGGCGGTCGCGGGTATTGGTCGAACTGGAGAAGCTGGCGGTGAATGTGACGCCCCAGTCGCGATTGGCGCCAAGCGTGTCGAGATACGTGAGCGCAGCCGTCGGCGTCAGCGCGGTATCGCCGCGGTAGGTGTTGTAGTTGAAGCCAGCGCGATACGTTATGCGCCGGCCCTGCACGGCGAAGGCGGATTTGGTGACGAGCTCGACGTTGCCGCCGAGCGAGTCGGCTGGCATGTTGGGTGTCGGCGCTTTGGTGAGTTTCAGCGTTTCGACCAGTTCGGCGGGCATATTATCGATTGGAAAAGCGCGGTCGCCCACCGGGCTGGAGCCGGCGTTGGCGGCGGCGAGTTGCGAGCCGTCCATCGACACGGTGCTGAGCGCCTGCGCCATGCCGCGCACGCCGAAGCCCTGCACGTCGCCATTGCTCTTCGATTGGTCGATGCCCGGGAGGCGCTGGAGAAAGTTACCGATATTGCCGTCGGCGACCGATCCGTATGCGTCCATCGCGACAATGTTCACGACGTTCGGCGCGTTTTTCTGCGCCGTGACCGCGGCCGCCTCCCCCTCGCGCACCCCCACGACGGTGAACTGCTCAAGTTGATAGACCTGCGCGGTCAGGGCAATGACAACGCCATCGCTTCCCGCGGCCAATTCCACAGGCAAGGTTTTGGCATCGAGCCCGACGTAGTTGACGCGCACGGAATACTTGCCCGCCGGGAGTCCGGCGAAACGGAACGATCCATCGCGCGCGGTCACCGTCTGTTGCGGCGGATCGACGAGCTCGACGGTTGCCCCTTCAAGGTAGTTGCCCGTCTCGGCGTTCAAAACGCGCCCGACAAGGGTCAGCGTCTCCGCTTGCATTGACGGGACAAGCAGCACCGATGAGAGGAGGCTCCACAGCAGAAGCGCTCGCGGCAGGAATAACCGATGGTTGAGCTGACACAGGAAACGCCGGATGACTCCAGCGGGCGTGGGAACGGTGGGGTCGATCATATCAGGTGGGGTGTTGAGGGTGCGTGATACCATGGGGACGTTGAGAGGTGACGGCTCAGGGGGTTTTCAGCCCCCACTCGGCGAAGCGCATGCGAAAGTCGGAAACGATCTGGCGATAGAGCCGGGCGGACTCGGGGGAGACGACGGTCTTGGGCGCACCGGGATCGAAGCCCCGCGCCTCGACGCCGCACGCAACATTAAGCGGGAATTGCATCTGCGTCAGGATGCGTCCGGCTTCGACCATGCGCGCGGCCGGCAGCGCAATGTCACCCGCCGCCCCTTCGCGACAGAGACGATAGATCTCCACCATGAACTCAGGCACGATGTTCACCATGCCGCCGATCGCCCCGGCGGCGCCGAGCGCGAAGGCCTCGGGCAACCTCGTGTCGGCACCGGAGAAGACCGAGAAGTTCTTCTCCCGGCCCAGGGCGATCAGCTCCCGATGATAGGCGAACTCGGCACCGCTTTGCTTAAGCCCGACCAAGTTGGCTCGTCCGGCAAATTCCGCCGCAGTCTCGATCGAGATGCGATTGCTGGTCAGTTCGGGAAAGTTGTAGAGGTAGAATGGCAGGTCGACGCCGTCGGCCGCCCGCAGGAAAAACTCCAGCATGTCCGCCTGTGAGACGGGATAGAAATACGGCGGCATGATAGTCGCGCCAGCAACCCCGAGTCGCTGCGCGGCCCGACCCAGCGCGATCACCTCGTCGAGTCGGATGGAGCTCAGGTTTGCGAGCACGGGCAGCGGCGCTGCCAGTTCGACGATCGTGGCGAGCGTCTCCTCGCGCTGCGCGAGACTCATGCGGGCAAATTCACCGGTGCTGCCGAGAGCGAGAACGCCGTGAATGCCCGCCTTTTTCAGCCAGGCGAGGTGGCGGGCGAGCGCGGGACGCAGCACGCGTCCGTTTCCGTCCATGGGGACCCACAGTGCCGCCAGCACGCCGGCACGGGGAGCGCCTTGATGCTTCGCTGCACTGAGCGCCTGCTTGGGAGATGAGAGGGTCGTGGTCATGGATACAAGGAGGCGGAGGGCGGGCCGGGGGCTACTCGAGCGGCGTCTCGGCCTGGTCCCACACGGTGAGGTTGGATAGCGCTTGGGTCGGCGCGGGACGCACCAGCGAAGCAAGGTAGGCGACGCCGAAGGACAGGACGTTCCCGACAATCGCCACGTAGTAAGGGAAGAGTCCGAAGCGCAGGGCGTCCGGCGTGAGACCGAGATCGTTCGCTTTCACCCACAACACGAAGAGGAGAGAGGCCGCGAGACCGGTCCACGCGCCCGCGAGCGACACCCGCCGCGTGAGCATGCCGGCCAGAAAAATTCCGGGCACGCCCGAGGAGATGAGCGCCACGAGGGTCAGGATCAAATCGGTCAGCGTGACGGTCTCCGCCGTGTAGATCAGCAGCGCGCCGCCGATCATCAGCAGCGAAACAGCCAGCGCGGCACCCTTCGCCACGGCGAGATAATGCCCGTCGCTCCGCGCCGGACCGATCTTTTTGTAGAGATCGTTCACGATCACCATGCTGGCGCTGTTTATGCAGGCGCTGAGCGTCGACATGGCCGCCGCCAACGCGCCCGCGATCACGAGTCCCCTCAGCCCTGTCGGCAGGAATTCGGTGATGAAATACGGCACGATCGACTCGGCCTTGCGGGTGCCGGCGGCAATCTCGCCCGCCACGGGGTCCGGGAAATGGAGAAAATAGACGAACAGCGCCGTGCCGAGAAACTGGAACAGCGCCCACACCGGCACGCAGCCGAAGCCCATCACGTAGACGGAACGACGCGCCTCGGCGGCCGTAGTCGCCACGCACCAGCGCTGCACCGTCGATTGCTCGAACTGGCCGCCGAGATATTGCACGAAGCCGGCGATGAGCAGCATGAGCACGGTCTTTTCACTGAGCGAGAATCCCGTGCCCACGCGTTCGAGTGACGCCGTCGCCGTGTTGTAGTCGTGCGCCACTGAAAGTTTGTGATGCGCGTTGGCGTCGGAAAAAATCGTCGCGAGCCCTGCCGGCAGCGCATCGACGATGTAGACGATGCAAACCACAACGCCCAGCAGCAGCACGATGGTCTGCACAACGTCCGTCCAAACGACGGCCTTGATGCCGCCTTTCACCGTGTAGACTGCCGTGATGCCCACGGTGACCAGCAGGCAGGTGGCGAAGCCCCAACCGGTGATGCCTTCGAGCAAGAGCGAGAGCAGATAGGCGATCACGCTGGTGCGAAGCACCTGCGTCAGCAGAAAGGCAATCGCCGCGTAGGTGGAGATCGAACCGCCAAAACGGAGCGCAAGGTATTCATAGGCGGACGTGATCGTGCCGCGACGGAAGAACGGCACAAAATACCGTGCCGCGATCAAGGCCACGATCGGCAGCGCGAGGTTCGGGAGGAAGCGCAACCAGGCCGTCTTGAAGGAATCGGCGGGGATGCCAAGAAACGTGACCGAGCTGATGATCGAGCCGATGAGACTGATGCCAATCGCCCAGCCGGAGAAAGATTTGTTCGCGAGGAAATACTGACCGGTGGACTGGGAGCGTCGGCCGACCATGTAGCCGACCGCGAGCGTGGCGGCGAAGTAGATCAGGATGACCGCGAAATCGAGAAACGAGATCTTCATGGCTGAGGAGTGCCGTGTGACGCGCCCGGGACACGGGCCGGGCCCTTGAGTTTGCGATACAGATCCTGGAAAATGGCGTCGCGCTTCACCTCCATCACGACGTCAATCTCGCCCGTTGTGCCGCGTTGCCAGCGCTTGTCGTCGGTCAAACGCGGACGCGACGTGCGCTCAATCCCCGCCCAGCCGGGATTGATCAAAACCGCCACCGTCAAGACGTCCCACAGGGGTTTCGATTGGAAGCCCTTTTGGGTCAGATACAGGTCAAAGCGCTGCCGGAGAAAATCGCCGAGGCCCTGATCGGGAGGCAGATGCTCGCGGAGATCGGCGGCCGTCGTGATGAGGTGCTCCGCCACATTTTTGCACGGCACGTGGAGCATCGGGACGTCGGATTCGAAGAGCACCTGCGCCGCCGGCACGTCCTGGCGCAGGTTGAACTCGTCGGCCGTCGGCCAATCATACGGATGCCCGCCGAGCCAGACCATGCGCACGCGTTGCGCGATGCGGGGTTCGAGCAAAAGCGCAGAGGCAAGATTGGTTGCCGCCGCGATGCCGACCACATGCAGCGGCCCGGGTTGTGAGTCGTCCATCGCTCGCGAGATCAGATCCGTGACGGCCTCGCTTTCGACCGGCCTGCGCCCGGCCCCGAGCCAACGCGTGGCACCGCGAAACACCCGCCCGCCCAGATCGGTGCCGACGAGTTCGAGCACATGGTGGATTTCACGGTAACTTTTCTCCATGCCGTCCGCGGGTCCGCTGGAGCGCGCGTTGTGAAACGGCGCGGCGTAACAGGCCTCCAGCTTCACTTGGGCCGGGGACAGGCACGCGTAGGCCAGGGTGAATTGATCATCCACCTCATTGTAGGTGTCGGTATCCAGCACGACACGGAGTGGAGGACTTGCGTTCATGGAGCGCGAAGGGATGGGGGCGGAAGACGCCGGCGCACACCGCGGGCCGGCGTCGAGGGAGATGACGCAGAGGGACTCAGGCCGCAGAGCGGTTTTGGCGATGCCGGCGGAGCGCAACCAAGCCAAGCGCGGCGAGTGCCATCAGCATGGCGTAGGTCGAAGGCTCGGGGATCGGCACCGCGCCCATTTCGATGCGCAGGTTCGAGATGGAAAGCGGGGAGTTCTGGCTGTTGTTCTGGAACGCGATCTGGTTGAAATAGGTTTCCATGTCCGCCATGCCGGTCGTCGCGTTCGGTGTGTCGATGTAGGAAATCGCGACGGGACTGCTGAGTCCGTCGCCCGTGATCGTCATCGAAACCTCGAGTTGGTTTTCGTTCAGCAGCGCGAGCGTGAAGTCGAGGTGATAGAGGCTCAGGGTCGAGAAGACCGAAGTGCCGCTCGACTGCGGACCGCCAACCATGCCGAAGCCGACAGTATTGATGAGTACTGACGGGTCGCGTTCGTTCAGGCTGATGTAGTTGCCACCGGCGCTCGGGTTGAAATTCAGCATCGCCATGTAGCCGGTGGAGGTGCTGCCACCGGTGCCAACGGTGTTCGGGTCATCGTGAGCGTTGTAGATACCGATGCGAAAGGTGTTCACGAGCGCGGTGCTCATCGAGACATCGAAGTTGAGCGAAACGTATTGACCGGGAGTGAGTGCAGCCGGGCTGTTGCGCCACTGGGCAGCGGCGATTTGCCCCGTAGCGGTCGCCGTGGATGTCAGTGTCAAAGCGCCACCGCCGACGCTGACATTCGCGCCGTTTGTGCGACGGATGGCCCAATCGAGGGACGTGTAGGCGCCGGAGCCGTCTTGCGTCGCCGTGGTGTAGTTGCCGTCGGCGAAGGTTTCGTGGACGAGCAGGGTTGGGTTCGCGAACGATGCGAGCGGGAGGAATCCCGCGAGGAGCAACCAAGTGCGGAGGGGGGTTATTTTCATGGGCAGTAGGTTTGGGGTGAGGGAGATTTCTGTGCCTGCTCAGCGGATGGGCGCGGATGGTTGGTTTTCGATGACCGCCACGCCGATCGCGCCAACGTCGAGATACTCTTCGGCCGTCGTGGCGAAATTGCCGCGCACGAGCATCTGCGCCACGCGGACCACACGCACCGGGCTGCTCTTGCCTTCGCCGAGCAATTCGAGGGCGCCATCTGCATGCACGCGGTAAAGGGCATAGCGCTGCTGCGCGGGCTGGTATTCGAGGGCGAAGTTCATCGGCTCCGACTGATCGGGATAGCCGATGGTGATGGGCCGCCCGCTCGTCGCGCCTTCGTTCGCACGCAAGGCCTCGTAGGTGACATCGACCTGTCCGCCGGCGCTACGGAGACGAAATTGCACGACCCCGGAGAAGCGGTCGGCGCGCTGTCCAAAGCCGAAATACACGGCCTTCGATTCCGTCGGGTCGAAGGACCAACTGTTCAACTGCACGAAGAGCCAGACGGCGGCGGCGCGCGTGAGATCGGGCAGCGGAAGCATGCTGGCCGGATCCTGGTCGCCGCGGGGAGCACGCACGCGCAGGCCACGGTCCGCAACGAAGGTCGTGCCCGGAATATCATGTGTCCACCGCAGCGCGACCGGCTGCGATCGCGCCTGCGTGAGCCCCGGACCACTTGCGGTCGAGAAATCGAATGTGCCCACGACGCGCAGGCCGCGCGCCTGCAACGCTTGGAGGGATTCGGGCAGCGCACTCTCCTGCGCGTGCGCAACGATTGCCGCGCAACCAATTAACGCGCCCAGGATCCAGCGGAAGGAGGTTATCAGCGTTTTCATGGCTTCCAAAGAGTCGCTTCGATGTGCGGCTGCGGGCGCTCTGCAGTGGTGTAGTAGTAGACGATCACCAGGGCGCCGTCGGGCCGCGCCACGGCGCGGGTGTAGCCGATGTCCCATGTCAGCGCATCATCACGGAGAATGCGTTCGGGGCCCCAGGTTTTCCCGGCATCCTGACTGATTTTGGCGCGCAATCCCATGCGCTCGCCGCGCCAGCCGTAGATCGCCGCGATCTTGTCACCGCCGAGCGCCACCAGCGCAGCGGGGTTGCTCGATCCCCGTTCGAGCGTGCCCAGCTTGGTCCAGCTCCGTCCCCGATCATGCGAAGCGTGGATCTCCGTCCATTTCCGGCGGTTCACCCGGCAACGCACGGCGGCGACAAAGTGATCGGCCGACAGCTGCACGGCGGCGGGCATCACGGAATATGCGGGCAGTTGATCCTCCGGCAGCCCCTCACCGGGATCTTCGCCGATGAAGGAGAGAAACTGCCAGCTCATGCCGCCATCGACGGTTTCCATCACCGACGATCGGCCGCGTTCCGTCTTCGCCGTGTTCGGTCGTGAAACGGTCGTGAGGAAGAGCAGCGCCGACTTTTCGCCCGTCACAAGATAACTGGTGCGGGCAAGCACGTGCGCATCCGGGTGCGACGGCAATGCCCATGGGCCGGACCACGTCTGGCCACGATCAACGCTACTGTAGAACGAGGCTTGGCGCGACTTGAAGACGAGCCCGGGATGCGCAAAAGGCAACGGCTGCTCGAGCGGCTTGATCGCGTCGCGCTTCACCGCAGTGTAGTGCAGCACGTCGGCGTGATCCTCAGTCGTCCACGTGAGCCCACCGTCGCGGCTGCGCGAGAAGCCGTAGCGCAACTTGCCTTCGACGGAGTGGCCTTTCTCCTCCGCCTTGTAGCGACCGAGATTATAGCCGACGAGAATCTCATCGCCCCAAGACCAGATGCCTTCGTTGGCCGGCCAGCCGGAAAATTCCAGCGGATCGTGCCGGACGACGAAGTGCCGGACGTCTTCCGCACCGCTGACAATGGCTGCGGTCATCAGGCCGAGAACGGCGCCGAGGAGCGTGCGAAAACGTTTGGTGAGGGCGCACATGATCAGGCCACCTCGGTTTCGACGGGGACGCGTGGCTCTGCGGCGGCCAGCACTTCGGCCCGCAAGGGCATCGCAGTTTGAGCGCCCGGCTTCAGTGTCGAAAGCGCTGCCGCGACGTTCGCGCGCCAGATCACGTCCCGCCAATCGAACGCGCGCGGCACGAGCTGCGCGGCCAGAACGCCGGCAAAGGTATCGCCGGCCCCGACCGTATCGAGCGGCGTGACTGCTCGCGTCGGCACCGAGAGGCACTTCTCGGGCGCGATGGACAACGTAGAGTCAGCCCCGCGGGTTACGACGATCTGGCCGAGGTTTCTCTCGGCAAGGAAAAGCCCGCGGGCGCCGCACTCCATGGAGGCGAGGGCGCGCGCTGACCGCTGAAACAGTTGCGTGCATTCGTGCTCGTTGATCACGAGCACATCGACCCGGCAATCGCGCCACGGAAACGCGGCGCCAACCGGCGAGGCGTTCAGCACCGTGCGCACGTTGAACTCCCGCGCGAGCCGCAGGGCGGCGAGCACGCTGGGCAGAGGCGTTTCCAGCGAAAGCAGCAGCACATCGGAGGTGCGCAGCACACTGGGGAGAATCATCCTGACGCTTTCCTCATCGATTGCGGTGTTCGCCCCCGGATTCACCACGATCATGTTCTCAGCTCGTGCGTCGACGTAGACATGCGCACTACCGGAGGGATGGCGGTGGGCTTGGAGGATATGCCCGATAGCGACATTTTCGCGCTGCAGGTGCGCGAGGTAACGCTGGCCGACATCGTCCGTGCCAAGAGCACCGACGAGCGAAACGCAGGCACCGAAGCGGGCCGCGGCGACGGCTTGGTTGGCGCCCTTGCCGCCCCAGTGGTGCGTCACGTTCTGTGCGAGCACGGTGTGGCCAGGCCGGGGCAACTCCGCTAGACGATAGACGAGGTCCGCGTTGAGCGATCCCAACACGGTGACGCGGGCGACGGCGTCGGAGGCAGTGAGAGTCGCGGGCGAGGACATTAGTTTTTCGTTTCGCCGGTCGTCGGACGCCATAGGGTCGCGGCGATAAAGTTCTGTGGGACCGCCTCGGTCGTGTAGTAATAGGCTGCGATGATCGTGCCGTCTGCGCGGCGCACCGCGCGGGTGTAGCCGAGATCCCATTTCCGGGCATCAGAGCGCAACATGATTTCCTTCGACCAGGTGCGGCCGCCGTCTTCGCTTAGCTTGGCGGAAACGCCCAGCGGTGTTTTGCCGCCCCGGCGGTTGCCGTAGATCGCGGCGAGTTTTTCGCCGCCGAGGGCGACGAGCGCCGCGGGATTGCTCGAGCCGTTTTCGAGGCGGGAAAGCTTCTTCCAGGTGCGACAGCCGTCGGCGGAAGCGTAGATGTCGGTCCATTTCATCCGCCCCACGCGCTGACGCAGCGAGACGACATAGCGATCGCCGATCTGCACGGCGGACGGCATGATGGAGAATACCTCTTCGCCTCCATCGACGATTTCTCCGCGCATTGTCCGCTCGCGTTGATAGTCGCCGGCAATGTCATCGCCGATCCAAGAAACGAACTGGAACGTTTTTCCCCCGTCATCCGTCCGAAACACGCAGGAACGGGTGTATTTCACCTTGCCAACAACGACGCGGCTGTTGCCGAAGATCAGGCAGGTATTCGGCCCGGTCACGAGGTAGTTCGTGCGGCTTTCAGGTATGCCACCGAAATCCGGCAGCAGGTAAGGCCCACTCCACTCCCGACCGCGATTGAAAGAGACGTAGAACGTCCCGCCGCGGATCTTCATCGCGAAATCCGGATGGGAAAAATCGAAGTTGCCCGGCGAGGGCTGCGGCGCCGCGGCGGTCGAGGATTCCTGGCGGTAACGCGCGGCATCGCCGATGTATTCCGGCGGTGCGATTTCAGGATGCTCCTCCGCGAGCCAAGTGCGGCCACCGTCCAAGCTGCGCGCAAAGGTGATCCGCTTAGGACTGCTACGATCGATGCTGTGGTCCTTGTCGACTTCGGTGTAGCGAGCCACCTCGAAGCCCACGAGAAGCTCGTCACCCCAGGCCCACATGCCTTCATTGGCCGGCCAGCCAGCGAATTCCTTGGTATCGTGGTAGACGACCCGATGCTCGATGGCGGGAAGAACCTGCCGTGCAATGCAACTCGGCGCCGCCGCCACCAGGATACCGAAAGGAAGGGCGGCCAGCAGCCGGTGCGGCAAAGGGCGGCCGGCAACGCGGACAACCCGTGAGAGGAGATCGGAAACGAGGGACATGACAGAGCGGAAACTGGGGGTTGGGTGGAACGGGACCCGGGGTGACGGCGCGTTTTTTGCGAAAATATTTCCGCAATGTCAACGCAAACGTTTGCGTTATTTTGCGGCAATTCTGTCCTTGTGAACATCGCCCGCGGAGGCGTTAAGTGGAGTTTGCATCTTTGGCATGAAGTCCAAGCCCAGCCTCATCGACGTCGCGAAGCGCGCAAAAGTCGCCGTCTCAACCGTCTCACGCACCATCAGCGGCAAGGGCGCGATCGGGCAGGAAACCCAGGAGTCCGTCCGCCGGGCCATGCGGGAGCTGGGCTACCAGCCCAACCGCGTGGCGCAGCGGCTCCGCTCTCCCACCAACGCCGGCGGCCTGATCGGGCTCATCATCCCCAACATCCAAAACCCGTTCTTCGCCGACCTCGCACGCGGTGTGGAAGACGCTGCCTATGCCCAGGGCCACGCGGTTTTCCTCTGCAATTACGACGAGGATCCCGAAAAGCAGCAGCTTTACCTTCAGGTTTTACAAGGCGAGTCGGTCGCGGGCGTCATCATCCCTCCCCTCAACGAGGATGACCCCGAAATCGAGCGGCTCGTGCGCGCGGGTCTGCCCATCGTTTGCGTGGACCGCAGCTTGAAGAACTGTCCGATCGACAAGGTGGAAGTCGACAATCGTCGCGGTGCCTTCGAGGCGGTGAGACACCTGATCGAGAAGGGGCACCGGCGCGTCGGAGTCATCACGGGCCCCGCACATTCCTCGACTGGCCGCGATCGTCTGGCCGGCTACCGCGACGCTCACGCCGCGGCCGGCATCAATGTGGACGAAGAACTGATCTGCTACGGCGAGTTCAAGGAAGACTGCGGCCGGAGGTTCGCGGCCCAGCTTCTGGACTTGCGCAAACCACCCACGGCGCTCTTCACCTGCAGCAATCTCACCACAATCGGAGCCTTGCATGTGGTCGCAGAGCGCAAGTTGCGCATCCCGGACCAACTCGCCCTCATCGGCTTCGACGACATGCTGCTCGCCGACGTATACACCCCTCCGCTTACCATGGTGAGTCAACCCTCCTACGACGTGGGACGGTGCGCAGCCGAACTGCTTTTCAAGCGCATGCAGAATTCAAAACAGTCGCCGACCAATATCCTCCTCAGCCCCAAATTGATTATTCGCAAGTCGGTCTGAAGCATCTGCTTAAAAGTATTTAGCGCGCACTGGCGCCTCCGCTCGAGGGCAGCTCAAGGGTGGCCAATCCGGCAAGTAGCCGCTGATGTGCTGGGGCGATGAGAAGCCCGCGAGCAACCGCACTGGCCTCAGCCTCATCAACAAGAGCGGCCACACGCAGTTCCACGTCGCCTTTGCCACCGCCGACACCGACAACGACTACATCACGTGGTATCCCGCCGGCCAGCCAGAGTGAGGCTCCGACGGCAGCGCCCTTTTCGCCGGGGTCGGCGCGCGAACCCAACAGTTTACCCGGAACCCAAGGTTCGCAGAGCTGGCGGCGTAGTTTGCTTCGCCTTCCTCTAACGGCGCTTCAGTGCCGACCGCCCGGCTCGGGGTCGAGAGCGCCAGTCAGTTCATCGAAGCGAGGCTCAGCGCCCGCTGCCGGCGCAAATGCGTCCGCGCCTAGCCGCCGCGGTTCGAGCGCGGAGCTGAGTCAGGATTTCGCGGAATCTTTCCGGGGAAGGGGGTTGGGTGCTTCTCAGCACCCAGCCGGGCGATGAGGTTGATCACTTCCGCGGGAGACGATCCCTCCTCGGCGACGTTCGGAGTGATTTTCTGGTCCGTGTTCAACCACATGCCTCCTTCCAGCCGAGGTGCTCGGCCCACAACGCGACCAGCTCTCGAACCTTGTAGAATTGGTGATGCGACAGTCGGGGCGCGGCGGAATCGCGCGCCATCAGGCGGTGGGTGACCGCGCAGCTGCGAGTTACGCTTCTCCAAGAACGCGAGCGCCTCCGCACGCGACGAAAACTCCGGCTTCTCTTGCTTGCCGTCGATCGTGCCGCTCACCACCCAATAGTGCGCCCCGCTCTCCCGCGTCTTTGCTTTTCAGTGTGTAGCCCAAACACCGCCTTGCCATACTAGCGGTATCCTAGCGGTTTTCAGCGGGTGTCAGTTTTCGATTTTTTAAACTACTATGAATCAATGGCTTTAAAAGTGGTGGACGTGAGGGGAGTTGAACCCCTGTGCCCCGAGCCTTCATGCGCCGCATCTACCGGTGTAGTGTCATCTTTGGTCTCGCCTCGGGAACCGCCATGACACGGTGCTATTCCCTCGGCCAGCCGTGGTTTCGAAGATACGGCGGCAACGTCACGACGGCCGTCACCGCTATTCCTGCTGTCGACGTTCCCATCCCCTAGCAGGAATCAGAGTGGGAACGAGGCGGCCGTATTAGGCCGCCAGAGGCATTTCTTCGTAGGTGCCGTTTGTTTTTTTCGAAGGGGGATTAGCGAGAGTCCTTCGGCTCTCGACCGGCAGCTGCGCACTCTAACCAAGGGTCGAATCCGGAACACGCCCATTTGAAAAATAACCAGGACGAGGAGACAGGTAACAGGAACTGCCGCGGGCGCGGGTGGCGCGCAGCGGCGGCGGATCTGTGTTACGTGTCGTGGCGACCGATCTGTCTTGTGCGCCGTCAAAGAACCAAGGGAGCCAACGTTGCGCCCGTCGCCGCCAAACGCAAGCGCGTGGTTCGCCCCGCTCGAAGACGGCGCGCCGACCCGCGACGGGAGGGCGAATACGCCACCACGGACAGCCTTCCGTCCGCAGGCTCAGCTCAGGGCGAGACCGTCACGCGCAGCGGCTCGGACTCGCGGCCCTTGTCGTCGCGCGCGACGATGTTGAATTCGTAGGTGCGGCCGCGCGGCAGCGTGATCTCCACCGACCACTGCTGGTCGCTGGTGCGGCGCGCGGCGGCGGGCAATTGTTGCACGGGCTGGTCGGCGCCCTCGAACTTGCAGGTGGCCTGCAGCGACTCGATCACGCCTTCATGCAGGGCCGCGACCTCGACCACGATCCGGTAGCGCCACTGGCCGTAGGGCTCGGCGCGGCTCGCGAGGTAGCGCAGCTGCGGCGGACCATCGACCGGGACTTCGGCGACGGGCGCGCCCTCGACCGTGGCGGTCGTCGCGCTCGCCTGCCGCACGGTCGAGCGCCGGCGCAGCGGCGCGGGCAGGTGGACCGCCTCGGGATGGGCCGCGGTGGCGTTGAACACGATGTTGTAGCCGGTCGCGAAGACCGGCGTGTAGCCGAGCAGATCGATGCCGCCGTCGCCGTCGAAATCCCCGGCGAGGAACGCGCGCTGCTCGGGGAACTCGCCGCCCGCGGCCAGTTGCGGCCAGACGGGATTGCGGCTGAAGCGCCGGTAATCCGCCCCGAGGTGCACGCGCAGGCCGTTGCGCCCGCCGATGCCCACGTCGGGGCGACCATCGCGATTGAAATCGCCGACGACGATCGACGCCGTGCCGAGCCCGAGCCCGAACTCGCTCGCGAGCAACTCCCACGGGTCCTCCCAGCCCGCGCGCCCCGCCGAGCCGAAGACGACGCGCACGCGGCTGCCGCGCTCGACATCGCTGTCGGTGAGCACGAGATCGTCGCGCCCGTCGCGGTCGAGATCGGCCACCAGCAAGTCGCGGGCGAAGTTGTCGCGTCCCGCCACGGGCCAGAGGAAGGGCTTCGAGGCCCCGCGCTGGTTGAAATACATCCACACGCCCGCCGCCTCGCCGCGGTGTTCGGTCGCGACCGCAAGGTCGGCGAAACCATCGCCGTCGAAATCGCCGGCCGCCAGCCGCGTGACGCGATCGAACTTTACCTCGAAAGGATCCGCCGCCGCCGTCACGCCGCTCTGCGCCACGCTGAGCAGCCGGAGCGAGTTGTAGCCCTCGATCACCGCCAAGCCGGTGTGCAGCGCGCCGGTGAAGAAACGGCCCGCCGTGACGCCGCCGATCGGCGCCGGTGCCCGGTAAGGTTGCAGCGCAGGAATATAACGTCCGTCACTCGTGCCGAAGAACACCTGCACGAGCGGGCCGGCCACGAGCACGAGATCGCTCTCGCCGTCCTGATTCAGGTCCGCGGCGTGCAAGGCCTGCGGCGTGAAACCGTCGAGCGAGGCGAGGTCGAGCTCGCCGACGCGCTCGAACGCCACGCGCTCGGCCCGGGCGTAGAGCACGACGCCATCCTCGATGGCTGCGAACCCGCGCACGCGGCCCTGCGTGTGCAGCAGCGCGGCCCGCACCGGACCGCGCGAGGTCGGAATGCCGGCCACGGGACCGAAATCGAAACGCGGCACTGTCAGCGCAGCGGTCTGGTAACGCAGCGGCGCTTCGGCGGATTCGCGGGCCAGCGGTTCCAGCCACACCTCGGCCACCGGCGCCGTGCGCGCGGCGCGCGGCAATTCCGCATTGTGCAGCAACGGCGCCACCATCGCCTGGTCGACGCCTTCGGCTGGCGGCGTCGAGCCCTCCGCGCGATCGGCCGGCGCCGGACCGGCGTCCTCCGGCTGGCGCACCGGCTGGGCGCTGCGGATGCGGTGCGGCTCCACCCACTCGTCGTGCGATTCATCCGCCCCTTCGTAGGCGACGAACGTGCGCGCCGGCTCCGAACGCAGGACGATGGCACGGTGCCCCGCCCCGGCTTTTTCCACGATCACGCGCGTGCCGCTCGTCCACGTCTGGGCGGAGACCGCCGCCGTCACGCCGACGGCAACCCAGAGACCCAGGCAGAAACGGAGACGGGAGGCGCGCATGGCGGAGGTATGGGAAATTCGCGAAACCCGGGCGAACAAAATCTAGGGTGAAATGCCTAGAAGCCTCCGCGGCCTTACGGGGCGGGCCCGCGAAACGGGTGCCGCGCTTGCCCTGCGCACCCCGGGCGGAGGCCGGCCGCCGGGGACGACGGCCGCCTTGCTCCCGCTTGTCGCGGCCACGGTATATATAGAACCGCGCCAGGCGCGGCGCCCGTTGCCTCAGCCGGGATCATGCAGTTGGACGCGATCCCAGACTGAGGAACCCCTGACAATGGGGTGGTCGCCGCTGTCCCAGCGGCGACAGGCGTCGGTAGGAACACCGACGCCCACCTACTGCGTGCTCCCGGCTCAGACCCCGGTGAGCTCGTCGAAAACCACGCCCAGATTCACCGGCAGCCGGCTGTTCTGTTGCGCATGGTGGTCAGGGAAGCCCGGGAGATTCTGCAACGTGACGATCTCGGCCTTCGCTTTGCCGGCCTTGATCTCCGCCTGCACGTGCTCGACGAGCGCCGTGAGAAAATCCCGCATGGCCAGCACGTCGGCCGAGGAGCCCGAGACGGGGAAGCGCGGATTCGCGTGGCCGAAGATGAACAACGTGTCTGCCGGGTAAGCCCGCGCGACCTGCTCGAGCACGCCGATCCACGACCGCACGCCGCAGCCGCCGGCCTTGTCCGTCACCGGATAGAGGCGGTTGAACACCAGGTCGCCCACATGCACGACGTTGGCCCGCTCGAAATGCACGACGCTGTCGCCCGCCGTGTGCGCCGCGCCGAAGTGCCGCGCCTGCACGACCTCGTCGCCGAGTTCCACGCGCCACGTCGCGGCGAAGGTCGCATCGGGCAGCGTGGGCGCACCCATGTTCGGGCTGCGCGCGGCCGCCGCCTGCTGCAACGCCGGCACGGCCTCGTGCGCGACGATCTGCCGAGCCACGGGCCGCACCGTGGCGTTGCCCGCGGTGTGATCCCAGTGGTGGTGCGTGTTGATCACCACATCGAGCGGACGCCCGTCGCGGCCGGGCAACCCGTCGAGGAACTTCGTGGCGGTCTCGGGGAACTGGGTGTCGACCATCAGCAACCCGTCGCGGTTGGCCAGCCAGCCGATCGTGCCCCCGCGCCCGGCGAAGTAACCGACGCCGCGCCGCAGTTCCTGGAAACGCGTCGCCGCGATCGGCGGCGTGGTGGCCGTGGCCTTCGGCGTGGCCGGGGCGCCCGGGGTGGTCTGGCCGAAAAGCGCGCCTCTCGCCAAAAATCCGAGCGAGACGGCCGCCGAAGTCGTGACAAGGAATTCGCGGCGGTTCATGCGCGGCAACTTACGGGCCACCCCGCCCTCCGCCAGTCGGAAGTGCGACCTTCCGGCGCCCGCCGTGCCCGACTGGACAATTTCCCTGTAACCTTGCCCGGCCCGCGCGGTATTCCCCACCGCACACCACCTCATGCCTCCGCCCGATGCTGCTCCTTTCTCCATCGACCGCCGAAATCCGGGTTCCCTCCGTCCCCGTCATGGCTAGCGTCGCGCCCACGGTGGAAGTCTCCGACCACGAAATCATGATCGCGGTCCGCGCCGGCGAGATCGCCCGGCTCGGCGAGCTGTTCGAGCGCTACCAGCAGCGGCTCTACGCCTTCTTCGTGCGGATGACCAACCAGCCCGCCCTCAGCGAGGACCTCGTGCAGGTCGTCTTCTACCGCATCCTCAAATACCGCCACACCTACCGCGACGAGGGCAAGTTCACCGCCTGGCTCTACCACCTCGCCCGCAAGGTCGCCGCCGACCACTTCCGCAAACACGCCCGCACCCCCGCGCCCACCGACCCCACCGATCTCCACGCCCACGCCGACGAAGGCGCCTCCCCTGACCACCACGCCGCCGCGGCCGACGACCTCGAACTCCTCCGCGCCGCCCTCGCCCGCATGCCGCTCGAGCACCGCGAAGTGCTCGTCCTCTCCCGCCTGCAAAACGTCGAACACCGCGAGATCGCCCGCCTGCTCGACACCTCCGTCGGCGCCGTGAAGGTCCGCGTGCACCGCGCGCTCAAGGAGCTGCGCGAAGTCTATTTCAAGCTCCGCCGCGAGCACCCCGCCGCCTGAGCCGCGCCCCGTCCGCCGCCTTCCACCCTTTTCCGCCATGAACTGCCAACGCGTCACCGAACTCTTCATCGACTACCAGGACGGCACCCTGCCGCCCGATGAAGCCGTGCAGATGCGAGCCCACCTCGCCTCCTGCCCCACCTGCCAGCGCGAGTGGTCCGCCCTGCAGGAAATCACGCGCAAACTCGACCAGCTCCCCGCCCCCGCGCCCAGCCCCCGCCTGCGCGAGAATTTCTACGCCATGCTCGAGACCCACCGGCGCGACGCCGACGCCCCGAGCCCCTTCGCCCTCGCAAAAAGCCGGATCGACCGCTTCTTCGCCGCCCTCCTTCCCGCGCAACCCGCCGCGCAGTTCGCGTTCTCGCTCGCCCTCCTCGCCGCCGGGCTCTTCGCCGGCGCCCGCCTGCTCGTCCCCGCGCCCGCCGCCCTGCCCGACGACACTGCGAAGCGCGAACTCGCCGAGCTCCGCGCACAGGTGAACAACATGAACCGGCTCGTGACCTATTCCCTGCTCCAGCAGAAATCCACCAGCGACCGCCTGCAGGGCGTCCTCGCCACGATGGATCTGCCCAACCCCGACCGGAAGATCCTCACCGATCTCGTCGGCGCCCTCGCCTTCGACCCCTCGCTCAACGTCCGGCTCTCCGCCGTCGAGGCCCTCGCTCCGCACGCGCAGGAAGACGTCGTCCGCGCCGGCCTCCTCGCCGCCCTTCCCCGCGAAACTGCCCCGCTCGTGCAGATGGCCATGATCGAGCTACTCGCCAATGTCCGCGAGACCGAGGCCGCGCCGCTCTTCGAGCAACTCAGTCGCGACACCCAGGCCGATCAGAATGTTCGCGAAGCCGCCAAGCGCGCCCTCGCCACGCTCCGCACCCCTTCACCCGCTGACATCCAACCCAACGCCCGCACCCAGGAGCCCGCCTCCGGCCACACGGCCTGAGTGCTCCCCTCAGCCCCTCCGCCCAACATGAAAACCTCCCGTCCGCTCCTCTTCCTCGCCACCGCCCTCTTCCTTGGCGGCACCGGCCTTTTGTCCGCCCAGCCCGCACCGGCGCCGCGCGATCCTCCCGGGGGCCTCCGCAACGAAGCCCCGCGGATGACCACCATGCCCAAGCCCCAGTGGGGCGATTCCCGCCGCTCGAAAGCCACCTCCCGCACGCCCGCCGCCTTCGACGCGGCCAGCAACACCACCGCCGCCCGCATCAAGTTCTCCGACCCCAGCCAGCCCGGCACCCTCAAGTTCACTCTGCCCTGGGCCGACGTGAAGATCACCGGCACCGACGGCGACGAGGTCACCGTCACCTCCTCCCTCGAACGCAAACGCGAGAAGGACCAGGTCGACGCCGACGGCTTCCGCCGCCTCGACGACGACGTCTCCTTCGAACTCACCGAGAAGAACAACGTCGTCGCCGTCGCGCTCGCCGGCGACCAGCACTGGGGCGCGCAAGGCGCCGACTTCCGCATCGCCGTGCCGCGCGGCACCCACCTCGTCGTCCGCACCCAGCTCGGCGGCGACATCGAGATCCGCGACATCGACGGCGACATCGACGTCAACAGCATGAACGGCGAAGTCACCCTCTCCGACATCGGCAGCTCCGCGATCGTCAACACCATGAACGGCGAGATCACCGCCCTCTTCCGCCGTCCGCCGACGAAGCCCGTCTCCATCACCTCCATGAACGGCGAGATCGACCTCCAACTCCCGACCGAGACGAAGGCCAACGTCCGCCTCCGCACGCACAACGGCAGCATCCGCACCAACTTCGCCGCCGAGCGGCTCGTCACCCAGCCCGACCCCTCCGCCCGCCGCGTCACCGTCCGCACCGAGACCGACGCCGATCTCGCGGACCTGCCCGCCGACGTGCAGCGCGAGGTGCGCGCCGCCGAGCAGGAAGCTGCGCAGGCCGCCCGCGAGGCCGCCCAAGCCGCACACGAAGCCGCCACCGTCGTCCGCGCCGTCGTCCGCGGAGTCATTGAAGGCGCCACGGGCACCGCGCCGGCGGCGCCGGTGGCCCCGATGCCACCCGCTGCGTTCGGCGGCAAATCCATCAGCGGCGTCCTCAACGGCGGCGGCGTCGACATCTCGCTCTCCACGATGAACGGCACCATCACCGTGCGTGAACAGAAGGACTGAGCCGGGATCGTGCAGGAGGTGGGCGTCGGTGTCCCTACCGACGCCTGTCGCCGCTGGGACCGCGGCGACCAACCCATTGCCAGGAGCTCATCAGTCGGAAGTGGCGTCCAACTGCATGAGTCCGGCTGAGCGCGCCGCCCGCCACCCTTTCGCGCACTCCGGACCGGGGCCGACCGCCCCGGTCTTTTCGCGTCTCTGCCCGCCGCCCCGGTCGCCTTGCCCGGCGCCGCCCGACAAAGATTTTCCGTCGCGCATCTTGCCAAGCTGCGGCGAGTCAGCTGGACTGCGGCCTCAAGCAGACCAACCGCGCCACGCGGGCCAGCGCGGTCGCAGTCCCATGGCAGACATCCTCCTCATCGACGACGAAGACATCTTTCGTGAAGTGCTCGCCACCGCGCTGCAACACGAAGGCCACACCGTGCGCCAAGCCGGCGACGGCATGGCGGGGCTGAAGCTCTTCCGCGAAAAGCCCGCCGAACTCGTGATCACGGACATCGTGATGCCCGAGAAGGAGGGCCTCGACACGATCCGCGATCTGCACCGCGATTTCCCCGCCGCGCGCATCATCGCCATGTCCGGCGGCCTCGCGCACGATTCGCGCCTCTACCTGCACATGGCCGAGAAGTTCGGCGCCGCCGCCGTGTTGGCAAAGCCCTTCTCGCTCGCCGACCTGCACCACACCGTTGCCACGGTGCTCGCCGCGCCTTCGCGGCCGCAGCCCTGATCCCTGATCCCTGATCCCGCGGCCGCGCCGCGCTCAGGAGCGGAAGAGCATGATCAGCTGCAGACGGTTTTTGATGCGCAGCTTCCGATAGACGCCCGAGAGCTGCGCCTTCACCGTGCTCATCGATTTGCCGAGCACGGCCGCGATCTCCCGGTTGCCGGACCCGCGCGCGGCCTCGGCCACGACCTTGGCTTCCGCCGGCGTCAATTTCACCACCGCCGGCGGAGCGGGGCGGGCGTTGCGCGGCGAGCGGGCCATGATCAGCGCAAGGCGGCGATGAGCCGCGTGCGGGTCGGTTGCCCCAGCTTGCGCAGGATCGACGCCACCTGGTTCTTCACCGTGGGCTCCGCCTTCCCGAGCCGGGCGGCAATCTCCTTGTTGGTGTAGCCGGCACCCAGCAACTCGAGCACGCGCCCCTCGGCCTCCGTGAGCAACGCTGCCGGCTCGGCGGGAAAAAGCCGGCCCCGGTTCGTCGCCGGGGAAGGCAGGAGACAATAGCGCTCCGCGACCATGTCAGAGCCCCAGCAGACGCTTCACCTCGGACGCGAGCTTCTCGCCGCGCGCCTCCGTCGCGGCCAGCCGGCCGTCGCGGTCGAGCAGGAACATCGCGGGGATGGCCTCGATGCCGAACTGCACGGCGAACTCGTTCTTGAAATGCAGCCCGTCGTAGTGCTGCGGCCAAGGCATCGCCTGCTTGGCCACGAAATCCCGCAGCTTCTTCTTCGCGGCCGCATGCTTCGCTCCGGCCTGCGCCGGCGTGTCGTTCGCCGTGACGCCGGAGCGCTCGAGCGTGATGCCGACGATCTCGAACCCCTTTTCGTGATACTCGGCGTAAACCTTTTTCACCGTCGGAAGCTCGGCGATGCACGGTCCGCACCACGTCGCCCAGAAGTCAATCAGCACGACCTTGCCCCGGAGCCGGGAGAGATCGACCTGGCGGCCGTCGACCGCGGTGAATTTCAGCGTGGCGAGCGCGGCGAGTCGCTCCGCCTGCTCCGCGGCGGCGGCGGCGCGCTTCGCCTGCTGTTCCGCCACGAGCGCGGCGATGGCCGGATTGGCCTGAAGCTCCACCTCGAAGCGCGCCGCTGCCTCCGCCGAGCGATTGCGCAACTGCGCCGCATACATCTCGACGATGGGCAGCACGCGCTCATCGGGGAACCGGGCGATCAACCGGTCCACCAGCGGGCGGAACGCGGTGACGTCAAACGTCTCGCCCTTGATCCGCGCCACCGTGCCCGCGTCGATCAGCAAGGCGTTGAACGCCCCGTTCCGCTGCCGCGGCGTGGCATCGTCGGCCGCGACGACTTGCTGCAACAGGCGCACCTGCTCGCTGCGGAACGCGGCGACGGCGGCCTCGTCCGAGATCAGGTTGCCCCAGCCCGGCCGGGCGGCGAACTCCGGCTTGAAGCCCGTGATGAACGACGGACCGGTGTAGCTCGCCTGCACCCAGCCTTCGTAGCGGCGGGGGTCCTGCGGATATTTTTCGCCGAAGGCGTGGGCCGCGGCGGCGAATTGCCGGTATTTCTGATCCGATTGAAGAAAGCGGGTCTCCGCCGACGCCTCCGCCCCGGCCGGCGGCTCCGCGCGATAGCTTTCCCACAGCGCCTCGTAGTCGAGATCGGCCGGCGATTTGCTCGCGGGGGCAGGCTCGGCTTGGGGCGATGCGGACGCGACGCCGAGCGCCGCGCCGGAAAGGGCGGCCGCGAAGAGAAGGGAAAGGATTTTCATGCGCAGGAGAGGAAAAAGGCCGGGTCGCCACCGGAGCGGCGACCCGGCACAGCACAACACACTTAGAATTTCTTGTTCAGGCTGAGGATATAGCGGCGCAGGCGCGGATCGCCGGCGAAGCGCGGCGAACCGGCGAGAATGTCCGCATCCTCATCGAAGACGTTGATGATGGTGACGGTCAGCTTGCTGCCGCTGAGCGCGCTTTCCCACCAACGCTTGGAGTCGGCGCTGAAGTTGCCGCTGTAGCCGAAGTCGTAGGAGACCTGCGGATTGAACTCGGTGTAGGCCGGATAGGGCGGGTTGCTGAGACCGTTGATGAAGTAGGCGGTCTGGTGGCTGAACGACAAACCCGCCTCCCACGGGCCGCGGCCCCAGAAAACGGAACCGCTGGCGCGCCGCGGCTGATAGCCGAAAGTGGACGACGGCGTGGCGGCAGGCGTGGCCTTCGTCCAGATCACGTCGGGATCGGAGAAGGCGGCCGTGATGCTGAGCCGGCCGAAGTCGAACGTGCGGTCGTAGCTCAAGCGGTAGTCCCAACCCTTGGTCGTGACGCCGGCGAGGTTGATGTTGCTGGAGTCCCAGCCGAGCCCGCCTTCGGCGGCGGTGATGATCGTGCCGCCGGTGTAGCCGAGCGCCTGGTCGGCCGGCGTCAGCGGATTGCGGAAGATGCGCTCGGGAAAATAATTCAGCAGCACCTGCAGGCTCGTGGAACCCGAGCGCTCGGTGTAGGCGAGTTCGTAGTAATCGGCCGAGAACGAGAGGCCCTTGAACCACTTGCCGGGCACGTCGACGACGATGCCGGCGTTGCGCGAGACGGACTCCTCGGGCCGCAGCGTCGCGTTGCCGCCGCTGCGATAGGTATAGCTGGTGCGTGGAATCACGGTGTTGCCGCGCGCAGGATCGACCGTGGTGTTGGAGGCGGTGATGGTCGTCGGGAACTGGGTCACCGGCGCCTGCAGATCGTAGAGGCGGACCGGCTTGAAGCCCTCGGCGCGGGAGGCGCGCAGCGTCATCCACTTGACCGGCCGGTAAAACGCACGATAGGTCGGCGTCGTGGCCGCACCGATGTCGGAATAGTCCGAGGCGCGCACGGCGCCGCCGACTTCCAGACGGTCGACGAGCGGCAGGTTTTGCTTCTCAGAGAGCAGCGGCACGCTGATCTCGGCAAAGGCGGCCGTGAGCTCGCGGCTGAAGGGCTGCGTGAGCACATAGGTGGGGGTCGACGCGTTTTGTTCGCGCCAGAATTTCACCTTTTCCTTGCCAGCCTCGGCACCGACGGCGGCGTGCCAGGCACCGGCCCAGCCCTCCCACACGGGGCCGTCGGCGACCACAGTATATTGGTAGGTGTCGGTCGTGTCCTTGTGGTCGTGGAAGGGCATGAGCGCCTCGAGCACACCGGGGGCGTTCGGGTTGACACCCGTGAAGCTGTCGTAGGCGAGGAGCGGCTTGGAAGCGCTGGCCATCGCCGTGCTGAGCAAGCCGAAGTTGAAGGAGGAGCCGCTCAACGCATCGTCGGAGACGATGTTCCGCGCGAAAGAGGCGCTGGCGTCGTAACGCCAGTCGCTGAGAAAGGTGCCGCGGAGGCCCAGCACGACGCCCTGATTCTCCTGTTTGGAAATGGTGCGCGGCAGCGGCAGGTCGTAGAAGACCTTCTGGAGATACAACGCCTGGTTGAAGGGGTTGCCCGGATAGTTGGCCGGCAGCTGGGTGGTGAGCGTAACCGGCGAGCCGATGGAGTCGAAACGGTTCTGGCTCGCACGCCCTTCGAAGTAGAGGTTAGCCGTGGCGGTGAGGTCGTAATCCGCCTTGAGAACCGCGCTGAGGCGCTTGCTGCTGTCGATCGCGTAGGTGTAGGCGGCCGAATCATACGGCGCGGGGATGGTGGTCGAATAGGCGGCATTGGCGGCGGTGGTGCCGTTCGAACCGGCCGGCAGCGCCACGACATGCGTGGTCAGGCCGGTGATCGCCGGGGTGTTGTTCAGGTATTGCCACCATTGGGTCGAGAGCGTGCCGGCACCGCTCGCGGGCGTGTAGAGGAAATTGGTGCTCGTGCTGCCGAAGGCGCGGACGTCGTTCGTGGCGGTCCACCAGCGGTCGGACGACTTCATGGCATTCTGATCCTCCGCCGAAAGCGTGACGAAGGTGCTCAGCTTGCCGTGGCGCGCACCGGCCGTGAGGCTGACGGTCGTCTGCGCCACGTCGGTGTCGAAGGTGTTGTCGTAGGTCACGCGCAGCTCGGCGCCACGGTAGTTTTTCTTGAGGATGACGTTCACCACGCCGGCGATGGCCTCGGAGCCGTAGATGGCACCCGCACCCTGCGGAAGCACCTCGATGCGCTCGATCGCGGAGACCGGCAGACCGTCGATGGAGAAGTCCTCGCGGCCGCCCGCGCCACCCGGCGCCTCCTGACCGGTGTGAGGGATGCGGCGACCGTCGATGAGCACGAGCGTGGAGTTGCCGCCGATGCCGCGCATGTTGAACGACGTGCCGACCGTTTGGGCACGCGACGTGCCGCTGTTCTGCATGTTGTCGTTGAAGCCGACCGATCCGCCAAGCTGCGGAATCGCCCAGCGGATGTCCGCCAGACGGCTGACGCCGCGGCGCTCCAGCTCGATCTGCGGGATGGAGAAGACGGGGATCGCGCCCTGCTCCTGCCCGAGCGTGCGGATGCGCGTGCCGGTGACCTCGAATTGTTCGAGCTTCACCGTGTCCTTCGGCTCCTCCGCCGCCTCGCGGGTGACGACGGGGACCTCCTGCGCCGGAGCGGCGGGCGGAGTGGACTCAACGGGCTGCGGCGCGACCTGCGCCAGGGCCAGGACCGGCAGCAGGCATAGCGCAGCCGGGATCAGACGGGGGGCAACTCTGTTCATAGGTGTGTGTCAGGTGACGCCGCACCCTTCAGCCAAAGCCGTGCCGCGACAAACTTACTAAGGTTAATGATCCATGGGCTCCCGTCATACGTCCGGATTGAGACTGGCGCGCGGGGCGCGGGGCGTGCTTCCCTGCCGGGTGTTGAGCCGCAGCCCGGTCATTCCCGCCCTCGCTCCGCTGTCCGCGCCCGGACAGTCGGCTTTGCTCAACCTGCACCGCGCACTGGAGTTCGACGAACTGTGGGGCGCCCTGCAGGGCTTGTTCGAGGATCTCGTGCCGCACGACACGCTCGTGATGTCGGTCAACTACCTCGATTGGAAACGCGAGGCCTCGACCAAGCGCTTCTCCTCGCTGAAGTCGCACCACCCGCACGACGACCACGCCAACCAGCTCGTCGCGGCGGAGGGCTCGGCGTTTTTCCAGCCCTTCCTCGACGCGCATCACGGCATCCCCGCCTACCAGCACAGCCAGCTCGTCTCCGATCCGCGCAAGATCGACCGCACCGCCTATTACCGGCGCTACATGGCGCGCTACGACTGGCGCTACTCCGCCCACCTGCTCTTCTGGCACGGGCGCGGGATCGAGACCTCGTTCGCGCTGCGCCGCCGCGCGGAGCAGGGGGACTTCACCCCGCGCGAGATGGAGACGCTCCACGCCGTGCATCCGCACATCAAGGTCGCCTTCGACCGCATGAAGACCTTCGAGCAGGAACGCCAGCGGCGGCGCCTGCTGGAGGGCTTTTACCGCGCCAAGCCCGAGGCCGTGCTCTTTCTCGATTGGAACCTCGCGCCGATCTACGCCTCGCAGGACGCCCTCGCCCTCTGCGCCGTGTGGAACCTCGGCCACGACCGGGCGCGCTACTACACGCCGCAAGCCGTGTTCGCCATTCCGGAGGAGATCAGCCGCGGCTGCGACGAGCTCCGGCGCGAATGGCAGGCCCGGCCACCGGAGGCGGTCACGGTCTCCACTCCGCCGCCTTCGCGCCATGTCCTCGCCCTCCAGCCCGGCCACGAAGCGCTCATCTCCCTGCGCCCGGAAAAAGGCGGCACGCTCACCAAACCCGTCTTCGTCGTCCGCCTCCGTGTCAGCGACACCGCGCCGGAACAGCCCGCCCTCACCGCAGATCTCGGTTCGCAACGCCTGATGCACCGACTCACGCCGATGGAGCGCGAGCTGGCGCAGCTCGTCTGCGCCGGCCTGACGAACAAGGAGATCGCCGCCCAGTTGAAGAAGACCGAGGGCAGCGTGAAGGTGCAGCTGAGCGGCATCTTCCAGAAGCTCCGCGTCAACTCCCGCGCCAAGCTGATCGTCGCGTTGCGCTGAGGCTGCGGCGGTGTTGCAGGGCGCGCGGCCACCTGCTCCACTCCGCGCGTGTCTCCCGAGCCACCGGATTTTCCTCCCTCCGTCTCCCCGCCCGACGCGCTGGCCGCCGATGCCGTGGCCGCGCAGCTGGCCGACGCGCACCACACCGCCGGCAACACCCATTGCCTGAACTGCGGCACCAAGCTCACGGGCCCGTTCTGCTCCGCCTGCGGCCAGCACGACTTCGATTTCCACCGCTCGTTCCGCCATGTGTTCATGGAGGCGCTGGAGGGCATCTTCCATTTCGACGGCAAATTCTTCGGCAACCTCACCACGCTGCTCTTCCGCCCCGGCCGGCTCACCGCCGAGTTCAACGCCGGCCGCCGCGCCTCGCAGGTGCCGCCGTTCCGCCTCTACATCTTCACGGCGTTCGTGTTCTTCCTGCTCCTCTTCGCCCGCAGCAGCACGCCGCCGGCCCTCGAGCTCGATCCCTCCACCCGCGGCTCCGCGGTCAACATCGGCGGGCAACCCGCCACCTTCGCGCAGGCCGTCGAGGAACTCGGCGAGGAACTGAGCCCCGTGCCCACGCCCCCCGTCCCGGCGGCGGGACGCAACACGCCGAAGGTCAGCGTCGTGCCCTTCGACAAGCCCGAGGCGGAGAAATCCGACCTCGAACGCTGGCTCGAGACGCAGGGCCGGCGCGCCACGCAGCCGGAGTTCCAGCGCGAACTGGGGCATCGCTTCGTCGCCGCGCTGCCGAAGATGCTGCTCTTCTGCCTGCCCGTGTTCGCGCTCTTCACCCGCGTGCTCTACCGCAAATCCGGCCAGGTTTACCTGCAACACCTCGTCCTCGCGCTGCACCTCCACACTTTCATCTTCCTCTGGCTGATGTTCCGCGACGGCTGGGTCTTCCTCTTCGACACGGTCGGGCTCGCCGCCGTGAGCCGCTGGACGGAACTCGCCGCCAACCTCTGGTTCGTGCTCTACCCGGTGCTGATGCTGCGGCGGCTCTTCGGCAATTCCTGGCCGCGCACCCTGGGCAAGACGCTCGTGCTGGCCCTCGGCTATGCGCTCTTCATCGCCTTCGCCTTCTTCCTCACGGCCGTGGTGCTGTTCCTCCTGATGTGACCGCGCCGCGCGGCCGCGCCGCGCGCCTCCTCCCATCCTCACCGTTCATGGCCCAAGTCCGTCTCGAAAACCTCGCCAAGACCTACGCCGGCGGCGCGCGCCACGGGGAGTTCACCGCCGTGCGCGACCTCGACCTCGTCATCGAGCCCGGCGAATTCATGGTGCTGGTCGGGCCCTCGGGCTGCGGCAAATCCACGCTCCTGCGCATGATCGCCGGCCTCGAGTCGGTGACGCGCGGCCGCATCGTCATCGACGGCGCGGTCGTGAACGCCACGCCGCCGAAGGACCGCGGCATCGCGATGGTATTCCAGAACTACGCGCTCTATCCGCACATGACGGTGTTCGAGAACATGGCCTTCGGCCTGAAGCTCGCCCGCACGCCGCGCGCGGAGATCGAGCGCCGTGTCGGCGCGGCGGCGGAGATCCTCGGCCTGCAAACCCTCCTCGACCGCCGCCCCGCCGCGCTCTCCGGCGGCCAGCGCCAGCGCGTCGCCGTCGGCCGCGCCATCGTCCGCCAGCCGAAGGTCTTTCTCTTTGACGAACCGCTCTCCAACCTCGACGCCAAGATGCGCGTGCAGATGCGCTCCGAGATCGCGAAGCTCCACGCCCGCCTCGGCGCCACCATGATCTACGTCACCCACGACCAGACCGAGGCCATGACGATGGGCGACCGCATCTGCGTGATGCGCGACGGCCGCATCGAGCAGGTCGCCGATCCGCTCACGCTCTACCGCACGCCCGCCAACCGCTTCGTCGCCGGCTTCATCGGTTCGCCCGCCATGAACTTCCTCCCCGGCCGCGCGCACGCCGCCGCGGACGGCATCGACTTCCATCCGGCCGACGGCGCCGCGCCCCTCCCGCTCGGACCGCGCCCCGGCGTCGCCGCCGGCCAGGCCCTCGCGCTCGGCTTCCGACCCGAACACCTCACCGACACGCCGCGCGCCGGCTCCGTTGCGCTCGCCGCCACCGTGGAGATCGTCGAGCCGACCGGCGCGGAAAGCTTCCTGCACGCGCGGCTTGGCGGCACCACCGCGATCGCGCGCGTCGCGCCCGACTGCCGCCACGCGCCCGGCGAAGCCATCACGCTCCATCTCGACCTTGCCCACCTCCACCTCTTCGACGCCCAGAGTGAAAACGCCCTCCGCTAAACCGCGCCGCTCCCGCACCACGACGCCGGGCGCCGACGCACCGACCGACGCGCCCGCGGCACCGTTGTTCGACTGGTTGCAAGCGCGCGCGGCCGGCGTGCTGCTCCATCCCACCGCGCTGCCGGGCGACCAGGGCATCGGCGTGCTCGACGCGCAGGCCGTGCGCTTCCTCGACTGGCTGCAGGCGGCGGGCATCAAGTTCTGGCAGATCTGCCCGCTCGGTCCCACCGGCTACGGCGACTCACCCTACCAGTGTTTCTCCGCGTTCGCGGGCAATCCCCATCTCATCGACCTCGCGCCGCTTGTCACGGCCGGCCTCCTCGACGCGGCCGACCTCGCGCCATTGCGCCGTCTACCGGCGGACCGCGCCGACTTCAGCGCGCTGCACCGGCTGAAGCTCCCGCTCCTGCGCCGCGCCTGCACGGCGTTCCTCGCGCGCCGACCCGCCCTGCCCTACGGCGACTACGCAGCGTTCAAACGCACCCACGCCGCGTGGCTCGACGCCTACGCACTCTACCGCGCGCTCAAGGACCACTTCGACGGCCGCTCCTGGACCGAGTGGCCGGACGAAGCGCGCGACTTCTCCACGGCGCTGCGCTCGCCGCTGCCGGCGCAGCTGGAGGACGCCGCCGAGGCGCACGCCTTCGCGCAATACCTCTTCTTCGGCCAGTGGCAGCAGCTCCGCGACGCTGCGCGCGTGCGCGGCATCGAGCTCATCGGCGACCTGCCCATCTTCGTGGCGCTCGATTCGTCTGATGCCTGGGCCAATCCCTCGCTCTTCGAACTCGATCCGCACACGCTGCGCCCGCTCGCCGTCGCCGGCGTGCCGCCGGATTACTTTTCCGCCGACGGCCAGCTCTGGGGCAATCCGCTCTACGCGTGGGAAGCGCACCGCGCCACCGGCTACGCTTGGTGGATCGAGCGGCTGCGCGCGGCCTTCGCTCTCGCCGATGTCGTGCGCATCGACCACTTCCGCGGCTTCGACACCTACTGGCGCATCCCGCTGCCGGCGGAGAACGCGCGCACCGGCGAGTGGCGGCCCGGCCCCGGGCTGGAACTCTTCCGCGCCTTCCGCGCGGCGCTGCCCGGCGCGCGCATCATCGCCGAGGATCTCGGTGATCTCACGCCGTCGGTGCACGAGCTGCGCGCGCGCTGCGGGCTGCCCGGCATGCTCGTGCTGCAGTTCGCCTTCGGCGGCGACGCGAAGAACGCCTACCTGCCGCACCACGCCGTGCCGAACAGCGTCATCTATCCCGGCACTCACGACAACGACACGACGCTAGGCTGGTATCGCACCGCGACGGAGCACGAGCGCGACTTCGCGCGCCGCTACCTGCGCGTGAACGGCGCGGAGATCGCGTGGGATTTCATCCGCGCGAGCTACGCGAGTGCGTCGCGCCTCGCCGTGATCCCGCTGCAGGATTTCCTCTCGCTCGGCGGCGAGGCGCGTTTCAACACGCCGGGCAAACCGGAGGGCAACTGGCAGTGGCGCTGCACGCGCGCGCAACTCGACTCTCTCTTCGCCGGCACCGCGAAATATCTCCGCGAGCTCGCCACGCTTTTCGATCGCTGAGAAAATTTCCCGCGCGCCCGCGCCTCCCGACGCCGGAATCGGCGATTTTCGCGCACGAGCGATTTTTGCAAACGCGCAAACTTTTTTCGTGCGTTGCACACATTTTCTCCGTAGAAAATTTTCATGGCCAAGAAAAAAGCTGCTGCCAAGAAGGCCCCTAAAAAGGCCGCCGGCAAAAAGAAGAAGTAACCTTTTCGGTTATCTCTTCATTCCTTCCGCCGGCTCTTCGGAGCCGGCGTTTTTTTGCGCCCCTCGCGGACGAGCGGCATTTTCAGAGGAGAAATCGACTCCGCCAAGCGCGCCACGCGCCCGCGATCGCCCGCTCACTGCAGCGCTTCCGGACGGAATTTCCGCCAGTAGCGCGCGAGTCCGGCGACGCTCATCGCGGCCGGATCGGCCTGCTCGTAGGTGTCGAGCGCATCGTCGCTCAACCCCGCCGCTTTGAGCTCCGCCCGCACGCGCTGCTCGAACAACGGGATGATTTTTTCCTCCGGCATGCCGATCTTCAGCTCCTCGGCGATCCACTCCGCCCAGTCGAGCAGGCGCTCGACGAGCTCGTTCAGGCGCCGCACCGGGTCGTCCAGTTCGCCGAAATGCGTCACGAACACACGCGCCGGACGCAGCACCATGATTTTCTGCAGCGACATGAGCCACTGCTCGAGCTGGATGTCGGGCGGCGGGCAGGGCGGCAGACACGGTCCGCCGGCGATGCTCACGCCCATGACGTCGCCGCCGAAAAGAGTGCGCTCCTCCTCGAGCCACCACGCGTGGTGATGCGTCGCATGACCCGGCGTCGCAAACGCACGGAACGTGAATCCGCCGACGCGCACCGTTTCGCCGTCGGCCACGGCGTGCAGCTTCTCCGCCGGCACCGCGCGCATGTCGCCCCACAGTTCGGCCATCCGCGCGCCGAAGATCTTCGTCGCGCTCGCGAGCAACCGCGCGGGATCCGCGAGGTGCGGCGCGCCGACCGGGTGGACGCAGATCGTTGCGCCGTATTCCGTGGCCCAGCGCCACGCCGCACCGGCGTGGTCGAAGTGGATGTGCGACACGAACACGTGCGTAACGTCCTCCGGCCGCAGACCCGCGGCGCGCAGGCCCGCCACCGTGGAGTCGAAAACCGATTCCGGCCCGCAGTCGACGAGTGCGATCGGCCCGTCGCCGACGGCTGCCGTGCCGATCACCTGCGGCCGGCCGAGATGCAGGCCGTCGATGAACCGGATCATGGCAGGTCCTCCGCAACGTCACGTCGCATGGTGTCGCCGTGCGGCGCGCGCCCCGCCGGTGGGCGACGGCTGGCTCCGGCTCTCACTTGACCGCGGCCCACACGCGCTGCACGTCGTCGTGGTCCTCGAGTTCCTGGAGGAACTCGCCGACCTCGGCTCGCTGCGTGTCGTTGAGCTCGGGGTATTGCTTGGCGACGTAACCGATCTCGCTCGTGACGACGCTCCAGCCGTTCTGCTTGAGCCAGGTGGAGACGGCGTGCACGGCGGTGCGCTCGGTGAGGAAACGCGCGCCGGTGGCGCCTTCGGGAATGTCGTCGTTCTGGTCGTGCGCGAGGGCTTCGAAATCGTTCGCGCCCGCCTCGATGGCGGCGGCCTCGAGGTCGGCGCCCGCCGCGGCGGTGTGCGCCTCGACGATGCCGACGTGGTCAAAGAGGAACTTGTTGCTGCCGGCCGCGCCCATCACGCCCTTCTTGAAGAGGACGCGGATCTCGGAGGCGGTGCGGTTGTGGTTGTCGGTGTAGACCTCGACGATGATCGGCACCTTATGGGGCGCGTAGCCTTCGTAGACGACGTGGTCGAGCGAGGCCTTGTCACCGCCGGTGCCGGCACCCTTGGCGATGGCACGCTCGATGACGTCGCGGGTGACGCTGGCCTTCTTGGCCTTCTCCACGGCGGCGAAGAGCCGCGCGTTCGCGGCGATGTCGCCGCCGCCGAGTTTGGCGGCGACGGTGATTTCCTTCACCAGCTTGCCGACCATCTGGCCTTTCTTGAGGTTGACGATCGCGCGCTTCGCGTGGAGCCATTGACGTCCCATAGGGGGCGCACGATAGGCGGGCGGGCGGCGGGCGCGCAATGCCGAAGGTTGCGAAGTCGCGGGGAAAATGCCTGTCTGCGCCGGAATGAAACTCGTCTCGTTCCTGCTGCTCCTCGCCGGCCTGTGTGTCGCGGGCTGCGCATCGCTGGACATCCAGGGCCGCGCCAACCTCGGGCGGCACCCCCGCGTGTTCGTCGAGGAGCGCCTCAATGACAACCTCGGCATCCACCGCACGATCGCCCGGGAGCTGGGCGCGCTCGGCTACGAGACCGCCACCGGACCGCTGACGATGATGCCGGACGAGACGCAGCTGGTGGTAACCTACGACGCGCGCGAAACCTGGGATTTCCGCCCTTATCTGATCGAGCTGAACGTCACGGTGCGGCCGGCGCGCGACTACAACCGCGTGATCGCCACCGCGCGCTACTTCCGCCCCGGCCTCACCAGCAAGTCGCCCGACCTGATGGTGCGCGAGACGCTGGAAAAGCTCTTCCCGGCCCGGCAGACGTGAGGGTCCGCGGACCGGGAGGCGCCGGGCGCGCGCTCAGTTCAGCAGAACGTTGACGATGGCGTTGCCGATGCCGACGAGCGCGGCACCGGAGATGAGGCCGGCGCAAATCGGCTCCATGCCCTCGACCCAGATGTTGTGCTCGCGCGAGCCGGGAGCGGGCTGGCGGCGGGCCTTCCACCAGAAGAGGAGGGCGCCGAGCCACATCGCAAAGCACGAGGTGGGCGGCAACACGACGCCGAGGCCGACGGACACCGCGGAGATGGGGAAACGACCCTTCGTCCGAATGCGCAACACCTCGAACACGACGGCGGCCACCGCGGCCACGGCCATCGAGATCAGCGCCGAGACGGGCAGGTTGTTGAAGCCGTTGGCGATCAGGTCGGCGACGCCCTTCCACTGCAGCGCGGCGGGCATGGCGAACTGCTCGGAGACGATCGTCTCGGTCGAACGCAGGCCCGCGCTGTTCGGCGGCAGGAAGAGCAGGAAGAACAGCGGCACGCAGCAGAGCGCGCCGGAGAAGATGCCGATGACGTGGCCGACCGCCTGCTGGCGCGGCTTGGCGCCGAGCATGTAGCCGGGCTTGATGTCGGAGAGCAGGTTGGCGGCGTTGGCCGAGATCTCCGAGGTCATGCCCGCGGGGATGAGGTTGTTCGCCGGGTTGCTGCGGTCGATCATGCCCACGGTGAACTGCGTGATCTTGGACAGCGAGCCGGTGGGCGTCCACGAGGTGAGCGCCATGGAGTTGGTGCAGATGACCGTGAGCACGAAGATGAGCGGCAGCGCGATGAACGACAGCAGCCACGGCACGCCGAAGAACGCGTGCGTCACCCACGCGCCGAGCACGCTGAACACGGGCACGCCGACCCACGACATCCACAGCGGCAGCTCGATGCCCGCGAGCACGTCGTGCTCCGCCGCGGGCGCGGTCGTGCCCTTGCGGGCGAAGAACTTCTTGAACGCGGTGGTGAAGAGCTCGGGCTTGGCGAACAGACTCACGAGCGAGCCGACCACCATCATCGTCACGCCCCACCACAGGGCCCACTGGTTGACGATCTCGGCGCGGGAGATGTTCACCAAGGCGCCGCTCGGCGCGAGGTAGGACTTGATCTCGCCGCGTTGGATCATGATCGGGGCGAGCACCGCGAAGTTGATGAAGGCTCCGAGCACGCAGCTGGTCGCCACGCGGATGCCCATAAGCCCGCCGACGCCGAGCATCGCCGCATCGAGCGTGAAGCGCAGGCCGAGCTGCCGGATGTCGGTGCCGAGGATCTTCGGAATCCACCAGTGGTAGGCCGCCGCGGCCTTGTAGTAATAGACGTCCAGCGTCTCCTGCAGATGCCATGGCTCAGTGAGGCCGGCCCACTTGTCCATCCGCAGCAGCTTGAACTGGATCAACTTCATCCAGCCGTCGCTGGCGATGAACTGGTAGAAGCCCGTGCCGAGGCCGACGACGGCAAGCAGCTTCGCCTTGAACATGCCTGTGTCCGCGTGGCCGGTGTAGAGTGCATCGAGCACGACGCCGCAGGCGCGGCCCTCGGGGAACGGGAGCTGGTCCTCGTTGATGAAGCGCCGCTTCATCGGGAACGCCAGCAGCACGCCGAGGATGGCGATGACGATGAGCCAGATGATCATCTGCCACCACGGCACGATGCGTCCGGTCGCCAGCATGTAGGCCGCGAGGCTCGAGATCAGCGGCATCGTCATGTAGCCGGCCGCCGTCGCGATGGATTGCGTGCAGTTGTTCTCCAGGATCGTGAAGTCGCGGATCCAACCCAGATTCGCCAGCACGCGGAAGATGCCGAAGGCCATGATGACCGACGTCAGGCCGACGCCGATGCCGATGCCCGTCTTGCCGCCGATGTAGAGCGAGCAGGCCGCCAGCAGGCCGCCGAGCAAAAAACCCGTGAGGCCGGAGCGGAGCGTCAGCTGCGGCATGTCGCCGCGATAGACGTTCTCAAACCACCATTTGTCCTTTTCGGCGCGGGTCCACGTCCGCACCTGCTCCTCCGACAACTGCTTCAGGGCCATAGATTGAGGTAACTTTGCGGGCGCAGCGTGCACAGCGCGCCCCCGAAAGCGAGTGCACAGTTCACGCTTGGGCCAAAAGCATCAGTAGGCATCTCCGTGCTTCGCTGCTGACACGGGGTTGTCAGCAGCGTGAGGTAGAGTGACCCGCGATGAACCACCGCTGCCCCTGGGCCGAGAACGAGATCCACCACGACTACCACGACCGCGAGTGGGGCGTGCCTTCGCACGACGACCGCCATCTCTTCGAGATGCTGCTGCTCGAAGGCGCACAAGCTGGCCTCAGCTGGTCAACCATCCTGAAGAAGCGCGAAAACTACCGCCGCGCCTTCGCCGGCTTCGATCCGGTGAAGGTCGCGCGCTTCGACGCGCGGAAGAAGGCCTCGCTCCTGCAGGACGCCGGCATCGTGCGCAATCGCCTCAAGATCGAGGCCGCCGTCGTCAACGCCCGCGCCTTCCTCGCCGTGCAGAAGGAATTCGGCAGCTTCGACCGCTACGTCTGGACCTTCGTCGGCGGCGCGCCGATCCAGCACGACTTCACCCGCTCCGCCCAGATCCCCGCGCGCACGGCCGAGTCCGACGCCCTGAGCCAGGACCTCAAGCGGCGCGGCTTCAAATTCGTGGGCACGACCATCTGCTACGCCTTCATGCAGGCCACCGGCATGGTCAACGACCACCTCGTTTCCTGCCCGCGCCACGCCGCCTGCGCGCGGCTGCGCTGAGGCCACGTCGCGGGTGAACGCGTCCTGCGCCGCACCGGTGCGGCGGGGATGCCCGTTCGCCGCAGGAAGATTGCCGCGGCCCGGCGCGCCGGCTTGGCTCGCGGCATGACGTTCGCGTTCCCGTCGCTGCTCGAATTCGGTCTCGAACCCGCCGCGCTGATCCTCACCCGCGGTTTCTCCGACTACTTCGTGCCGATCCAATCGAGCCCCGCCGTGCTCGCCCACATGGCGCGGGTGGACGGCGTCGACTTCGCCACGAGCCGCGTCGCGGTGCTCGACGGTCGCGCCGTCGGCGTCGCGCTCATCGCCCGCCGCGGCTGGACCTCGCGGCTCGCCGGCATGGCGATCGTGCCCGAGGCCCGCCGGCACGGGGTCGGGCGCGCCCTGATGGCGCAACTGCTCGACGAAGCCCGCGCCCGCCAGGAGCGCGCCATGGTGCTCGAAGTCATCGAGCAGAACGCGCCCGCCGTGCATCTCTACGAGCGTTGCGGTTTCCAGAAGATCCGGCGCCTGACCGGCCATGCCGGCCGGCCCGCCACGCCGCCCGCGGATGAGGCGCTGCCGCCTCCGGTGGAGATCGATCCGCGCGAACTGGCCGCGTTCGTCTCCGGGCACGGTCTGCGCGACCTGCCCTGGCAGATCGCGCCGGAAGCCATCGCCCACGCCGGCCCGCCGGCGCTCGCCTATCGCGCCGGTCCGTCGGCTGTGTTGATCACCGATCCGGCCGCGCCGACCATCGGCATCCGCGCGCTCGTCACGGCCACCGAGGCGCGCGGCCAAGGTCACTCGCGCGCCTTGTTGCGCGCGCTGTTCAGCCGCTTGCCGGGCAAGGAGTGGCGCGCCTCGGCGATCTTCCCCGAGGAAATGGGCGGGGCGTTCACCGCCGCCGGCCTGGAACGCACGCCGCTCTCGCAGTGGCAGATGATCCTGCCGCTGGTCTGAGCCGGGATCGTGCAGGTGGTGGGCGTCGGTGTCCCGACCGACGTCTGTCGCCGCTGGGACAGCGGCGACCTCCCCATTGCCAGGCGCGCATCAGTCGGGAATCGCGTCCAACTGCATGAGTCCGGCGGAGCGCGCCACCGATTACCGGTTTGCAATCCCGCCGCGCTGCGTAGCGTGAAGGCGCATGTTCACGGGCCTGCTGCACTGGTTCACGGGACGCTCTCCGGGCGGGAGCGCCTACGAGCACGCCTTCGTGCGGGAGGTGCGCCCGGACCCGCGCGTCGCCCGCGACGCGGGGCTGGAGCGCTTCATCCTGCTCTGCTGGGTGCTCATCGCCGTGAAGCACGGGCTCGTGCTCTGGGCGGTGACGCATTACCGCATGCCGTTCCATCCGTTGATCGTGAACTTCCCCACCTGGCTCTTCGCCCTGCTCGCGACCGCGATCTACTTCCGGCGCACGGCCGCGAGCTGAGCGTCAGGCGATGGAGCCGCCGGGCGCCTTCACACGCCGGGCTGGCAGAGGCAGGAGGCGTGGATCTGCACGTCGGCGTGGCGCCAGATCTGCTTGAAGCGCGCCTCGACCACGGCGGCTTCGCCCGCGCGATCCTGGAGCTTCAGGGTGCGCGCGAGTCCGAAGAGCGACCAGCCGTTGTCGGGCCAGCGCGCGAGATCGGCACGGTAAACCTCCTCGGCTTCCTGCACGCGGCCGACTTGCAACAGCGCCGCACCGAGGGCGTGGCGGACGGGGATGATCCAGTCGGGCGGCTCGTCGTAACGGAGTTTCGACTCGGCCTGCACCGCGTCGCGCAGACGGGCGAGCCCGTCGTCGGTGCGGCCTTCGCGGAACAGGATCTCGCCATCGAGCATCGCCCCGGCGACCGCGAGGATGTCGCGGCCGGCGTTGTTGCCGAAGGCCGACTCGGCGGGCACCTTCGCCACGGCGGCGGCGAATTGCGCCTGCTCGGCGCGCGCCGCGACGGTGTCACCCTTGGCGGCGTGGGCGATGCCGCGCGCGGCGAAGGCGAGCGAACGCGCGATCGGCAGGTTTTCCGGCGGCAACGGGCGGGCGAGGACCTCGTCCCAGCGACCGAAGCGCACCATCACCTCGAGCGGCATCGCATAGAAATAATCCACGATCGGGCCGTAATCGGCGACGAAGTCGGCGGGCCATTCGTCGACCATCGCGCGGATGTGGCGCAGCGCGAGTTCGCACCGGCCGGTCATCATCGCGGCGAAGGTGAGCATGTGGCGATTGTGGGCGTTGTAGAGCCAGATGAAACCCTTGGGCACTCCTCCCTGCGCGCGGTAGGCGAGGTCGGCCTCGATGGCGCGGGCGTTCGAGTCCACGGCCTCGTCCCAACGGCCGAGCAGCACGTCGATGTGGGTCGGCATGTGCACCATGTGGCCGACGCCGGGCATGAGCGTGCGGAGCCGGTCGGAGGCGGCGCGCGCCCTGCCGGGCTCGCGCGAGGCTTCGACTGCGTGGATGTAGAGATGCAGCGCCTGCGGATGTTGCGGGTTCAGTTCCAACACGCGCTCCAGCGTCGCCAGCACCTCCGGCGTGCCGGGCTGCGGTTCGCGCGTGTCCTGCGTCCACAGGTCCCATGGGCGCAGGTCCATCATCGCCTCGGCGAACAGCGCGCCCACATCGGCGTCGTCCGGGAAACGGCGCCACACCTCGCGCATCGCGGCGGCGTAGGCCTGATCGAGCGGAGCGCGGTCTGCGACCGGCGGGGCGGCATAGCGCAGCGCCTGCGCGGCGATCAGCGCCTGCTCCACCGGCGTGGCGGAGGCGGCGGCCTGCTGCGCCCGCTGGATCGCCGTCCACGCGAGCTGCGCGCGCGGCTCGGGCACGAAGGGGAAATTGATGTGCGGCCCCGCGGCGCACGCCACGCCCCACCACGCCATCGCACACGTGGGATCGAGTTCGGCGGCGGCCTGGAACGAGCGGATGGCCTCGTCGTGGTTGAAGGCGTAGAGGAAGGCGAGGCCTTGATCGAAGTAGCGCTGCGCCTCGACGGATGATGTGGTGACTTGGCGCGTGTGCGAACCGGTGCCCGTGAAGAGCGGCACCGCGGGTGGCGTCGCCACGGCCGGCAACGGCACGAGAGCGAGCAGGAGGAGGGACAGGGACTTGATTTTCATGGCGTGGAGGCGCCCGGGGGCGCGGGTATTTTTTGCACCCTAACAGGTCGCACCCAAGCCGGTAATTGACCACATGGCCCAGCCGCCGTTGCCCATCGGACAACACGCCCGCGGGAGTGGCTGCGGCTGTGCGACCTGCACGCCCGCGCACGCGGCGGGGCTTTTGCGTTGGCGCGCCCGGACCGGCACTTAATGTGCCCGCCACCGCCATGACGTCACCGCTCACCAAACGTCTCCAAGCCCTCCTCTCGCTCCTGAGCGTGCTCCTGGGTCTCGCCGTCATCGCCGCCCTCGCCGGCTACTTCCTGTTGCGCGGCAGCCTCGCGCAGCTCGACGGCGTCCGGCCGCTCCCCGGCCTCGCCGCGTCCGTCGAGGTCGCGCGCGACGCGCTCGGCGTGCCGCTCATCACCGCGGCCAACCGCGCCGACGCAGCGCGCGCCCTCGGCTTCGTGCACGCACAGGATCGGTTCTTCCAGATGGACCTCACGCGCCGCCGCGCCGCCGGCGAACTGGCGGAACTCTTCGGCCCCGCCGCGCTCGAGCTGGACAAGTTCACCCGCCGGCACGCCTTCCGCCGCATCGCGCAAGCGGGCGTCGCCGCGCTCGCCCCCGCGGAGCGCGCGCTGCTCGACGCCTACGTCGACGGCGTCAACGCCGGCCTCGCCGCGCTCCCGCGCCAGCCCTGGGAATACTATGTGCTCCGCACCGATCCGGTGCCGTGGCGCGCGGAGGACAGCCTCCTCTGCATCCTCGCCATGTGGATCGACCTGCAGGACGAACGCGGCCACTACGAGCGCTCCTACCGCGCGCTCTACGACGCCTTCGGCAGCGCCGGCGTGGCCTTCTTCGCCCCGCGCGGCGATGCCAACGACGCCGCGCTCGACGACACGTTCTACCCTGTGCCCGACCTGCCGCCCCTGCGTTTCAGCCGGACGAAACCGGAAGAACCGACCGCCGCACTCTCCGCGCCGTGGGTCGAGCCCGCGCTGCGTCCGGGCAGCAACAGCTTCGCCGTCGCCGGCCGGCACACCGCGCACGGTGCCGCGCTCCTCGCCAACGACATGCACCTCGGCCTCAACGTGCCCAACACCTGGTATCGCGCCACGCTCACGTGGAACGATGCCACCGGCGCCACCCATCAGGTCAGCGGCGTCACCTTCCCCGGCACGCCCGCTCTCGTCGTCGGCAGCAACGGCCGCGTCGCGTGGGGCTTCACCAATTCCTACATCGACACCGTCGACATCGTCATGATCGAGACCGACGGCATCGCCGACATCCGCTACCGCACCAAGGACGGTTGGCGCGACATCGAGGAACGCGTCGAGAAGATCGCCGTGAAGGGCGGCGATCCGGCGGAGGTGACGCTCCAGTTCACCCACTGGGGCCCGATCCTCCCCGGCAAACCCGCCGACGCCCGCCTCTACGCGCTGCGTTGGAACGCCCACGACGTCAGCGCCATAAACTTCGGCATCCTCCGCCTCGAAACCGCCCGCTCCACCGCCGAGGCCCTCGACCTCGCCCGCCGCGCCGGCATGCCGAACAACAACATCCTCCTCGCCGACGCCGACGGCCACATCGCGTGGACCCTCACCGGCGTCGTGCCCAAGCGCCTCGGCTACGACGGCCGCCTCCCCACGACCTGGGCCTACGGCGACCGCGCCTGGGAAGGCTGGCTGCCGCCCGAGGAAGTGCCCACCATCTCCGACCCGCCCGAGGGCATCCTCTGGACCGCCAACAACCGCATCGTCGGCGGCGAGGCCTACGCGCGGCTCGGCGACAACGGTTACGACGACGGCTTCCGCGCCTCCGCGATCCGCGACGACTTGCGCGAACTCCTCGCCGGCGACCGCAAGGTCTCCGCCCCCGACCTCCTCGCCGTGCAACTCGACGACCGCGCCCGTTACCTCGAACGCTGGCGCACGCTGCTGCTCGCCACGCTCGACGACCGCGCCGTCGCCACGGACGAACTCCGGCGCGAGATGCGCGCCCATGTGGAAGCGTGGAACGGCCGCGCCTCCGCGGACTCCACGGGTTACCGGCTCCTGCGCGCGTTCCGCCAGCAGGCCTCCGCGCTGACGCTGAAGCCCTTCCTCGACCAACCCCGCCGCACCTATGCGGAGTTCGATTTCTCCCGCTTCATGACTGAGGACTCCGTCTGGCGGCTCGTGACCGAAAAACCCGCGCGCCTGCTCAACCCGGAATTTTCCTCCTGGGAAAATCTCCTCCTCGCCGCGGCCGATCAGGTGCTCGATTCGGCCCGCGAGCAGAAGATCGCCCTGCAGGACTTCACGTGGGGCGCGCGCAACACGCTCCGCATGCAGCACCCCTTCGCCCGCTTCCTGCCCAAGGCCGTCGCCGGTTTCCTCTCGATGCCCGCCGAGCCCCTGCCCGGCGACAGCAACCTCCCGCGCGTGCAAGGCACCGCCTTCGGCGCATCCCAACGCCTCGTCGTCGCGCCCGGTCACGAGCAGGAGGCGATCTTCCATATGCCCGGCGGACAAAGCGGTCACCCGCTCTCGCCCTTCTTCCGCGCCGGACACGCCGCGTGGGTCAAGGGCGAGCCGACCCCGCTCCTCCCCGGCGCGAAGCAGCACACGCTCACGCTCACGCCGTAATTGCCCGCGCCCCCGCCTTCCGTCTCGCCACCGCCCGCCGTTCGCCGAAAAAATCCGCCCGCGCCACCGCCTCCACTCCCGACCCCCGCCCGACCATGCCGCTGCACGTCCTCCAGCATCCGCTCGCCCACCACGTGCTCACCCACTTGCGCGACAAGACGACCAAGCCCGTCCTGTTCCGCACGCTGAGCTACCAGATCTCGCTCCTGCTCGCGCTCGAGGCCACCCGCGACCTCGCCACCGTGGAGAAAACCATCGAGACGCCGCTCGAGCGCATGGCCGGCCGCGTGCTCGCCAAGCCGCTCGTCGTCGTGCCCATCCTCCGCGCCGGCCTCGGCATGCTCCAGCCGTTCCATGACATCTTCCCCGACGTGTCCGTCGGCTACGTCGGTCTCGAACGCGATCACCAGACCGCGATCGCGCGCAGTTATTACTGCAAGCTCCCGCCGCTCGCCGGCGCGCGCGTGCTCGTGGTCGACCCGATGCTCGCCACCGGCGGCTCGGCTGCGCAGGCGCTCACGCTCGTGAAGGCGCAGGGCGCCACCGACGTCGGCTTCGTCTGCATCGTCGCCGCGCCCGAAGGCGTCCAGACGGTGCAGGACGCGCATCCCGACATCCCGATCCACGCCGGCGCCGTCGACCGCCAGCTCAACGACCGCAAATACATCCTCCCCGGCCTCGGCGATTTCGGCGACCGCCTCTACGGCACCTGAGCCGGCGCAACGGTTGCCCGCCAGGAACGCCAGCGGCGGGCCGGTCCGACTGCGCCGCAACCGCAACCGCAGCCGCAGTCGACGCTCCGACCTCCTCGGCCGAAGGACGAAGCCGGCGCGGGATTGGGAGATTGCCCGCGCGCGCCCGGCCGTGTCGGATGCGCCGCATGGAACTCGCCCAGCTCTCCGACCGCGCCATGGAAATCCGCGCCGCCTTCGCCCGCGTGGAGCAGCAACGCCACGGCCGCACTTGGACCGACGCGGAGATCATGCAGGGCTTTGTCGTGGATGTCGGCGCGCTGATGAAACTCGTCATGGCCAAATCCGGCGCCCGGCACGTCGACGACCTCGACCGCAAGCTCGCCCACGAGTTGAGCGACTGCCTCTGGAGTGTGCTCGTGCTCGCCCGCCTGCACGGCGTGGATCTGGAGCGCGCCTTCCTGCAAACCATGCAGGAGATCGAGACTTCAACGTCACGCGCGGAAAATTCCTGAGCAAAAATTGCGATTCGGGGGATTCTGGTCGCACCCGGCTGCGCGCTCGTTGTTGTCTGTGGGCGTGACTGCCTTCGAGCATGAGATCCTGGACATTCCCCCGCTGAGCCCGGGGGAAACCTCGCTCGTCGACCTGCACTCCGTGCTGAACGTGCTCAACGTCCTGCACGGCGAACTGCTCCTGCTCGGCTTCACCCTCGCCGAGGACCACGACCTGCTGCGGCCGGCGCTCGCGCGATGCGAGCAGATCCAGGCCGATCTGGTCGACCCCGCCGCCGCCCTGCGCCATGCGGAAAGCCTCCCCGCTCACCGCGAAGAGATCGAGCGCCTGCTCGCGGCCGCGCTCGCGCAGCATCCCGCGCCGGCGCAGACCGCCGAGGCGCGCGATTCGCTCGAGAACATCCGCACCGTCTTCAAGGTCTTCGAGGTGCGCGCCCGCGAGATCCTCGCCCGCGCCCACGCCCCGGGCGAGTGGATCGAGTCGTCGATCGACGTCCTCCGCCGCGATTTCCGCGAGGTCTTCGCCGCCATCGAGAAGAACAGCCACGGCCGCTACCGCATCATCTACAACCTCGCCCAGCAGGAGCCGCGCGACTACTACGTGGACTTCGTGATCGAGAGCGACAACGGCCGCACCGTGGCGCTGCCGCTGCTCTTCAAGGACGTGATGCGCGACCTCATCGCCAACGCCCGCAAATACACCGCACCGGGCGGCACCATCAACGCCGGCCTCTACGAGACCGCCACCTGCCTGCGTTTCACCGTGCAGGACACCGGTTGCGGCATCCCGCCCGACGAGATCGAGACCGTCGTCCACTACGGCCGGCGCGGCTCCAACGTCACCGAGGTGCGCACGATGGGCGGCGGCTTCGGCCTGACCAAGGCCTTCCTCGTCACGAAGCAGCTCGGCGGCCGTTTCTGGATCCGCTCCGAACTCGGCGTCGGCACCCGCATCCGCATCGAGATTCCGCGGCCCCGCGCCTGACTCCGCGCCCGCCGCGCGCCGGCGGCGTTTTTTTCGTGTCCTTCCGTCGGTTTCATCGGCAAATCTGGACGCCCATGCAGATCGACCGCCCCGGACTCATCGTCGCCGACCAGTGGAAGGATTACCAACTCCTCGACTGCGGCGACGGCATGAAACAGGAACGCTGGGGCGCGTTCACCCTCGTGCGCCCCGATCCGCAGATCATCTGGCCCAAGACCGGCGGCAAGGAGTGGAAGGGCTGGGATGGCTTCTACCACCGCAGCGAGAGCGGCGGCGGCAAATGGGAATACCGCACCAAGCTGCCCGATCAGTGGACGATCAACTACGGCGCGCTCACTTTCCGCATCCACCCCACCAGCTTCAAGCACACCGGCCTCTTCCCCGAGCAGGCGGTGAACTGGGATTGGTTCACCGCCAAGATCAAGGCCGCGCGCGCCGCCGGCCGTGAGGTCAGCGTGCTCAACCTCTTCGGCTACACCGGCGCCGCCTCCGTCGCTGCGGCCGCCGCCGGCGCCAGCGTCTGCCACGTCGACGCCGCCGAGGGCATGGTCAAGTGGTGCCGCGAAAACGCCGCCCTCTCCGGCCTCGCCGACGCGCCCGTGCGCTACATCGTCGACGACTGCCTCAAATTCGTGCGCCGCGAGATCAAGCGCGGCCGCCGCTACGACGCCATCATCATGGACCCGCCCACCTACGGCCGCGGCGCCACCGGCGAGATGTGGCGCCTCGAGGACCATCTCTGGGAGCTCCTCAGCGAGTGCAAACAGGTGCTGAGCGACCGCCCCGTGTTTTTCCTCATCAATGCCTACACCGCGCGCCTCTCGCCCTCCGTCGTCATCAACCTCCTCGACGGCCTGCTGCACGACGCCGGCGGCCGCATCCACGGCGGCGAAGTCGGCCTGCCCATCCAGCGCGATGGCCGCATCCTCCCTTGCGGCATCTACGGCCGCTGGGAAGCGGCGTAGCTTAACTCTCAATCGAACACATCGATGCCACGCGTATTAAGATCCAACCCCAATTGATTATGAAATTCGCGTTCGCTCTGCTGCTCGCTTCGACCGTTACCGTCGCTGCGCAACAAGGCCATTATGATTTCGCCGACGAGACGATCGAATTAAGCTCCTTTACCGTATCAGCTTCGTCGAACGGCTTCGATCCCC
>JAMPXH010000115.1 GCA_023701285.1 Candidatus Didemnitutus sp.
CGTGGCGCTCGGGACGAGCGCCGCTACCTTTTCAAGCAGTGTGGTGCGGTAACACGCAGGACGCGCCCACTCCGCCGTCTCACCGCGCGAGCAGTTGCTTTGCGAGGAAGGCGGATTGGATGGAGGCCAGCTCCTGCAAACCTTGGCGGGAGAGAACGAGCAGACGGTCGAGTTCCTCCTGGGAGAAGGTCGATTCTTCGCCGGTGCCCTGCACTTCGACGAACTGGCCCTTGCCGGTCATGACGACATTGAAGTCCACCGCGGCGTCCTTGTCCTCGATGTAGTTGAGGTCGAGCAGCGGGGCGCCGTCGAAGAGGCCGACACTCACGGCCGCGACGGAATCGACGAGCGGGTTCTCGGCGATGCGTTTGGCATCGAGGAGTTTTTGGATCGCGAGCCGCGCGGCGAGGTAGGCACCGGTGATGGAGGCGGTGCGCGTGCCGCCGTCGGCTTGGAGCACGTCGCAGTCGATCCAGAGGGTGTTGTCGCCGAGTTTCTGCAGGTCGATGATCGCGCGGAGCGAGCGGCCGATGAGGCGCTGGATCTCGACGGTGCGGCCGTCGATCTTGCCCTTGGAGATGTCGCGGCTCTTCCGCTCGTGCGTCGAGTAGGGGAGCATGGAATACTCCGCGGTCAACCAGCCGCCGCTCACGCCCTGCTGGCGCATCCAGGATGGCACCTTGGGCTCGATGGTGGCGGCGCAGATCACGCGCGTGTGGCCGAAGCCGATGAGCACGGAGCCGGAGGCGTGCGGGGCGATGTTCGCCTCGAGCGTGATGGGGCGGAGCTGGTCGGGGCGGCGTCCGTCGGGACGCGAGAAGGATAACATGGAGGTGAGCGAACCGCGCCCGCTCGTGCGGGGCAAGGCTGGAGGTGGAGCGAGGCGGGACCTCAGCTCGGATTGGCCGGCGGCTCGTCCTCTTCGGCGGGGATCTCGGGCTCGGGCGGCGGAGGGATGGCGATCTTGTGGCTGATGGCCTTGTGCGCGGCCTGTTCCTCCATGTGGGCGATCAGGCGGTCGTTGAAATCCTTCGCGGGGTCGTGCCCCATTTTCTTCAGCGCCTGCACCATCGCGGCGACCTCGACGAGCCGGGCGATGTCGCGGCCGGGGCGGACGTAGAATTCGATGTGCGGCACCTTGATGCCGAGGATCGGGTAGAAGTTTTCCTCGAGGCCGGTGCGTTCCTCGATGACGTCGGGCGTCCATTCCTTGAGGGAGACGACCATGTCGATGCGCTTCTCGAGGCGGACGCTTTTGACGCCGAACATCTCGGCGATGTTGATGATGCCGATGCCGCGGCACTCCATGTAGCCGCGATTGAGCTCGCGCGAGCTGGCGGTGAGCTCGCGTTCGTCGACGAGGCGGATGCAGGTGAGGTCATCGGCAACGAGCGAGTGGCCGCGCTCGATGAGAGCGAGGGCGCACTCGGATTTGCCGATGCCGGAGTCGCCGCGGATCATCACGCCGACGCCGCGGATATCGAGGGTGGTGGCGTGCTCCGTGCCCTGCGGGGCGAACTCGTTGTCGACGCACAGCGTGGCGGCGTTCACGAAGTTCATCGTGATCATCGGCGTGCGCAGGATGGGCAGGCGCATCTCCTCGGAGACGGCGAGCATCGGGTGCGTCGCCTGGTAGTTGCGCGTGAGCACGAGGCAGGGGATGCCGCGCTTCGCCATCTCGGCGAAGATCTCGATCTGCTGGCGCTGCGGGAGCGTCTTGAGGAAGGTCATCTCCGCGGCGCCGAGCACCTGGATGCGGCGGAACGCGAAATACTTGAAGAAGCCGGTGAGCGCGAGGGAAGGCCGGTTGATCGAGCCTTCCTTGATGAGTCGGTGCATGCCGTTCGCACCGGTGATCAACTCGAGCTGCAGCTTGTCCTTATAGGTCTCGTAAAAGTGGGAGACGGTGATGCCGTTGATGGCTTTGGTGGGCATGGCGGAAGGCGGTCAGCGATCAGCTTTCAGCTCCGGTGCACGGACGCAAGACGGTGATGCGGACGGGCGCGCGCGGGTCGGTGATGACGGCGCGCCGGACGCTCACAGGTTGAAGTCCTGCCCGAGATAGAGTTCGCGGGCCTGCGGATCGTTGATGAGGAAATCGCCGGTGCCCTCCGTCATGACCTTGCCGCGGTGGATGATGTAGCCGCGGTCGACGATGCGGAGGGTTTCGCGCACGTTGTGGTCGGTGATGAGCACGCCGATGCCGCGCTGCTTGAGCTCGAGGATGATCTTCTGCACCTCGGCCACGGAGATGGGGTCGACGCCGGCGAAGGGCTCGTCCATGAGCAGGAACTTCGGGCGCGTCACGAGCGCGCGGGCGATCTCGAGGCGGCGGCGTTCGCCGCCGGAAAGGGTGTAGGCGGGCTGGTCGGCGAGGTGCGCGATGCTCAGCTCCTCGAGATGGTGCCGCACGAGGGCGGCGCGGTCGGACGCGGAGACGCCGCGCAGGGTCTCGACGATGGCGAGGATGTTCTCGGCGACGGTGAGCTTGCGGAAGATGGAGGCCTCCTGCGGGAGGTAGCCGACGCCGAGCCGGGCGCGGCGGTGCATGCGCAGGTGCGTGGCGTCCTGCTGGTCGATGAAGACGCGGCCGCCCGTCGCCGGCACGAGGCCGACGACCATGTAGAACGTGGTGGTCTTGCCCGCGCCGTTGGGACCGAGCAGGCCGACGATCTCGCCGGCGCCGACGCGGATGGCCACGCCGTTGACGACCGTGCGCTGGCCGTAGGTCTTGACCAAGCCTTCGGTGCGGATCTCGGACTGCGGGACGGGGGAACTCACGGCTGCTTCGGCGCCTCCGCCGCGGCTTCGATCGGCTTGCCCTTGTCGAAGCCGAGATCCTTCACCGGCGGGCCGATGATGCGGACGTTCTTGCCGCGCACTTGGCGTTCGCCGCGCAGAAGCAGCAATTCCTCGCCGGTCCACGCCCAGCCCACGCCGTGATCGGTGACGACCGGGCTTTCCGTGAGAATGATCTTATCGTCGCCGGGCAGCACCACCGCGCGACCGCAGGTGGCTTCGCGCTCGCCTTGGACGATGCGGACGTTGCCGGTGGCGACGAGCGACTTGAATTTTTCGATCTCACCGATGGTGCCGCCCTTCTTGGGGTCGCGCAGCGCGACGACTTCGAGGCGGTCGCAGGTGAGGCGGAGGTTGGTGCCGCTGACGACGACGTTCTGCGTGAAGAGGGCGGTCGTCTCGGTGTCGGAGCTGCGCATGTCGAGCTCCACGCTCTCGATGACGGTGGGCTGGGTTTCCGCGGATTGGCCGTGCGCGCCCGCGAGGGCGGTGAGCAGGGCGGCGAGGGCGAGCAGGGCGCGGAGGGTCATTGCAGCAGGTCCTTGAGTTCGGCGCGGAACGTTACGCGCACGTTTTTGGCGATGGAAACTCTTTTCTCCCGGTGCTCGTAGCGCCAGCTCTCGCCGGTAGCCTCGAACTGGTCGTCGATCACGCGGATGCTGCGGTCGCCGGTGACGACCTGCGGCTGCGGGAACACGCGCGCCTGCGGACTGAGCAGCATGGTCTGGATGCGGTCGGTCTCGTTGCCGCTGAACACGGTCATGGTGAGTTCGCGCACCTCGATCTCGGCCTTGCTGAGCATGCGGGCCTCGGAGCCGCGCACGAGCCAGGCGCGGTAGCCTTCGGGCGTGAAGGTGGGCAGGCGGAAATTCACGATCGGCGCGTCGGGAGAAATCTCGGTGGCGACCTGCGCGGGCAGCGGCGCGGCAAGGAGGAGCGTCGCGAGCAGCGCAGCGCCGGCGGTGCGGCGGGCGGCCGGCGTCGCCCGGCCGGGCCGGAGGCGCGTCGGCGCCGGGGAGAAAATGTTCAACAGGGCGCGCACAGGTTCACTTTCGACCGCGGGCGGCGAGGATTTGTTCGCACACTTCACGCACGGCACCGTGGCCGGCCGCGCGCGGAGGGACGTAATCAGCCGCCTTGAGCGCGCTGGGCATGGCTTGCTGGGGTGCGATACCGATGCCTGCCCAAGCGATGGCCAGCGTGTCGATATCGTCATCGCCCATGTAGCAGATTTCGTTGGCGGCGAGGCCGAGCTGGCGCGCGAGCTCCTGCAATGCCTCGAGTTTGTCTGTGCGGCCTTGGACGAGATAGGGAATTTGCAGTTCCTCGGCGCGGCGGGTGGTTGCGCCGGAGGGGCGGCCCGAAATCCACGCGGTGGCGATGCCGGCGCGGCGAAGGCGCACGAGCCCCATGCCGTCGAGGATGGAGAAGGTCTTCGCCTCGGAGCCGTCCGACGAGATCTGCACGGTGCCGTCGGTCAGCACGCCGTCGACGTCCATGGCGAAGAGCTGGATCGCGCTCCACGGCAAGCGCTGGCGGCGCACAGAACGCGGGGAACGGAGGGCGGGTTTGGATTTCTGGGCCACGAGTGACGCAGGTTGGTTGACCGCACTCCGGACGCCAACCTGAAACTCCAAGCCAACGTCCGACGTGGCCGCGTTGCGGTCTGCCACTCGTGGGTGGTTCGAACCCGTAATTTCTCCTCCGGATTACGGACTAAGGGGAGGCAGGTTTTACGCCGAAACTCGGATCCTCGGAGCAGATGAGTTTCACCTTCTGCTGCAAGTAGACGGGTTGGCCATCGACTCGCGGGATCTGGAAGCGAGCCTTGGCAAGGTGACGGATGGCGGGCAGCGCGAGCTGCTCATTTTTGAGCCCGAGGATCGTCGGATTCAGCGCCAGGCCCTCGGGGGTGACGATGCAGCGGATCTCGATTTCCTCGCTGATGCCGCTGCCCTTGAGCTCCTCGGGGTAAGGGATGCGGTTGGCGTTCTTGCCCCGGAGCGGGAACCATTTCTTGACGTCGTTCCACGTGTGGATCTTGGCGGGCAGCCGGTCGGGGCCGACGAACACCTCGCGTCCGATCTCGGCGTTGATCAGCTCCTTCATGCTGAGCTTGAACTGGAGGGGAATGGTCACGGTGCTGGCGACCGGACGGCCGTCCTCCGTCGCGGGTTTGAAGCGCCACGCCTTGACCGCCGCCAAGGCGGCCGTGCCGAAAGCCTCGTGCGTGGTCGACTTGACCGAGGCTTCAGTCACCGCGCCCTGCGCGTCGATCTTGGTGAGGATCTTGGCTTCGCCCATGGTGCCCTGCTTTTTCAATTCCTCGGGGTAGGCAGGCGGGTTGCCTTCCAGCACTTGGGGATTGGTCTTGGCGGCGTGCAAAGACAGCACGGGCAGGCAAAGCAAGATGGCGAGGAGAGCGGGGATTTGCATGGGGGCCGCGCTCCAGTCATGCGCCAGAGATTCCCGCACAGGCAACGGGAAAGGGGTGAACTCACTCGGATGGGGGAGTGGCCGGTATTTGTCAGGCCCACGCTACGCGCGGGGCATAAGCGCTCGCCGTCACCCCATCCACGCCGCGATGGCGTCGATGATCTTTTCCTGGTCGGGGCGGTAGACTTTTTCGAGCTCGGGGGCGAAGGGCACGGGCAAATCCAGCGCGGCGATGCGGAGCGGGGCGGCCTTCAGGGCGGAGAAATGTTTCTCGGTCAGGCGGGCGACGAGCTCGGCGCCGAAGCCGTGCGTGCGACGGCCTTCGTGCACGACGATCAGGCGACCGGTGCGGGCGAGCGAGGCTGCGATGGCATCGAGCTTCAGCGGCGAGAGCGCACGGAGATCGAAGAGGTCGAAGGTGGTTTCGTATTCGTCGGCGAAATATTTCGCGGCCTCCGTGCAGTGCAGGACCATCTCGCCGTAGGTGACGAGCGTGGCGTAGTCGCCGTGGAGGAGATGCTTCGGCTGCCAGACGGCGCGGTAATCCGGGTCCCAGCGGACGGGATGCTTGCCGCGGCGGTAGAGGCCCTTGTGCTCGAAGACGATGACGGGGTTGTCGTCCTCGTAGGCGGCGAGGAGGGCGTTGAAGGCGTCCTGCGGTGTCGAGGGGTAGAGCGCCTTGAGTCCGGGGAACGAGAGGAAGGCGGACTCCATTTCCTGCGAGTGGAAGGAGCCGAAGGTGAGGCCGCCGCCGCAGGGGAAGCGGAACACGAGCGGGGCCTTCTGTCCGGCGCGGAAGTGGTAGGTGGCGGCGTTGAGGACGATCTGCGTGGTGGCGTCGGTGGCGAAATCGGCGAACTGAAACTCCTCGATCGGGCGGTGCGCATTCGTGGCGAGGCCGATGGCGTAGCCGGTGGAAGCGGATTCGCAGAGCGGCGTGCTGAAGACGCGCGGGCGGCCGAAATCCTTCAACAGACCCTCGGTGACCTTGAACGCGCCGCCGTAGGTGCCGATGTCCTGCCCGAGCACGAGCGATTCGGGACGCTCGGCGAGGATCTTGCGGAGCGCGCGGTTGATGGCGTGGGCCATGGTCATCGATTCAGGCTGAGCGCTGAGCGCGGAAGACTGAGCGCCGGAATCCAGGCTCGGCACCCAGGGCAGCGGCGGGGTGTCGGGGGCGAAGAGGTCGGCCTCCATGCCCGCGGGCGAGATGGGCGGGAGAGCCATGGCGGACTTGATGCTGGCTTCGACGAAGTCGCGGACCTGCGCGTCGATGGCGTCGAGTTGCGCGCCGAGACCATCGGCGGCGAGGCGGGCACGCCATCGCGGCAACGGGTCGCCGGCGAGGATCTCGTCCGCTTCGCCGGGCTGCATGTAGTCGCAGGTGTCGTAGGCGGCGTGGCCGCGCAGGCGGAAGGTGCGGGCCTCGATCAGCAGCGGGCGCGAGATGCGGCGCGCGCGTTCGATGGCGTCGCCGAGGACGCGGAGGACATTCTCGGGGTCGGAGCAATCCAGCGCGAAGCCCTCCATGCCGTAGCCGCGCGCGCGTTCCCAGAGGTTGGCGGAGACGAACTGCTCGCAGACGGGCGTGGAGTAGGCGTAGCCGTTGTTCTCGATCACGAAGACGACGGGCACGCCGAGGAGGGCGGCGAGATTCATCGATTCGTGGATGTCGCCGGTGGAGCTGGAGCCGTCGCCGAAGAAGGCAAAGCCGACCGCCTCGCGGCCGAGGCGGCGTTGCGAGTCGACGGCACCGACGACGTTCGAGAGCATGATGCCGAGGTGCGAGATCATCGGCAGGCTGCGGGCGGCGGGGTCGCCGTGGTGGATGTTGCCTTCGCGCGCCTTGGTGGGGCTGCCGCTGTTGGCGAAGTATTGCGCAAGGTGATCGCCGAGTTCGCCGCTCCAGACGAGGTGGCCGCCGAAGCCGCGGTGCGAAAAGGAAATCACGTCGACGGATTTGTCGGCGAGGAGCGCGAGCGGGCAGATGAGGCCTTCGTTGCCCTGGCCGCCGGTGACGGTGCCGCGGATGAGGCCCTGGCGGAAGAGGTCGAGGATGCGGTTGTCGCCGGTGCGGGCGAGCTGCATCCAGGCGTAGAGGCGCAGGAGGGCGGCGGGGCGGTCGGCGGCGAGATCGGCGACGCGGAGATCGCGGGAGGAGAAGAGCGCGGGAGCCGGGGGGAACGACATCTTATGACAGACGGTGCGACGGCGTCCGCGCGCGGCGAGGAAATTTTCGCGCGCCGGTGAGGCGAAATTTCGCCGTGCCGGGCTGTGCCCGTCCAGCGAAGGAACGCATTTCGTCGCGCCGCTTCAGAGGCGGGCAGGCGAACGACGAACCACGCCAAAGCGAAGGGCTCGGCGGGTTGTGGTTACGCGACGGCGGAAGGAGGGGAGCGAAAGGCCTCGTGGCGCGGTCCGAGGCGCAGTCGTCAGAGCTCGAGCGCGGCGCCGGGCTTGAGCGGGACGACCTTGTGCCGCTTGCGCTTGGCGGCCTTGGCGAAGGCGGGCGCGTCCTGCGCGATGAGCGGCCAGGTGTTGTAGTGCATCGGCACGGCGAGGCGCGGTTGCAGCAGGTCGAGCGCGAGCAGGGCGTCGGCGGGGCCCATGGTGAAATTGTCGCCGATGGGGAGCATCGCCACGTCGAGCTTCGGGCGGCGGTAGAGCTTCAGGTCGGAGAAGAGCGCGGTGTCGCCGGCGTGGTAGAGGTTCTTGCCGTCGGCTTGGATCAACAGGCCGCAGGCGACGCCGAGGTAGTGGTTGAGGCCCTCGACCTCGGTGCTGGAGGAGTGGAAGGCCTGCGTGAGCTTGACGCGGCCGAAGGGGAAATCGTGCGCGCCGCCGGGGTTCATGCCGTGGGTCTTCACCCCCTGCTTGGCGAAGTATTCGCAGATCTCGTAATTGGCGATGATCGTGGCTCCGGTGCGCTTGGCGATCGGCACGGCGTCCGCGCAATGGTCGTCGTGGCCGTGGGAAACGAGGATGAAGTCGCAGGCGACGTCCTGCGCCTTGAGCGGGCTGGCGGGGTTGTGGTCGAAGAACGGATCGATGACGAGGCGGTGCGTGGAGGTCTCGAGCAGGAACGTGGAGTGGCCGCAGTAGGTGAGTTTCATGGGGATGATTTCAGCCGAAGGTGAAGCGGAGCGGAGAAAAGGACGCAGGAGGGCAGGGCGCGGAAGGCGGCTCACTCGGCGACGGTGCGCGAGATCTGGTCGAGTTCGGCCATGACCTGCGCGCTCATGCGCTCGTAGACGGCGAGGGCGTGGAAATTTTCCTGGAGTTGCGCGACCTTCGAGGCGCCGAGGATGACGGTGCTGACCTGGGGATTTTTCATGCACCAGGCGATGGCGAGCGCGGGCAGGGAAACGTCGAGGCCGTTGGCGACGGCGGCGAAGCGCTTCACGGCGGCGAGCTTGCGCTCGGTGCCGGGGCCGGTGAGGCGTTTGCGGAGCCACTCGAGGCTCTCGATCTGCAGGCGTGAATCGGGCGGGATGCCGTCGTTGTATTTGCCCGTGAGCAGGCCGCTGGCGAGCGGCGACCAGATGGTCGTGCCCAGGCCGCGCGCCTTGAGGACGGGCGTGAGTTCCTTCTCGAAGCGCGAGCGGTGGAAGAGATTGTATTGCGGCTGCTCGACGATCGGGGCGTGCAGGTGGTAGCGCTCGCAGAGGTCGCAGGCTTGGTTGATCTGGTCGGCGCTCCACTCGCTCGTGCCCCAGTAGAGGACCTTGCCCTGCACGATGAGGTCGTGCATCGCGCGCGCGGTCTCGAGGATGGGCGTGTCGGGGTCGGGGCGATGGCAGAACAGCAAGTCGACGTGATCCGTCTGCAAACGGCGCAGGCTCGCCTCGCAGCCCTCGATGATGTGCTTGCGGGAGAGGCCCATCTCGTTGGGGCCGTCGTGCTCGGCGCCGAAATAAATCTTGGTTGAGAGCACGTAGCTGCCGCGGCGCCAGCCGGATTGCTTGAGGATGTCGCCCATGACGACCTCGGCCTGGCCGTCGGCGTAGCCCTCGGCGTTGTCGAAGAAATTCACGCCCGCGTCGTAGGCGGTGTGCAGGAGGTCGCGGGCGACTTCCGCCCCGATCTGGTTGCCGAAGGTGACCCAGGCGCCGAAGGACAGCGCGGAGACTTTGAGGCCGGACGTGCCGACGCGGCGATAAGGCATGCTCATGCGCGGGACATTGAGCCGGTGCGCCGGATTTGTCTAACGCGAGTTGTCGGCGGCGAGAAATTCCCGGGCGGCGGCGAGGTCGTCCGGCACGAGGCCGTGGCTGGCGATGGCGGTGTGGAGCGTGACGTCGGCGCCGGCGGAGCGGAACATCGTCGCCAAGCGCGCCGGATGATCGCCGGGCACGATGGGGTCGTGTTGCCCGGAGGAGATGAGCAGGCGCTTGCCCGCGAGCGACGGCACGGTGGCGGGTTCGAGCACGACCATGGGGCGGAGCAGCACGGCGGCGGCGAGCGAGTCCGGCCGGAGCAGAAGGAGCGTGGCGGCGATGTTGGCGCCGTTGGAGAAGCCGATGGCGGTGAGGCGCGCGGCATCTAGGCTGTATTTCGCCGTGGCGGCGGCGATGAAGTCGGCGAGCGCGTGCGTGCGGCGGATGATCTCGGCCGGATCGAACACGCCTTCGCCGAGGCGCGCGAAGAAGCGCGGCAGGCCGCGCTCCGCGACGTTGCCGCGCGGGCTGAGCAACGCGGAGCCGGGCGAGAGCTGGCGCGCGAGTGGGAGCAGATCGCGCTCGTCGCCGCCGGTGCCGTGCAACAGCAGGAGCGGCGGCGCGGAAGAATCGCGGGCGGGTTCGAAAATGTGATGATGCGTGGAGATGGGCATGATGAGGAGGGCGTGCGCGGGCGGGGTGCGGTGACCCCGCCCTGCATGGCGCGGGAGTGGCGGGGATTAATCGAGTTTGGGCAGGATGGCTTCGATCTCCGCGCGGTGCGGCTCGAGGCGCGGCGGCAGCGAGAGCTTCGTGCCGAGCGTCTCGACGGGTTCGTCGATCGCGAAGCCCGGCTGATCGGTGGCGATTTCGAAAAGCACGCCGGCCGGCTCGCGGTAGTAGATGGATTTGAAGTAGGCGCGGTCGATGACCTCGCTGACAGGATGGCCATGCGCCGTGAGCAAAGCGTGGGCGGCGAGGTGCGCGGCATCGTCGGCCACGCGAAACGCGATGTGATGCACTGTGCCTGCTCCGTTCAGGCCGCGCGGCAGAGTCGGGTCGGTCAGCAGATCGACGTAGGTGCCGGGGCCGCCGACGGCGGTGGTGTAGCGCGCGCGGTGACCTTCGGTCTTGGCCAGGCGATAGCCCATCGTGGTGGTGAGCAAGGCCGCGGTGGCAGAAGCATCCGTGAGGGCGAGCGTGCTGCTGTGGAAACCGCGAAGGGCAAATTCGGCCGGCACATCGCGCGACGGCGCGGGCGGGCGCGGATCGGATTCGGCGCTCGCGACCAGCTCCAAGCGCATGCCATCCGGATCGGCGAAGGGGAGGACCGCTTCACCGAAGCGGGTCTGCACGGCTTCGACCGGCACATTCAAGCGGGTCAGGCGCTCCTGCCAGAACGGCAGGGCGTGGGTCGGCACCGAGAAGGCCGTCGCGTAGGCTTGGCCGGTGCCCGGGCGGCCGCGGCGCAGGCCGGCCCACGGGAAAAAGGTCAGCGCGGTGCCGGGCGAGCCGACGTTGTCGCCGTAGTAGAGGTGATAGGTGCCGGGATCGTCTTGGTTGACCGACTTCTTGACGAAACGCAGGCCGAGGACACGCGTGTAGAAGTCCAGATTGGTCTTCGGATCGGAGGCGATCGCCGTGATGTGGTGCAGGCCGAGGAGGGAGGCTTGTTTATGCATGGTC
>JAMPXH010000017.1 GCA_023701285.1 Candidatus Didemnitutus sp.
AGCGGAGCGGGCGGGGGCGGACGCGGCGGCGGCCGGAGTGGACGGCGGCGCGAGCTCGGCCGGGGGGCGGGTCGCCGCGCGGCGCGGGGGGGCGGGCGAGGCGGGCGGGAGCAGGAGCGTCAACGCACCCGCGACAACAAGCGCGAGGGCTGACAGGACGGCGGAGCGGAAGTGCATCGGCGCCGCGCGGCAGCGAGGGCGTCGCGCGGCATTCCGGCAATCTGCCGCAACGCGTCCGGGCGGGAAAGCGCAAACCCGCGGGGAAGGTGACGGTGCGGAAAAAACAAAAAGCCCGCCGGGGAAGCCGGCGGGCCAGTGGTCGTTCTTACGGAAAGGGAGGCGGCTCAGCGGCGCGCCTGACGGCGGCGGTGCACCACGACACCTGCGAGCGCCAACGCGCCGAAGATCGCCGCGTAGGTCGAGGGCTCGGGGATGGCGGTGACTGTGCCGTTAAGTTGCAAACCGTAGGCATCGTTTGCGGATGAAATGAACCCCCAGCCGCCTGTATTGGTTTGCCCGGAAGCGTAGTAACGAAGCGTAATTGACGTCGTGGAACCGACGCTTTGGAGCGCGCTAACGCCTGAAAAGTCGAAGGTAGATGAACCGTTTCCGATTCGTGATGAAGGCGAGCCGATCAGCGTGAAGTTTGTTCCGTCGAGACTGTAGGCCCACTGCATCGATACACCCGGGGAAGCGGAGTAACTGGTGGTGCCAGCAAAATTTGCGGCAATGCCCGAGAGAGAAAGCGTGTATCCGGTGTTCGCACGCACGACGACTTGGAAGTAGTCAGTATTGGCAGTGGAGATGCCGTTATTTTGAAAACCTGTCGTGCGAAAAGAGTTTGTCGCTGAGCTAGCAGCGGCACCAGCTCCTCGTGTCAGAAGATTGAAACCACTGGTGGTGTCCAAGTTCGCATTGGTGATTTCGCTCGACCATGTGGCAGGCGATTGAGAGCCACCGGTATAGAAATCGAAGGCCAAGATTTGAGCGTGTGTTGCCGTTGCTACGGCCGCAGCGATTCCGGCAATCGAAACAAGACGTTTCAGTTTCATAGGGGGTAAGTTGGCGAGGTGCGTAGTGACTAGCAGCTCGCCCGCCAGAATCACGCCGTTTTTTGGCGCGACACATTCTTTTCACACAAAGGCGGCGGGTGCGCAGATGTTGCCAGCGGTTGGCAGGATTAGCGGGACTTGAAACGCAAATGTCACGGCTTGCGGCTTGCGCGTATGACGTGGGATTCCCAGTCTGCGCCCCACGCCCCCTATGACCAACACGACTCGTTCGCTCGTTTGCACCGTCCTCCTCGCGGGATTCGCACTCGTCTCGGCGCATGCGCAATCCGTCTATGAACCGTTCGCCTACACGAATGGCGATCCGCTGCCCGGTAAGGTCCTCGGTGGATCCTACACTTGGAATTTCCAGAATTCCGGCACCGACGTCACGATCGCCAGCGGCAACCTGTCCGTGTCCGGCCTCGCGGCTCCGACCGGCAGCTCGGCTTCGCTGCCGGGCGGCAATTTCAAAGAGGCGGTCCTGCCCTTCACGACCACGCCGGTGAGCAGCGGCACGATTTTCTACTCGTTTGCGTTCAACCTCTCGAGTTTGCCGACGGCGACGGCTTACAGCTTCGGCTTCAACAGCAGCACGAGCTTCGCGTCGACCATCTGGCTGCAAGCCAGCGGCGGCGGCTACGTGATCGGCCTCTCCAATCGCAGCTCCGGCTCGACGCCGGTCTATGACTCGACCGTGTTCGCGACGGGCACGACGGTGTTCATCGTGGGCAGCTACGAATTCGTCAGCGGCACGGCCAACGACGTCTCGAAGCTCTGGATCAACCCGTCGTCCGCGACGTTCGACGATCTCGCGGTCCCGTCCGCGGCGCTGACCTCCACGGGCGGCACCGACATGACGAGCATCAACTCCTTCCTCATCCGCGGCGCCACCGGCTCGCCGGCCGGCACCTTCGATGAGCTGCGCATCGGCACGACCTGGGCGGCGGTGACCCCGGCCGCCATCCCCGAGCCGTCGACCTACGCCGCGCTCCTCGGCGCGCTCGCCCTCGCGGGCGTGATGCTGCGTCGCCGCTCCCGTCTCGCCTGATCGTTCCCCTGGGGCCCGTCCGGGCCTGAAACGCGCCGGCTTTCCCCGCGGCCGGCGCGAACGTCCTTTCCCATGCACACCTCCTCCTCGCGCGCGACGTGGTCGCGGGCGCTTGTCCTCCCGTCCCGTTCCCTGTCCGCGCGGTTCGCGCGGGCCCTGGCCTGGGCCCTGTTGCCCGTCGTGGTGCTCTTCGCCGTGCTCGGCGCGGAAGCGAAGATCGGCGCGCAATACCAGCTGCTGCTCGGCAACCCGAGCAACGCCGTCACCGACGCGGCGGTGAAGAACAACTACCTGATCGTGCGCGACCAGTTCGCGATCAGCTACAACGACTCGCTGGGCCAGCCGAACTGGGTGAGCTGGAACCTGACGAGCGAGGACCGGGGGAGCTCCGGCCGCACGGATGCGTGGTCCGCGGACCCGTTGCTGCCGGCCGGTTTCTACCGCGTGCAGCCGACCGATTACAACGACCCCGGCCTGAGCCGCGGCCACATGTGCCCCTCGGCCGACCGCACCGTCACGGCGGCGGACAACACGTTCACCTTCCTGATGTCGAACATGGTGCCGCAGACCTCGCACAACAACGGCGGTGTCTGGAACAACTTCGAGATCGAGACGCGCAACATCGCCGCGGCCGGCAACGAGGTGCTCGTCATCTCCGGCCCGAGCGGCTTCGACGGCCGCCGCATCGCCAGCGGCGTCGCCGCGATCCCCAGTTACGTGTGGAAGGTCGTCGTCGTCGTGCCCGTGGGCGCGACCCCGGTCACGGAGCGCATCACCACCAACACGCGCGTCATCGCCATCAAGGTGCCCAACGTCACCTCCGGCCTGAGCGACGACTGGCGCACCTACCTCACGAGCGTGAACCAGATCCAGCAGGACACGGGCCTGACCTTCTTCACCGCGTTGCCGGCGCAGGTCGCCTCCGTGCTCCGCACGATGATCGACGGCCAGCCGGTGGTCGGCGCGCCCGTGATCGAGACGAACCCGGCGGATCAATCCGTCGCGGCGGGCGGCTCGGTGACGTTCTCCGTCACCGCTTCGGGCAACGCCCCGCTGACCTACCAGTGGACCTTCGAGGGTGAGGCGATCGCGAACGCCACCTCCGCCACGCTCACGCTGAACAACGTCCAGCTCGAGCACATGGGCAGCTACCGCGTGGTCGTGACCAACAGCGTCTCCACCGCCACCAGCAACCCCGCGCTGCTCACCGTCACGGGTGTCGCGCCGGTGTTCCTGAACGAGCCGATGTCGCAGACCGCCAACGCGGGCACCAACGTGGTGTTCAGCGCGCTGGCCGGCGGCTCGCCCACGCTCACCTACCAGTGGCGCAAGGGCGGCGTGCCGATCGAGGGCGCCACCGGCGCCACGCTCACGCTCACCAACGTGCAGGCCGCCGCCGCGGGCGACTACGACGTCGTGGCCACCAACTCCGCCGGCTCCGCCACCGGCGGCCCCGCGAGCCTCGAGGTCACCCCGAGCGCGCCGGTGATCCTCACGCAGCCCGCCACGACCAGCGTCGGCCTCAACGGCACGGTCACCTTCACCGTCGCCGCGATCGGCACCGAGCCGCTCGCCTACGTCTGGCGCAAGGGCGGCGTGCCGATCGAGGGCAACGCCTCCGCCACCACGGCCACCCTCGTGCTCGCCAACGTCGACGCGTCCGCCGTCGGCTCCTACGACGTCGTCCTCACCAACTCTGTCGGCACCGTCACCAGCGCCGCCGCGGGGCTGACGATCAGCTCGTTCAGCAACGGCGCGCTCAACTACACCGGCGGCACCTACGCGCAGAACTTCGACACGCTCACCGGCACGCACGGTTACGATTCCGACACCGCGGTGTCCATCGCCGGCAACGGTCCCTTCCAGCTCACCGCCGCGCCCTTCAACGGCGCCGAGATGGGCGCGTGGTGGATGACCAAATACGACGGCACCGGCGCCAACGCCCGCTACAAGATCGACAACGGTTCCGCCGTGAACGGCGCCATCTACTCCTTCGGCACCATCGGCGCGGCGGACCGCGCCCTCGGCTCCGTCGGCAGCGGCTCCACGCGGTCGCGCTTCGGGATGATCCTGAACAACAACTCCGGCCAGACGCTCACCGAGTTCACCGTCACCTACGTCGGCGAGCAGTGGCGCGAGGGCAACAGCAACGCCAACACCCTGGCGTTCTCCTACGCCGTCGACGCCGCCGACCTCAACACCGGCTCCTTCGTCTCCGTCGCCGCGCTCAACTTCACCGCCCCGGTGAACAACCCGGTCGACACCACCGGCGCCGTGCTCGACGGCAACGCCGCCGCCAACCGCCGCACCGTCACCGGCACCGTCACCGGCCTCGTCTGGCCCGCCGGCACGCGCCTCGTGCTGCGCTGGACGGACGCCGACGACATCAACAACGACGACGGCCTCGCGATCGACGACTTCGTGTTCACCGCCGCCAACGCCGGCCCGGTCGCGCCCGCCGTCGTCAGCACGACACCCGCTGCCGACGCCACGGGCATCTCGCCCGCGCAGCCGATCACGGTGACCTTCAACCAGCCGGTGACGCTCGCCGCGGATTGGTTCACCCTCACCAGCGCCACGCAGGGCGCGCTCGCCGCGACCGTCAGCGGCGGCCCCACGACCTACACGATCACGCCGACGGCCACGCTGCCCGTCTCCGACACGATCACGGTGAACCTCCTCGCCGCCCGCGTCACCGAGCAGGGCTCCGGCACGCTGACGATGAACGAGGATTACTCGTTCGCCTTCACCACCGTCGTGCCCGTCGCGCCGACGATCGCGACGCACCCCGCGCCGCAGACCGTCACGCCCGGCGGCACCGCCACCTTCACCGTCGGCGTGAACGGCACCGCGCCCTTCAGCTACCAGTGGCGCAAGGGCGGCCAGAACCTCGCGGGCAACGCTTCCGCCACCACGGCCACGCTCACGCTCACCAACGTGCAGGCCGTCGACGCCGGCAGCTACGACGTCGTCGTGTCCAACCTCGCCGGCAACGTGACGAGCAACGCCGCGCCGCTCACCGTCTCCACGACGGTCGCCAGCGCCATCAGCTGGAACTTCGGCCTTGCCACCTCGGCCACCGGCCAGGCCACGCCCACCTCCTCGCTTCCGGCGGGCGTCACCGGTGGCACGTGGACGCAGGGCAACAACAACGGCACGACCGCGATCGTGTTGAACAACGCGGTCTCGACGACCTACGCCGGCGCCAGCGGCGCGTGGAACGCCGCGGCCGCCGCGCGCGTGGGCGCCTACAACCCCGCGGCCGGCGGTTCGGCCTACTTCGAATTCACGCTCACGCCCGAGGCCGGGAAATACCTCGTGGTCACCGGCGTGGCCTTCGGCTCCCGCCGCACGAGCACCGGCCCGCAGGCCTACGCGTTCTACACGAGCGTGGACAACTACACGACGCCCGTCGCTAGCGGCGCGCTCGGTGCGAGCACGGTGTGGACGTATTTCACGCCCGGCTTCGCCTCCGTCAGCGGCGCGCCCGGCACGCCCGTGACGTTCCGCCTCTTCGGCTTCAACGGCGCCGGCAGTGCCTCGATCGACACCGCCAACTGGCGCGTCGACGACTTCACGCTCAGCGTGGCCGTGGAGGCCGTGCCGCCGCCCAGCGGCTTCGGCACCTGGCTCGCGGAGCATTTCACGGAGCAGGAGCGCGCCGACCCGCAGATCAGCGGTCCGGACGCCAAGCTCACTCCCGACGGCCTCACCAACCTGATGAAATACGCGCTCGGCTTCGCCCCGCGCGGTCCGGTGGGCGCGTTGCCCGAGCCCGCGACGGCCGACAACGACTGGACCTACACCTACACCCGCCCGAGCGAGCGCCCCGACCTCATCTACACGGTGCAGGTCTCGACGAACCTCGTCGACTGGAGCTCCGACGGCGTGGAGCACGTGCAGGTCGCGATTGCGGACGGACAGGAGACGTGGCGCGCCCGGCACGCGGGTGGCGCCAAGCTCTTCTTCCGCCTGAAAGTCGAGCGGCCTTGAACGCGGCGCGGCGATCGCGCCGCGCCGGTTGAGGTTGAACGTTGAGATTTAACCAGCCCGGCGCGCGGGCGGGGCGATGATTCCCCGCTCCGCGCGGTCCGGCTGGCGCGCGTCCGCCGGAGGCAAAGGATGCCTGCGCGGCCCCGGGGCGGTTGAAATATACGCGAGCCGTCCGCGCGTGGCGGTCGGGACGACCGCCGCTACCACTCCCAGCAGAACGGGAACAGGGGGCAGTCCGACTGCTCTTGCCGGCCCGATCGATTTTCCGCCGGTAGGGCGAGTCGTCCCCGACGAGCCGCGCATCGTTCTCGCACGGCGGATTGGCCGTGCGGCCTCCTCACCACGGTCGGTTGCCGGGAACCCAGGGCGGTTGGGGACAATCGCCCCCACCGAGGCGGCGTGGGGTGGGGAGAGACCAGCGTTGACTCCCGCCCGCATCGGCCAACCCTGCGGACTGGTTTTCGGGGTGTAGCTTAGCCTGGTAGAGCGCCTGGTTTGGGACCAGGAGGTCGCAGGTTCGAATCCTGTCGCCCCGACCATTTTCCCAAGGTCCAAGTCTGCGTGGTTGGACTCCCCATTCGGGAGGTTGACGCACCGGTCGTTAGTCTTGTTCGCCGCAGGCGAGTCCGAACCAGCCGCAGGCTGGCAAGTCCTGCCGCCCCGACCATTTGTCGCCCCGCGGCCTCAGGCGGACTCATGCAGTTGGACGCGATTCCCGACTGATGAGCTCCTGACCATGGGGTGGTCGCCGCTGTCCCAGCGGCGACCGGCGTCGGTAGGGACACCGACGCCCACCTCCGGCATGATCCCGGCTCAGGCGGCACGGGGGGCCGGCAGAGCAAGAAATGAGGCGTGGAGAGCGGGAAGTGTGAACAAATGCTTCTTGCGTCACCTTGTGGCGGCACCTAAAAAGCCCGTCTCACTCTTTTAATCCATGGATACTCTTTCTCGGGACAGTAACTCCGGCAGCGGCGGCATCTTGCCGGTCGCGGGCCTTATCGCGGCCGCTGGCGCCCTCATTCTCGCCATCGTCGCCCTTGTTCAGCTGAACAAGGTCAAGGCCACCGTCGCCTCGCAGGCCGACGAGATCGCCAAGATCGCCACGATCGAGAACGAAGTCCGCTCTTCCGCCGCGAAGTCCGAGTCCGATCTCAAGAATCTCCGCGACGGCATCCAGACCGCCCTCAACCAGGTCGGCACCGAGATGGTCTCGCTCCGCGCCCAGGTCGCGAAGGTCGAGGAAGACATGAAGAAGAAGCCGGCTCCGGCCGCCGCCAAGGGTGGCGCCGCCGCGGCGCCCACCGGCGTGCGCAACGCCGACGGCACCTACACGATCGCTGCGGGTGACACGCTCGCGAAGGTCGCGAAGAAGTTCGGCGTCTCGCTGGACTCCATCCTCGCTGAGAATCCCGGCATCGAGCCGAGCCGCCTCCGCGTCGGCCAGAAGGTCCGCCTCCCCGGTCGCTGAGCCGTCCGGCAAAACCAATTTCGAAAGCCTCCGCGCGAGCGGGGGCTTTTTTGTGCGCGGAGAGCGCGGCGAGTTGAGCAGGTGCCGCGCGCGGGAGTGATTTTCGACCCCGGATGACACGGATCACACGGATGAAGCCTACACGCCCCATCCGTCTCATCCGTGAAATCCGTGGTTCATTTGCAACCGTTCCCTCGCGGCATCACCGCGCACGCGCACGCGCGCGGCACGTTCGACGCGCGCGAATTCCGGCGTGGAAATTTGCGCGGGGCTGCGCGAGCGTGAGCGCATGAGTTCGTCGCAGAAACCGCAGCGCTGGAAAAAACTCGGCGCGCGTCCGCTCACGCAGACGCGCATCTTCTCGGTGGAGAGCGTGGACTTCCAGCATCCGGCGCACGCGGCGCCGCGGGATTTTTTCCTCATCCACGCGCCCGATTGGGTGAACGTGATCGCGCTCACACCGCGCCACGAACTCGTGCTCGTGCGCCAGTTCCGCTTCGGCACGAACGATCTCTCGCTCGAGATCCCCGGCGGCGTGATGGAGGCCGGCGAGGATCCGGTGACGACCGCGCAGCGCGAGTTGCAGGAGGAGACCGGTTTCGTCGGCACGTCCGCGCGACTGCTCGGCTCCGTGCATCCGAATCCCGCGATCCAGACCAACCGCTGCCATCTCGTGCTCGTCGCGGAGGCGGAGCGCCGCGCCGAGCTGGCGTGGGACCCCAACGAGGAATTCGAGATCCTCACGCTGCCGGTGGAGGACGTCTATCAGCGCGCCTACCGCGGCGAGATCACGCACGCGCTCGTGCTCGACGCGTTGCTGCTCTTCCGTCCGGTGTGGGAGCGGCTGCGCGCGCCGTGAGCGCGGGTTCCCTCGCGGCTGCACAATCAACTGACCGACGCGCCCGTGACGCGGGTGGCTTCGTGCCAAGTGCTGCATCCGCAAGGTGGGGGCGGTTGTCCCCAACCGCCCTGGGTTGGAAGTGTCGTGATCAATCCGCCGCCGCGCCCGTGACGCGCGCGGCGTATGCCCGGCCGGTCATTTGACATTGATGGCGGCGCCCATTTACTCGGCTGACCCGATGGAAAGCGCCGTCTCCACGCCCGCGTTCGCCAACTCGGCCGACACGCTCGGCGCCGAGGTGGGCGACTGCCTGCCCGCTCCGCTCGAACAGGAAGTCCGTGCCATCTACGCGCGCAGCCCGCTCTACCCGCAGCGTTTCCCGCTGCATCACGAGCCGTTGCGCTGGTCGTGTTACCGCGAGATCCCGGTGCTGACGAAGCAGGAGATCGTGCAGCGCGGGCACACGGCGTTCTTCGCCGATTACCGCGAGATCGAGCGCGGCTTCGCGCAGAAGAAATACGAATACGAACACACCTCCGGCACCACGAGCGGGCCGATGACGGTCGTGATGGAGGACGGTTGGTGGAACGCGCAGACGCGCCGTGCCTACCTCGCGCATCCGGTGTTGGCGCAGTATGCGGACCGCCCGTATCGCAAATGCGTCCTCGCGCCGGTGGGCTGCTCGAGCAACCTCTGTCCCTACGAGGACCATCCGTTCCCGCACCGCTATTTCGACGGCACGGTCTATCTCAATCTCTCGAGCGATCCGTTCGCGTTTCCCGAGGGCGAGTGGGAGCGCATCGCGCGCGAGTTGCAGGCCGTGCAGCCCGAGGTGATCGAGGGCGAGCCGGTGTATCTCTCGCTGCTGGCGCGCGCGCTGCAGAAGCGGCACGTGCGGGTGCCGAGCGTGCGCACCGTCATCCTCACCTACGGCAAAGCCTCGCTCCAGCACAGCCGCCGCATCGCGGAGGCGTTCCCCGGCGCAGCGCAGGTCGATCTCTACGGCTCGACCGAGGCGGGTTATCTTTTCGTGGGCGATGCGTTCCGCGACAACCTGCGGGTGGTCGAGGCGAACTGCTTCATCGAACTCATCCCGTGGCCTTCGACCCGCTCAGGCCAGGGTGGCTTGCGCGATGCGTTTCAGATCCTCGTCACGACGCGCGACCGCGTGGCGATGCCGCTGTTGCGTTATCACACGGGCGACATCGTGCGGCGCACGCCGACAGGCTACCGGATCCTCGGCCGCGAAAAGGATCTGCACCCGCGCGCGGACGGCACGGTGATTTCGGCCTTCGAGGTCGACCAGGCGATCCCGGCGGACTTCGCGTGCTGGCATTGGAGCCTCGTGCAGGTCTCGGAGCAGCGGTGGGAGTTCCAATACGTCGCCGACGGGACCGCGCCGGAGAGCGTGGCCGCGGCGCTGGCCGAGGTGCTGGGCGACGGGGCGCGCGTGACGCTGTTCCGCCGCAAGTTCATCCAGCCCGCCGCGAGCGGGAAGTTCGCCTTGCTCAAGCCGCTGGCGAAGTGACGCGGCGCGCGGGCGCTCAGGCTGCGGACAAAGGGCAGGGCGGGGACGAGTTTGGCTGGCCGGCGATGGCCAATCGCAGCGGCCGCACACGGAATCCGGGGGCGCTTCTTGCCGGGGTTAGGGAGCCTAATAAGCGGATGCAGCCTGCGAGCTGCCGGGCGGCAGCCTTTACAATCCGGGGCCGACCGCCTTGGTTTTTGGCCTGCCGGTGGTCATCCACCCCTCCCGCACCGGCAACCTTCCCTACACTCGCGATGAACCTCCTTGGCTCGCTCTTCACCTCGTCCATTGGCAGGAAGTTCCTGATGGCGCTGACCGGCTTGGTGCTGTTCGGCTTCGTCACCGGCCACTTGGTCGGCAACCTGCAGATCTTCCTCCCGCCGGAAAAGATCAACCATTACGGGCTCCTGCTGGAGTCGCTCGGCGGCGGCCTGTGGGCCATCCGGCTGTTCCTGCTGGCTTGCGTGGCGATCCACGTCTGGCTGGCCATCCAGCTGACGCTGGAGAATCGCGCCGCCCGCCCCGAAAGCTACCTCGGCGAAAAGACCAACCGCGCCACGCTCGCCTCGCGCGTCATGGCCCGCACCGGCCTGATCGTGCTGGCCTTCCTCATCTATCACCTCGCGCATTTCACCGTGCGCGCCGGTAACCCGGAGTGGAGCGAGCACACCTACCGGCTCGCGGACGGCACGATGGTGCGCGACGTCTACAAGATGGTCGTCGAGGGCTTCAGTAACGGCTGGGTTTCCCTCTTCTACATCGTCTCCGTCGGCCTGCTGAGCTTTCACCTCGTCCACGGCATCGTCTCGATGTTCCAGTCGCTCGGCCTGAAGAACGAGACTTGGACCCGCAATCTGGAGATCTTCGCCAAGATCTACTGCGTCAGCTACTTCGTCCTCAACGCCCTCATCCCGCTCTCGATCCTCGGCTACGTGCCGGTGCTCAGCGGCCTCATCCAGCGCTAACCCTTCCCCGTCATGGCCAAACTTGACTCCAAGATTCCCTCCGGCCCGCTGGCCGACAAGTGGCGCAACCACAAGGCTTCGATCAAACTCGTCAACCCCGCCAACAAGCGGAAATACGAGGTCATCGTCGTCGGTGCCGGTCTGGCCGGCGCCTCCGCCGCCGCCACGCTCGCCGAGCTCGGCTACAAGGTGAAGTGCTTCGTCTTCCACGACAGCCCGCGCCGCGCCCACTCCATCGCCGCCCAGGGCGGCATCAACGCCGCCAAGAACTACCAGAACGACGGCGACAGCGTTTACCGCCTCTTCTACGACACCATCAAGGGCGGCGACTACCGCGCCCGCGAGGCCAACGTCCACCGTCTCGCCGAGGTCTCGGTCAACATCATCGACCAGTGCGCCGCGCAGGGCGTGCCCTTCGCCCGCGAATACGGCGGCCTCCTCGCCAACCGCTCCTTTGGCGGCGCGCAGGTCTCCCGCACCTTCTACGCCCGCGGCCAGACCGGTCAGCAGCTCCTCCTTGGCGCCTACAGCGCCCTCTCGAAGATGGTCGGCGCCGGCGCCGTGCAGCTCCACACCAACTCCGAGATGCTCGACCTCGTCGTGGTCAACGGCCACGCCAAGGGCATCATCGTCCGCGACCTCATCACCGGCGCGATCACCCGCCACAGCGCCGACGCCGTCATCCTCGCCACCGGCGGCTACGGCAACGTCTTCAATCTCTCCACCTACGCGCGCAACTCGAACGCCACCGCGATCTGGCGCGCCTATAAGCGCGGCGCCTGCTTCGGCAACCCCTGTTACACGCAGATCCACCCGACCTGCATCCCTGTCTCCGGCGACTACCAGTCGAAGCTCACGCTCATGTCCGAGTCGCTGCGCAACGACGGCCGCATCTGGGTCCCGAAGAAGAAGGAAGATGCCAAAAAGGATCCGAACACGATCCCGGAGGAGGACCGCGACTACTACCTCGAGCGCATCTACCCGAGCTTCGGCAACCTCGCCCCGCGCGACGTCTCCTCCCGCGCCGCCATGCGCATGTGCGACGAGGGTCGCGGCGTCGGCGAGTCCGGCCTCGGCGTCTACCTCGACTTCTCCGACGCGATCAAGCGCCTCGGCGAAGCCGGCGTGCGCGAGCGTTACGGCAACCTCTTCGACATCTACCACGAGATCACCAACGAGAACGCCTACAAGACGCCCATGCGCATCTTCCCCGCGGTGCACTACACCATGGGCGGCCTCTGGGTGGACTACAACCTGATGTCCAACATCCCGGGCCTCTTCGTGCTCGGCGAGGCGAACTTCTCCGACCACGGCGCCAACCGCCTCGGCGCCTCCGCCCTCATGCAGGGCCTCGCGGACGGTTACTTCGTCATTCCCTACACCGTCGGCGATTACCTCGCCGGCCAGAAGCCCGGCTCGCGCCCGAGCGCCGACAGCGCCGAGTTCAAGCAGGCCGAGGCGAGCGTCACCGCGCTCAACAAGCGCCTCCTCGACAACAACGGCAAGGAGCCCGTCAGCCACTTCCACCGCCGCCTCGGCAAGATCATGTGGACCGGCTGCGGCATGGCCCGCACCAAGCAAAGCCTCGAAAAGGCGCTCAAGGAAATCCCCGCCCTGCGCGAGGAGTTCTGGCAGAACGTCAAGGTCCCCGGCTCCGCCGCCTCGCTCAACCAGTCCCTCGAGATGGCCGGCCGCGTGGCCGACTTCCTCGAGCTCGGCGAACTCATGTGCCTCGACGCGCTCACCCGCGAGGAGAGCTGCGGCGGCCACTTCCGCGAGGAATACCAGCACCCCGACGGCGAGTGCCTCCGCGATGACGCCAAGTTCGCCCACGTCGCCGCCTGGGAATACCAGGGCGACGGCAAGGCCCCGCTCCGCAACACCGAGGAGCTCAACTACGAATTCGTGAAGATGAGCGTCCGTTCCTACAAATAAGCCGCCCCACGAGGACATCCCCATGGTTGCCGAACACTCACCCTCCAAGAAACTCTTCAACGTCACCCTCCGCGTCTGGCGCCAGCCCGACGCGAAGAGCCCCGGCAAATTCGTCGATTATCCGGCCAAGGACGTGAATCCCGACATGTCGTTCCTCGAGCTGCTCGATGTCGTGAACGACAACCTCACCCGCCAGGGCGAGGAGCCGATCGCCTTCGCGCACGACTGCCGCGAAGGCATCTGCGGCACCTGCTCGTGCACGATCAACGGCAAGCCGCACGGTCCCGGCAAAGGCATCGCCACCTGCCAGACCTACATGCGCAGCTTCAAGGACGGCGACCTCATCCTCGTCGAACCCTTCCGCGCGAAGGCCTTCGTGGTCCAGAAGGACCTGATGACCGACCGCTCCGCCTTCGACCAGATCCAGCAGGCCGGCGGCTTCATCTCCGTCCGCACCGGCGCGGCGCCCGACGCCAACTCGATCCCCGTCCCGAAGGAAGACGCCGATCTCGCGATGGATGCCGCGCAATGCATCGGCTGCGGCGCCTGCGTCGCAGCCTGCAAGAACGCCTCCGCGATGCTCTTCGTCGCCGCCAAGGTCTCGCAGTTCGCGCTCCTCCCGCAGGGCCAGCCCGAGCGCGAGCGTCGCGTGCTCGCGATGGTCGCGAAGATGGACGAGCTCGGCTTCGGCAACTGCACCAACCAATACGAGTGCAGCGCCGTGTGCCCGAAGCTCATCTCGCACGACTTCATCGCCCGCCTGAACCGCGAATACATCCGCGCGGTGGTGAAGACGAAGTTCACGCCCTTCTCCAGCGCCGCCGGCGGCGCTGGCTGAGCGCCCCTCCGCCCGGCCGCACCGCGGACAGCCCGAACGATGCTCTCCAACGGCGCGGAAAAGTCCGCGCCGTTTTTCATGGCCGCGACGGTCGCGCCGACGCACTCCGGCGCGCGGCACGACCACCGCTGCTCTTCCCGGTGGGGGCGCTTGTCCCAAGCGCCCTGGGTTCCGGCACACGCGTCCACCCTCACGCAGCTGCGAGCCCCCCGGCGAATCGCCGCTCCTTGACGATGCAGACGTTTCATGCAGCTTCGTCTGCATGAGAACCACGCTAAACTTGGATGATCGGTTGATGGAGGAGGCGGCCGACTATGCCGGGCTGAAGGAGAAGACCGCACTGTTGCACGAGGGACTGCGGGCGTTGATCCAGCGCGAGGCGGCGGCGCGGCTGGCGGCGCTGGGCGGTTCCGACAAGAAGGCAGCCGCGGCCCCGCGGCGTAAAGCCGGCAGCAAGGCGTCGTGAGCGTGCTCGTCGACACCTCTGTCTGGATCGATCACTTCCGGCGCGCGGATGCGCGATTGCAGGCCTGTTTGGCCGCCGGGGAGGTGTGGACACACACGGTGGTGATCGGCGAGTTGGCGTCCGGGCAGTTGCGGGCACGGACCGAGATTCTGCGGCATCTGCAGAAATTGCCGCGGGCGGACGAAATCGATCTGGAGGAAGGGTTGCACCTGATCGACCAGCAGGCGCTGGCTGGGCGCGGGCTGTCTTGGAGCGATGTGCAGTTGCTGGCTGCGGCCCGCATCGACGGCGTGCGGATCTGGACCCGAGATAAGGCCCTCATCCAGGCGGCGGACGAGTTGGGTCTGCGTTACCCGGACCGCTGAACCGGGCCGGGTCGCGGCGCCCCCCCCCATTACGAGACGAGCTTCGAGACTCTGTGCTCTCCGGGTTCTCTGCGTGAGCAATTGTCCGGTGGTTCGCTCCAGCACGGTGCCGGATACGAAAAAGGCGCCGGCTTGGAAGCGCGGCGCCTGATGGAAGAAAAGAGACCGGAGATTTATTCCGCCTTCGGCTTCTCGACGGGGAAGCCGCGGCGCTCGAGCAGGGACTCGATCTTCGGGTCGCTGCCGCGGAAGACGCGGTAGGCCTCGGCGCGGTCGGAGCTGTTGAGCGGGGCGAGGAGCTGCTCACGCATCTTCTGCGCCAGATCCGCGTCGAAGACGTTGCCCTTTTCCTCGAAGGCCTTGAAGGCGTCCGAGGCCATCACGTCGGCCCAGAGATACGAGTAGTAGCCGGCCGAGTAGGCGTCGCTGGAGAACAGGTGGAGGAACTGCGGCAGGCGGTGGCGCATGGCGACCTCCTTCGGCGCGCCGATGCCGGCCATGAGGTCGCGCTCAAAGGCCTTCGGATCGGTGATGCCCTCGGCGCGGTTGTGGAGGTGCATGTCGACGATCGCGGCCGAGAGGTATTCGGCGGTTGAGTAGCCTTGATTGAACTTCGCGGCGGCGCGCACCTTGTCGACGAGGGCCTGCGGCATCGCCTCGCCGGTCTGGTAGTGGCGGGCGAAGCGGTCGAGGATCGGGCGCGTGAGCACCCAGTTCTCGAGCACCTGGCTGGGCAGCTCGACGTAGTCGCCGGGCGTCTCGCTCAGGCCGAGATACTTGGCGTTCGAGAGCAGGAAGTGCAGCGCGTGGCCGAACTCGTGGAAGAGCGTCGTGGCGTCGTCGAGCGAGATGAGCACGGGCTCGCCGGGCGCGCCCTTGATGAAGTTGTTGTTGTTGGAAACGAGCGGTGTGCGGACGGCGTCGACGGCCTCGTGGTAACGGTAGCCGGTCATCCACGCGCCGGAGCGCTTGCCGGTGCGGGCGAAGTTGTCGCCGTAGAAAAGGCCGACGTGCTTGCCGTCCTTCTCGCGCACTTCCCAGACGCGGACGTCGGGATGGAAGACGGGAACCTTGCCGGTGATTTCCTCGAATTGGAGGCCGTAGAGCTGGCCGGCGGTGTGGAACGCGGCGGCGATCATGTTGTTCAGCTCGAAGTAGGGTTTCAGCTCGTCCTGGTTCACGGCGTAGCGGGCGGTGCGGACCTTCTCGGCGTAGTAGAGATAATCCCAGGGCTCGATCCGGCCGGTGAAGCCTTCCTGCTCGGCGAGCTTCTGCATGTCGGCGACTTCCTCCTGCACGCGGGCGGTGGTGGCGGCCCAGACCTTGGCCATGAGCTGCTCGGCGGCCTCGGGCGTGCGCGCCATGGTGTCCTCGATGCGCAGGTGGGCGTGCGTGGCGTAGCCGAGGAGGCGGGCGCGCTCGGCGCGGAGCTTGGTGATCTCGACGATGAGGGCGTTGGTGTCGGTGGGGCCGCCGTTGTCGCCGCGGTTCTTGAAGGAGCGCCAGACTTTTTCGCGCAGGTCGCGGCGGTCGGAGAAGGTGAGGAACGGATCGACGCTCGAGCGCGTGTTGACCACGGCCCACTGGTCCTTGAGGCCGCGCTCCTCGGCGGCGGCCTTGAGCGAGGCGATCTGGCCGGTGGAGAGGCCGGCGAGGTCGTCGGCGCCGAGCGCAATCCAGGTTTCCTCATCCTTGAGGACACGGGCGCTGAAGTCGGCGAAGAGCGCGGCGAGGCGCTGGTTGATCTCGCCGAGGCGCTGCTTGCCGACGGCGTCGAGCTTGGCGCCGGTGCGCACGAAGTCGGCGTAGGTGCGTTCGAGGAGGCGCGTGTCGACGGGATCGAGGCCGGCGTCGCCGCGGGTGTTGTAGACGGCGGCGATGCGGGCGAAGAGCTTGGCGTTGAACTTCACCTCGTCGGCCACGGCGGCGAGCTTGGGCGACCACTCGAGGTCGAGCGCCTGCACCTCGGGCGTGGAGAGGTTGGATTGATAGACGCCGAACATCGCCATGACGCGGCGCAGCGTGTCGCCGGCGCGCTCCATCGCGACGAGGGTGTTGGCGAAGGTGGGCTTCTCGGGGTTGTCGGCGATGGCGGCGATCTCGCGGCGGTATTCGTCGAAGGCGGCGGTGAACGCGGCGGGGAAGTCGGACGCCTTGACCTGATCCCAGGGCGGCACGCCGCCGTAGGGTCCGGCCCACGGCGCGGTGAGCGGTGAGGCGGCCGGCGGGGCGGACTGAGCCGCGGGGGCGGCGAAGGAAACGGTGGTGAGGGCGACCATAGACAGGCTGAGCAGGGCTTTCATGCTGGAGGAAAAAGGGAATCGGAACACGCCGGAGCGTGAACCTTGCAGACTGGGCAAATACCCGCGTGGTGCAACTCGCAAGGCGGTCGGGAGAAGCGCGGCGCGGTCGTCGCGCGGCGCCGATTTTTTTCGCCGGGTGCAACTTTCGTCCGGCTGCCGGGTGTTCATGGCATCCACCCATGAACCTCATGAAAACCGCTCTGATCTCCCTCCTCGCCGCGACCTTCGTCGGTCTCGTTTCCTTCGCGAGCGGTGCCTTCGACGCCGCCTACTTCGTCTCCGCCCTGCTCGCCACCGCGCTCGTCGCGTGGACGCTCGAACAATACAGCCGCGAGCCGCGGCCGCTCACCCTTGCCAGTCCCATCCGCCTTCCGGCGCCGATCGGCGTCCGTCACGCCGTGAAGCAAGTCGGCCGGCTTGCCGCCTGAAAAGCGGATGTAACAACCGGCAGCGGCTCCGGGGCGACCCGGCGCCGCTTTTTATTTGGCCGTGACCTCGATCGTGCCGGCGCCCTGCAGCTTGTGCGCCTGCGTGTTGTCGCCGTAGAGGCGGAGCTTGAGGTTCGATTCGATCCGGTAGCGCACCGCGCCCTGCGGCCAGGCGGCGCCCTTCTCGAGCGCGAGCGGTCCGCTCTGCGTGGCACTCTGCTGCGGCGCCACGGCCGTGGGACTGGCGATGGTCAGCGTGCCAAGCAGACGGTCCTGCACGTAGATGCGGTGCGTGGCGCTGGCGAAGTTGTAGGGGCCGACGTTCGGGTTGACGAGGGTCACCGTCGCCGTGGCCGTGCCGTCCGCCGCGCGCTCGAGCGCGGTCAGCTCCAGCCCGAGGCCCATCATGGGACGCGAGGAATTGCCGCAACCGCCGACGAGCCACACGAGTCCCAGCGCCACGAACGCCACGAGCAGAAATTTTTTCATCCCGCGCAGTGTGCGCGCGCGTCCGGGCGCGGCAAGGCCGGAAGCTCGCTGCCGGCGTGGCGTCGGCCGGGGCGGGCTACTTTTTCTTCTTCGTGTCGCCCTTGCCGCCGTCGGCACGGCCGAGTTCGAACTGCGCCATGGCGCCGACCGCGGCCAGCACGAGGATCGCGGGGAACATCCAGCCGTTGCTGTCGATCAGCGCCGGGAACTGCTGCGGCTGCCGGTAGTAATACACCCAGTCGAGCTCCGCCGTGAAGTAGGTCACCGCCACGAGCGCGCGGAACGACCCCAGCAGCGCCGTGGCCAGCACGATCAGCACCTTCTGCAGCTTCACGGCCGCGACGCCGCCGATCACGCCGGTGACGATGGCCACCAGCAGGGCGACCATGTGGTTGAAATGCGCCAGCAGCAGCACCGCCAGCGTCGCGCCGAAGCCGAAGCCCGCCACGAACACCGCCGCGAGGTAGAGCAGGAAGGCGAGCGCCGCGCCGCCCAGCGCGCCGACGAACAGCGCCGCCAGCTCCACCGTGGAGTCGAAGCCCAGCGCCAGCACCGCCGCCTGCGCCAGCAACCCGCCCGCGAGCGCTCCGACCAGCGCCACGGTGACCTTGAACACGCGATACCCGAAGAAACAGTCGAGCAACCCCCACGCGATGGCGGCGAGGGAGATCCACGGGTAAAGCTCGGGGTCGAACGGCACGACGCCGAGGCAAAGCGTCCGCTGCGCGCCGCGCAACTGCGCTTTGCCTCAGCGCGCGAGGAACAGTGGCGCGCCCGGCCCCATCGGCACCCCGAGCCAGATCCAGAGCATCAGCAGGATCGTCCACGCGATGCCGAACGCGACCGAGTAGGGCAGCATCGTGGCGATGAGCGTGCCGATGCCGGCCTTCGGATCGTATTTGTGGATGAAGGTGAGGATGAGCGGGAAGTAGCTCAGCAGCGGTGTGACGATGTTGGTCACGCTGTCGCCCACGCGGAACGCGCCCTGCACGAGCTCCGGCGAGTAGCCGAGCAGCATGAACATCGGCACGAACACCGGCGCGAGCAGCGCCCACTTGGCCGAGGCGCTCGACATGATCAGGTTCACGAGGCTGGCGAAGCCCACCACGGCGATCATCAACAGCATCGGCAGGTCCTGCAGCCCGAGGCGCTGGATGAGCGCGGCGCCCTCGATGGCCGTGATCGTGCCGAGGTTCGTCCAGATGAAATACGAGATGAACTGCGCCGCGAAGAACGCCAGGACGATGAACGACGCCATCGACTTCATCGTGTGCGTCATGCCGGCCACGACCTGGTGGTCGTTGCGGATCGTGCCCGCCGCCACGCCATAGGCCACGCCCGGCACGAAGCCGAAGAGGAAGATGAACGCCACGAGCCCGCGCATGAACAGCGTGTCCTTGAAATCCGGCTTCAACGGATCGCGCAGGAAGCCGTCCGCCGGCAGCACGCCCGCCAGCACCACGGCGCCGAGCACCGCGACCGCCGCGCCCGCGGCCAGCAGGCCGCGCTTCTCCTCGCGCGAGAGCGGCTTCAACTCCTCGCGCGGCGCGTCGCCGCGGTAGTCGCCGAGCCGCGGCGCCACGATCTTTTCCGTCACCCAGGTGCCGGCGACCGTGACGACCACGGTCGACACGGCCATGAAGTAGTAGTTCGCCGTCGCCGCCACGCTGTAGGTCGGGTCGACGATGTGCGCCGCCGCCTCGGTCAGGCCGGCGAGCAGCACGTCCACGGAGCCGATGAGGAGATTGGCGCTGTAGCCGCCCGACACGCCGGCGAAGGCCGCCGCGAGCCCGAGCAGCGGGTGGCGCCCCAGCGCATGGTAGAGCGCGGCCGCCAGCGGCGTGAGCAGCACGTAGCCGACCTCGCTGCCGGCGTTGGACATCACGGCGGCGAAGACGACCATCGGCGTGATGAGCTGGCGCGGCGCCGCCAGCACGAAGAGCCGCAGCACCGCGCCCATCAGGCCCGAGTATTCCGCGAGGCCGATGCCGAGCAGGCAGGTCAGCGAGATGCCCAGCGGCGGGTAGGTGAGGAAATTGCGCACCGCCTCGAGCAGCATGCGATGCAGGCCCTCGACCGAGAACAGGTTCACCACCGCGATGGTCTGGCCGTTGGCCGGATTGGCGACGGACACACCGGCGGCGTGCAGCACGCCGGAGAGCACCACGACCAGCGCCGCGAGCAGCGCGAAGAGCGTGGCGGGGTTGGGCAGGGCGTTGCCGGTGCGTTCGACGCCGTTGAGGAAACGCTGGAAGAACGGGACCGGTGCGGCCGGCGGCGGGGTGGAACTCATGGCGCGGTAATTACGGCGTGAGGAACAGCCCGGCGCCCGGTCCCATCGGGAGGCGCAGCCAGATCCAGGTCATCAACATGATCGTCCACGCGATCAGGAACGCGATCGAGTAGGGCAGCATCGTCGAGATCATCGTGCCGATGCCGGTCTGCGGCAGGTAACGGCTGGCGAAAGTGACGATGAGCGGGAAATAGGCCATCAGCGGCGTGATGATGTTCGTGCAGCTGTCGCCGACGCGGAACGCGCCCTGCACCAGCTCCGGCGTGAAGCCGAGCAGCATGAACATCGGCACGAAGACCGGCGCGAGCAGCGCCCACTTCGCCGAGGCGGAGCCGATGAGCAGGTTCACCGTGGCGGTGAAGAACACCAGCGACACCATCAGCAGGATCGGGCTGTCCTGCAGGCCCAGCGCCTTGATGCCCGTGGCGCCCTCGATCGCGATGATCGTGCCGAGATTGGTCCAGTTGAACAGCGCGAGGAATTGCGCGCAGAAGAACGACATCACGATGTAGGACGCCATCGTCGCCATGGAGGCGTCCATGCCGCGGATGACGTCGTGGTCGTTGCGGATCGTCCGCGCGCCCAACCCGTAGGCCAGACCCGAGGCCAGCCCGTAGAGGAAGATGAAGAAGATCAGCCCCCGCATGAAATACGAGGTGAGCAGGCCGGGTTGCTTCGGATCGATCAGGAACCCGTCCGCGGGCACGAGGCCCCAGGCGATGATGCCGGTGATGGCGACGTTCACCGCGAGCGTCCAGGCCAGGCCGCGTTTCTCGGCGGCGGTCAGCGGCGTGATGGGCTCGCGCGCGGCGTCGCCCCGGTATTCGCCGAGGCGGGGTTCGACGATCTTCTCGGTCACGAACCAGCCCGTGGCGGTGAGCAGGAAGGTCGCGGCCACGAGGAAATAGTAGTTGGCCGTCGCGTAGACGACGTAGCCGGGCTTGATGCCGGCGGTGGTGGCGGCGGCCTGGGTGATGCCGGCGAGCAGCGGGTCGATCGTGCCGAGCAGGAGGTTGGCGCTGAAGCCGCCCGACACGCCTGCGAACGCCGCCGCCAGGCCCGCCAGCGGGTGCCGGCCCACGGCGTGGAACAGCGCCGCGCCGAGCGGGATGAAGAGCACGTAGCCGACGTCGCCGCCCGAGTGCGACATGATGCCGCCGAAGATCACCATCGGCGTGAGCAGGCGCGGCGGCGAGTTGAGCACGATCAGCCGCAGCAGCGCCGCGATCAGGCCGGTGCGCTCCGCCACCGCGATGCCCACGAGGCAGGCCAGCACGGTGCCGAGCGGCGGGAAGCCCGCGAAGTTCGGCACGACGCTCGTGATGAACCGGTGCAGGCCGTCCAGCGAGAGCAGGTTGACCACCGCGATCGTCTGGCCCGTGGCCGGATGCACGACCTGCACGCCCATCCGGCTGAACAGCCAGGAGAGCAGGACCACGAGCACCGAGAGCAGCGCGAACAACGTGGACGGGTTGGGCAGGGCGTTGCCGAGGCGTTCGACGACGTTGAGGAAACGTTGAAACCACGAGCGGCTCCCAGGGGCGTGGGCGGAAGGCATCGCGGCATGGAAGGCGTCCCGGGCGGGGCGTCAACTCAGACCGGCCGGCGAAGGCCGCGTTGCCGGCGCTGGGCGCGGAGCGCGGGGCCGCGCCCGGGCTCAGAAGATCGAGACGGCCTGCGCGCTCTCGAGCACGATCCAGGCGGCGGCGAAGGCGGTGGCCCACATCAGCACGGCCTTGGCGGCGCGGCGGCGGCGCAGGCTGCGCTCGTAGGTGTCGACCGAGTGCGTGCGGTAGCCGCTGGCCTCGAGGAAACTCACGAATTGCGCCCGGCGCGTGGAGGCCGCCCGCAGCCGCCGGTCGAGCTTCCGCCCGCGGAGGGAGGGCAGCGAGGACAGGAATTGGCGGAGCGCGCGCTTCACGCTGCGATTCGTTCCGCATTCGCCGCGCACACTCAAGGGCATTCTCCGTTTCGCGCGCGAATTGACGCAGGCTTTACCCGCGGGCGTCGCGCCTCGTCGCGCGCGCCGCCGGAAAACGCCGCCGCCGGCCCGCGCAATCGGTCGCGCGGCGGAGCGGGCGCTGTTCTGTCACACGCGCAAAAAGGAGTGGTTTTCCGCTCTCAAACCCAACAACGTCGCCCCCCACCACATCCGCGCCATGCATCATTTCCACTACGTCGGTAACCAACTGCACGCCGAGGGAGTCGACCTCGCCGCCGTCGCCCGCCTGCACGGCACGCCGACCTACGTCTACAGCGCGCAGACCATCGCGGACAACTACCGCCGCCTCGCCGCCAGCCTCGCCGGGCTCGATGTCCGCATCTGTTTCGCCTGCAAGGCCAACTCGAACCTCGCCGTGCTGCGCCACTTCGCGAACCTCGGCGCGGCCTTCGACCTCGTGAGCGGCGGCGAGCTGCGCCGCGTGCTCGCCGCGGGCGGCCGCGCGGAGGACAGCGTCTTCGCCGGCGTGGGCAAGACCGACGCCGAGATCCGCCTCGCCCTCGGGGCGGGCGTCTACGGCTTCCACGTCGAGAGCGAGCCCGAGCTCGAACGCATCAACCACCTCGCCGGCCAGCTGGGCAAAAAGGCCCCCATCGCCATCCGCATCAACCCGGACGTCGACGCCAAGACCCACGCCAAGATCACCACCGGCAAGAGCGAGAACAAGTTCGGCATCCCGCTGAAATACGCCGCCGCCGCCTACGCCGCGGCCGCGAAGTTGCCCCACATCGAGATCCGCGGCGTGCAGATGCACATCGGCTCACAGCTCACCAAGGTCGGCCCCTTCGTCGAGGCGGTCGAGAAGGTCCTCCCCTTCGTCGCGGAGCTCCAGCGCACCTACGGCATCCGGTATTTCAGCGTCGGTGGCGGCATCGGCATCGTCTATCAGGATGCCCTTGCCAGTGGCCAACAGGCTTGGTGGGACGCCCAGCCCGAAGGCGAGCGTCCGCTCACCCCCGAGGCCTACGGCGCCGCGCTCACGCCGCTCCTCGCCCCGCTCGGCCTGAAGATCCTCCTCGAACCCGGCCGTTTCCTCGTCGGCAACGCCGGCGTGCTCCTCACGCGCGTCGAATACGTCAAGCGCGGCCACGGCAAGACCTTCGTCATCCTCGACGCCGCGATGAACGACCTCGCGCGCCCCGCGATGTATGACGCCTACCACGAATTCGTGCCCGTCGTGCGCGAGACCGAGCGCCCCGCGCTCAAGGCCGACCTCGTCGGCCCGGTCTGCGAGAGCGGCGACTGTTTCGCGAAGGACCGCATGATCCAGGAAATCGGCGAGGGCGAACTCGGCGTTTTCATGAGCGCCGGCGCCTACGGCCACACCATGGCCAGCCGCTACAACACCCGCGCCCTCCCGGCCGAGGTGTTCGTCTCCGGCACCCGCTTCGAGGTGGTCAACGTGCGCGAGACCTTCGAAACGATGATTGCCGGCGAGAAGATTCCCGGCTTTCTGAAGGCCTGAGCGCGGTCGGGTTTCCCGCCGCGTTCGGGTCGAGCCGCCCGCTGCGGTCCGGCCGCACCCCTCAACCCGTTTCCACCCGTGGCTGAAACGCCTCCCCTGCAGTTTGCCGTCATCGGCGCCGGTGCCTGGGGCACCGCCGTCGCCGCCCATCTCGCCCGCCGCGGCCACCCGGCCGCGCTCGTCGCGCGCCGCCCCGAACACGCCGCCGCCATCGCGGCCGCACGCGAGAACCGCGACTACCTGCCCGGCATCCCGTTGCCGGAGACGCTCGCCGTCACGGCCGACCTCGGCGCGGCGTTGCGCGGGACCGACGTGGCCCTGATCGCCAGCCCTTCGCACGCCCTGCGCGCGTGGTGCGGGCAGATGCGCGCCGTCCTGGGCGAGGCCGGCCGGCTCCAGCTTTTCATCAGCCTCGTCAAGGGCCTCGAAGTCGACACCCATTTCCGCGCCAGCGAGGTCATGGCGCAGGTGTTCCCGCAGGTGAACGTCGCCACGCTCACCGGCCCGACCAACGCCGCCGAGGTCGCCCGCGGCCTGCCCGCGGCGATGTTGCTCGCGGCGGCCCGGCCCGATGCCTGCGTCGGGCGCGTGCAGGCGGCGATGAGCGATTCCGCGCTGCGCATCTACACCGGCGACGACCTGCCCGGTGCCGAATACGGCGCCTGCCTCAAGAACATCTACGCCATCGCCGCCGGCCTGTGCGACGGCCTCCGGCTCGGCGACAACGCCCGCGCGGCGCTGCTCACGCGCGCCCTCACCTAGATGGTGCGCGTCGGCGAGGCGCTTGGCGCCAAGCGCGAGACGTTCTACGGCCTGAGCGGCTTCGGCGACCTCGTGGCCACCTGCCACGGCGCATGGAGCCGCAACCGCGAATTCGGCCAGCGCATCGGCGAGGGCGCCACCGTCGAGCAGCTCATGGCCGGCCGCAAAACTGTGGTCGAAGGCCACCGCACCGCCGACGCCTTCCACGGCCTGTGCCTGGAAAAAGGCATCGCGGCCCCGATCCTCGCCGAGATCCATGCCATCCTCTATGCGGGCAAGAAACCCGCCGATGCCCTGCGCGCGCTCATGACGCGCGAGCTCAAACCCGAGAGCGCCCGCCCGATGGCGTCTTGAACGCGGCCGAGGTCCGGCCGCCGGGTCGTTTTCGGGCTCGCGCCGTCCGCGCGTCCCGCTGTCTTGCCCTCATGCGATTCCTGCTGGCGTTCGATAAATTCAAGGATGCCCTCCCCGCGCCGGAAGCGTGTGCCGTCGCCGCGCAGGCGCTCGGACCGGGACAGGCGACCGAACTCTGCCCGCTGACCGACGGCGGCGAAGGTTTCTGCTCCATCCTCACGCGCGTCGTCGGCGGCGAACTCGTGACCTGCACGGTCACCGGGCCGCTCGGTGCGCCCGTCTCCGCGCATTACGGGCGGGTCGACGTCGCGCAATTGCCTGCGGCGATCCGCACGCGTCTCGGACTCGAGGCGGGCGCGCGCCGCCTCGCGATCGTCGAGATGGCGCAGGCCAGCGGTCTCGCGCTTGTGCCGGCCGGCCGGCGCGATCCCTGGCAGACCACCTCGCGCGGCACCGGTGAGTTGATCGCCGCGGCAGCCGACGCGGGAGCGGACGCGATCCTTCTCGGTGTCGGCGGCAGCGCCACGCACGACGCCGGCCTCGGCGCGCTTACCGCCCTCGGGCTCGAGTGTCGGACGACAGACGGCGCGCGCCTCGATCCGCCCGTGCCCCAGACTTGGGCCGCGCTCGCGGCGGTCGCGGGCCAGCTTCGTCCGTTGCCGCCGCTCTTCGTCGCCTGCGACGTGACCAACCCGCTCATGGGCACCTTCGGTGCCGCGTCGGTTTACGCTCCGCAAAAGGGCCTGCAGCCAGAGGACTTCACCCGCCTCGAATACATGACCGGCCGCATGGCAGCGCTGCTCTGCACGCACGCGAAGAAGCATCCGCTCCTCTGCGAGACGCCCGGCGCGGGCGCGGCCGGCGGCCTGGCCTTCGGTTTGCTGGCTGCGGCGGACGCCACGCTGGTGCCCGGCTTCGAACTCGTGGCGGAGTGGCTCGATCTCGACGCGAAGCTCGCGGCCTGCGACGTGGTGCTCACCGGCGAGGGGCGCTTCGACGCCAGTTCCCTGCAAGGCAAGGGGCCGGGCGCAGTCGTGCGGCGCGCCCTCGACCTCGGCAAGCCGGTGCACGTGTTCGCCGGGGCCGTGGATCTGCCGGAGCCGGTCGCGGCGTTGCGGAAGCATGCGCTCTCGCCCTCCGGCCTTCCGCTCGCCGAGGCGCTCGCCGCCACGCGCGCGCACCTGGCCGCCGCGGTGCGGGCGGAGTTCGGGCCTTGAACCCTGTTGCCGATGTCGCCCGAGCATTTTCGCCGTCTGTTGTGTGCTTTGCAGGAGGAGATCCGCGAGGCGGTGCTCGGCTCGCGCCGGAAACGCGCGTCCCGCCTCCGCCGCATCGCGAAGGTCACGGCGGCGGACACGATCTACGGCATCGATGCGGTGGTGGAGCCGGTGATCCTCGCGTGGCTGGCCCGGCATTGGCCGGCGAGCGAGCCGGTGGAGCTGGTGATGGAAGGCTTGGAGGAGTGGGGCGCGGTGACCTTCCCGCGCGGCATGCCGGTGCGGGCGACGCAGTGGAAACTGATTCTCGATCCGATCGACGGCACGCGCGGCCTGATGCACGACAAGCGCAGCGCGTGGACGCTCGCCGGCCTCGCGCCGCAACGCGGTCCTCGCACCGACGTCAGCCACATCACGGTCGCTGCAATGACCGAGCTGACGACGAGCAAGGCCGGTTTTGCCGACCAGTTCAGCGCCGTGCGCGGCGGCGGGCTGCGTGCCACGCGGTTCGACCTGCGCACGGGAAGTCGGCGCGCTTTCCGACCGCAGCCCTCGCGCGCGACCACGCTGGCGCATGGCTTCGGCGCCTTCGCCAAGTTCCTGCCCGAGGGCAAGGCATGGCTGGCGGAACGTGAGGAGCGGCTTTGGCGTGAGCTCGGCCTCACCGGTGCCAGCGGCGGCGAGCCGGTTTTCGACGACCAGTATATCAGCACCGGCGGGCAGCTCGGCGAACTCATCCTCGGGCACGACCGTTTCATCGCCGACGTGCGCCCGGTGGCCTTCGCGCGGCTGGGCTTGGGCGCCGGCGCGTCGCTCGCGTGTCATCCCTACGACATCTGCACGCTGTTGGTCGCGGAGGAGGCGGGTTGCGTCGTGCGCGATGCCGATGGCCGGCGGTTGCGGGCGCCGCTCGACACGACCACCGCGGTGGCGTGGGTCGGCTACGCCAACCGCGCGCTCGCGCGCCGGATCGCCCCGGTGTTGCGCCGCGTGCTCGCCGGCTGAGGGGCGCAAAAAAGCGGCGTCGGAGTGACGCCGCTGCGAAAGAGTGCGAAACGGAGCGAGGCTCAGCCCTTCGATTGCTCGATCACGGTCACCTTGCCGTTCTCGAAGGTGATGCGGATGCGCTCCTCGACTTCGGGACGGTAGGTGTCGGCGTAGACCGGGTGATAGTGGAAGCGGTAGGTCTTCAGCACGGGGTCCCAGTAGACGCGGCGCGCGTAGCCCGCGAAGCGGGTGCCGTCGTAGCGTTCGTAGTAGGTGTTGTAGATCCACACGGTCTGGGCGCCGGCGGCGCTGCGGGACTCGCGCTTCTGGTCGGGGGCGCCGAGGGCGAGGTAGACGGCGTCCTCGCTGTAGCCGAGGTCGATGATGCCCTGTTTCACCTTGGCCTGGGTCTCGGCGTCGAGGTTGGCGAAGACCTCGGGCTTTTCCTTGATGCGGGTTTCCACGGTCTGGCAACCGGCGGCAAACAGCAGCGTGGTGGCCGCGGCGGCAAGCAGGAGGAATCGGGTGGGTTTCATGATGGGAGGGAAGACGCCCGGAATCCTACTCAGGTTCCACGGAATCTCCAGCTTGGCGAAGGGCGGCGGGGCAGGTCAGAGCCGGAGGCGGCGCAGCCGCAGGGCGTTGGCGACGACGGTGAGGGAGCTGAGGCTCATGGCGACGCCGGCGAACATCGGGTTGAGCAGCCAGCCGAAGACGGGGAAGAGCGCGCCGGCGGCGAGGGGCAGGCCGAGGCCGTTGTAGAAGAACGCCCAGAAGAGGTTCTGCTTGATGTTGCGGAACACGCCGCGGCTGAGGTGCACGGCGCGCACCAAGGCTTGCAGGTCGCCTTTCACGAGCACGAGGCCGGCGCTGTGCATGGCCACGTCCGTGCCCGTGCCCATCGCGATGCCGGTGTCGGCGGCGGCGAGGGCGGGCGCGTCGTTGAGGCCGTCGCCGGCGAAGGCGACCTTGGCGCCGCGGGCCTGGTGCTCGCGGACGAGCTCCTGCTTGCGTGCGGGTGTCACTTCGGCGTGGAAACCATCGAGTCCGAGCTGATCCGCCACGGCCTGCGCGGACGCCTGGCGGTCGCCCGTGACCATGAACACCCGCAGGCCGAGCCGCTGCAATTCGCGGATGGCGGCGGGCGTGGTGGGCTTCACCGGATCGGCGAGCGCGATCAGCCCGGCGGCCTGGCCGTCGACCGTCACGGCGGCGAGCGTGGCGGTGGGATGCTCCGGAAAAACGGTGTCCGTCGCGGCGCGACCGACTTGCACGGCGCGTCCCTCGACGCGCGCCGTGACGCCGGCGCCGGCCTGTGCGGCGAAGCCCTCGGCGGCGGCGAGCGGGAGCCCGCGGGCCTGCGCCGCGGCGACGATGGCGCGGGCGAGCGGGTGTTCGCTGGGCGATTCGGCGGAGGCGGCGAGGCGGAGCAACTCGTCCTCGGTCAGCGCCGAGCCGGGCAGCGCGCGGACCGCCACGACGACGGGTCGCCCGGCGGTGAGCGTGCCGGTCTTGTCGATCAGCAGCGTGTTCGCGTGGGTGAGCGCTTCGAGGGCGCCGGCGTCCTTCACGAGCACGCCGGCCTGGGCGCCGCGGCCGATGCCGGTGACGAGCGATACGGGCGTGGCGAGGCCGAGCGCGCAGGGGCAGGCGATGATGAGCACGGAGACGGCGTTGATCAGCCCGTAAAGCCAGCCGCGCTCGGCGGCGAGCAGCGTCCAGGCGACGAACGAGGTCGCCGCGATCGCGAGCACGACGGGGAAGAACCACGCGGAGACGCGATCGGCAAGGCGCGCGATGGGCGGCTCGCTCTCGACGGCCTGCTCGACGAGGCGGACGATCTGCGCGAGCAGCGTGTCGGCGCCGACGCGCTCGGCGCGGTAGATGAACGAGCCCGTGGTGTTGAGCGTGCCGGCGCTGATCTTTTCGCCGGCCTGCTTGGCGACGGGCAACGGCTCGCCGGTGAGCATGGATTCATCGATCTCGGCGGGGCCGGTCGTGAGCACGCCGTCGACCGGGAGGTGCTCACCGGGCCGCACGCGCAGCCGGTCGCCCGGTTGCACGGCGTCGACCGGCACGTCGCTCTCGCGGTCGTCGGCGTCGAGGCGGTGGGCGATCTTCGGGGCGAGGTCCATCAGCGCCCGGATGGCGGCGTCGGTGCGCGCGTGGGCGCGCTGCTCGATGATCTGGCCGAGGAGCACGACGGTGGTGATGAACGCCGTGCCCTCGAAGTAGAGCGCGGCGCCGTGGTGCGAGAAGAGGTGCGGCGGCACGTGGTCCCAGAACAGCACGACGGCCGCGCTGTAGAAATACGCGGCGCCCGTGCCGGTGACCGTGAGCGTGAACATGTTGGGGTCGCGTTCGCGGAGCGATTTCCACCAGCGGCGGAGGAAGGGCGCGCCGCTCCAGAAGAACACGGGCGTGGTCAACCCGAGTTGGAGCCACGCGGATTCGCGCATCGTCAGGTAGTCGTAGAGGCCGTGCGAGATCATCGGCCACATCGCGAGCACGAGGACGGGGAGCGTCAGCACGACGGCGACCCGGAAACGCGGGCGCAGAAAGCTCTCGTGCGGCAGGCCCATGTAAACGGGCTCGTCGGGACGCGGCGCGGCGGTGGCGTGCGAAGGCGATTCCGCAGTCGCGGTGTGACAGGAAGGAGGCGGGGAGTGCATCACGGGAGGAGTCCGGGTTGGGCCGGCCGGCGCGGAACGGAGGCGTCCGAACGCCGGGCAGCGTGGCGCAGAAAGGCCGGGAAGGCCAGCGCGCGCAGGGCGGCGCTGGGCGAGGTGAAGCGGGTGAGATCGGGTGGCATGGGAGCGGTGGTTTGCCGGGGAGACGGAGCTCGCGGCGAAATCTTACGCGGCAGCGAAGAAAATCTCGCGCCGGAGCGCCGCCGCCGCCGCGTGCGGCGTAGGCTGCCGCCGGGGCACGGGGGATGATTACGCCCGCGGACGCTTGGGATGGACGTTGCGGGCCGCTTGGCCTGATAACGCTAGCGCATGAACGACCACCGTCCTCCCTCTTCGCCCCGGCCGCGCCGGGCGCGGTGGCTCGGGGTGTTCGCGCTGGGGTCGGTCGTTGCGCTCGCCGCGTTCGCCGCGCCGCCGCCAGCGCCGCAGACGCTGATCGCGATCTCCGGCGACGGGAGCCTCACGCTGCGTTGGGAAGCCGTGCCGGGTGCGACGAGTTACACGGTGGGCCGGCGCACGAGCGCCACGAGCGGCAATTACACGACGGTCGCCACGGGTCTCACGGCGAGCACGCACACGGACACGGGACGCACGAATGGCACGCCGTATTACTACATCGTCACCGCGACCGGGCCCGACGGCACCAGCGGTCCGTCCAACCAGGCGCGCGGCACGCCCGTGGCGGCGCTGTCGCCGGGCACCGACGTGCGCTGGCCGCTGGCGAACAGCACGGCTGCGGACGCCGACGTGATCCGCTACGCCTTCGGCCCGCGCAACATCGGGCGCTACGATTTCCATGCCGGGCTCGATCTCAACGCCGTGCAGGGCACGCCCGTCCACGCCGTCATGGCCGGCACGGTGACGAATCGCATCGAGTGGGACGGCGTGACCACCGGCAGCGGCAATAACCTCCTCGTGAGCCACGGCTCCGGGCGCTGGACCGCTTACCTGCACCTGCACGGGTTCGCCGCCGGCATCGGGATCGGCAGCGCGGTCTCCGCGGGACAGGTCATCGGCTACGTGGGCAAGACCGGCGCGACGTCGAATCACCTGCACTTCACCTATTTCGTCGGCCTCACTTCCGAGGCGAGCAATGAGATGCGCAGCCGCTCCCCGCTGGAGTTGTTGCCGCGCACGACGGGCGTGGGCGCGGAGGCCGTGTTCAGCACGAACGGGAGCCGCACTGTGGATATCCTCATCCCCGCGCAACAAAACACGATCCGCTGGATCATCCTGCGCGGTGCGGGCGTCACGCGGCTCGTGGATTACTACGACATCGTCGGCCAGGGCTCCACGCTGCGGGACAATCCCAAGCAATCCGGCCTCGTCATCCAGGTGGCCGCGCCGACGATTCCCTATCCCGGTGGCGGAGGCACGGTGCAACTCGTCGTGGCGCCCGACCCCGACGCGCCGTGGGGCGACTTCGATCCCACGCGCATCACGGTGCTGGATTTCCACGGCAACATCCTGGTCGATCGCACGGCCTACGAATCCTGGAAATTCACCCACGGGCTCACGCTCGATGCGGCTGACGATTCCGATGCGGACGCCGATGGCCTGCCGCTCCTCGTGGAATACGCGCTCGACCTCGATCCGCACATGGCGACGTGGGTGGGCGCACCGCAGCTCGTGCACACCGACGCCGATCGCGTGGAGTTCACCTATCGGCGCAAGCGGCCGGAGCTGACCTACACGGTCGAGGCCTCGGCGGATCTGGTGAACTGGAGTGCAGCGGGTGTGACGCAGGAGTTTGCCGTCACGGGCGATCAAGTCACCGCAGCGACCACGCTCGATGCGGCCGGGAGGAAATTCCTGCGGCTCGCGGTCACGCGTTGAAATCAGTGCGAGGCGAAGCCCAGCGTGCCGGGGAAAGTTATTTCCGCTCGATCATCCCGCGGGCGGGGGCAAAGGGGGCGCGTCGGGTGGGGCGCAGTCGCAATCCAGGCATGCGCTGTCGGCGCAGTTGCCGCAGAAGGCCTTGAGGCGCGCCTTCAGGTCCTTGCGGGCGCGGTGCAACGTGACGCTGGCGTTGTTGGGCGTCAGGCCGAGGGCGCGCGCGACGTCCTGCACGGATTCGCCGTTCAGGTCGACGCGCCGCAACAGTTCCGCATGCGCGGGCTTGAGCGTGTCGACCACGCCGCCGAGGCAGGAGCAGAGTTTCGCCTCGAAGGCGCGGGCCGTGGTCACGTCCTGTTCCAGCGCGGTGACGAGCGTGCCGAGCGCGTCGTCGCGTCGTGCGGCGGCGCCACGGGCGCGGTAGTGGTCGGTGACGGCGTGGCGAAGCAACTGGTAGAACCACGCGGTGAGTTTGTCGTCGTCGCGCAGCTCACCTGCGTGCTGCAGGGCCTTCACCAGGCCGTTTTGCAGGATGTCCTCCGCATCGGCCTCATTGCCGACGCGAGCCGCGAGGAAGGCCTTGAATGCCCCTCGTTGGGCGTTCAAGGCGGCGACCAAGGCGGCAGGGTTGGTGGACATGGCCGGATGATACGCCACGCGGGCGATATTTCCTGTAAGATTTTGCAAGGGATTCCGTCCCCATCGGCATATTACCCAAGCCATCATGAAAATGCCCCCCATCCTCGCTCTCCTCGCCGCCCTCGTGGCGTTCGTTTCCACCGCCTTTGCCGCCGCCCCCAAGGGTGAGTTGGTCAAGATCACCGACAAGGAGGCCGCTTGGGCCGCCGCGGCCAGCAAGAACTACCCCTTGGACGTCTGCGTCGGCTCCGGCGAAAAGCTCGGCAGCATGGGCGACGCCACCGAGTGGATCTACCGCGCCGAGGGTCAGGCCGATCGCCTCGTGAAGTTTTGCTGCGACGGTTGCATCGACACCTTCATGGAGAACCCGGCCGAGCACCTCGCCAAGATCGACGCCGCGCAGAAGAAGGCCGACAAGGCCGGCCACTCCGCCCACAAACACTGACGCCTGCGCCTCGTCTCGCCTTCTGCCACCACCATGACGTCGCGTTTGTTCGTCCTCCTTCTGACCGCCGTGTCCTTGGTCGCGGTCCCGCTCCGTGCCGATCCGGCCGCGAAGGATGCCGCGCGCGCGGAATTTTTGCGCGTCGTGGCGGGCGCGCCCGCCTTGCAGGCGGCGGCGCGGCGGGTCGACGCCGCGCAGCAGCGCACCGGCGCCGCCGGCCTGCTGCCCGACCCCGAGGTCGAGGGCATGGTCTCGCGGATGAACGGCGCGATGGGCGAGCGCAACGACATGTATGAGGTGAATGTCCGCCAGCCCTTGCCGCGGCGTGGGGAACTCGCCGCCCAGCGCGAACGCGCCCGCGCTGCGGTCGCGATGGCCGAGGCGGATCACGCGATGATGGCCGGCGAACTCGCCGCCGAGACCGCGATGGCGCTTGCGGAGGCGGAAGGCGCCGCCGCGCGCCTCGTCTGCGTCAGTCGCCAGGCCGATCGTCTTGAATCCGTCCTGCGCAGCCTTGATGCGCGCCTCGCCACCACAACGGGCGGAATGGGCGGCGCGCGCCTCGCCGACCGGCTCACGGTGCAGACCCGCCTCGCCGCGATGCGCCTGATGCTTGAGAACGACCAACGCATGGCTGACGACGCGCTCGCCGAGGCCCGCGGCCGGCTCGGACTCGCGCCGGACGCAGCTTTGCCCGCCTTCGTCGCCCCCGATATCGGTGCGATCGATCCCGCGACGTCGCCCGCCGTGCTCGCTGCCGCCGCGCGCACGGCCGAGGCCGACGCCATGGCCGGCATGGCCAAGGCCGCGGCGCGCCCGATGGCCGCCGTCGGTCTCCGCTACGAACGCGAGCGCACCGCGATGGGCAATGACAACACCGTTGGGCTCGCGCTCATGTCCGATTTTCCCTGGCGCAGCCGCCGCGCCTCGCGCGCCGAATTGGAGGCGGCCTCCGCCGAGCGCGCCGCCGCGCAGGCCGACGCCTCGTCTGCCACTTATCGCATCCGCGCCGCCGTCGCGCGTGCCGAGCGCGCCTCGCGCCTCGCGGAATCCTCGCGGCGCGTCAGCGCAGACACGCTCGCACGCCTTGAGGCCGAGCTCGGCGCTTTCCTCCGCGCCGCCAGCGCGGGCAATCCCGGCGATTCCACCGTTCTCATGACAGTCGAGCTGCTCGAAAAGGCGACCGACGCCGAACTTCAGGTCGTCGCCGCCGAGCAGGCCGAGCGCACTGCCCGCGCCGAGCTCTGGCGCTATGCGCCCGCCGCGCAATTTTCCGCGTCCGCGCGTTGAAAGATTCATCGTTCATCTCCGTCTCCTCTTCACCATGACCCGCAGTCTCTTCATCTTCCTCGGCACCTTCGCCGTCGGTGCGTTCGTCGCGCTGGTCGCCCGCGCCGCGTTCTTCGAGCCGCACTCCGCCCGTGAGGCCAACGCCGTCGGTGGCGGCGACTACGCTCCGATGGTGACCAACACGCTCGCGCCGCGCGACGGCGCGACTGCCGGCGCACCCGCGTCGTCCGCCGTGGCCACCGGCGCCTCCGTCGCGAGCGCCGACGGCAAGCCCGTCAACACTGTCTGCGCCATCTGCGGCATGGACGTCGACCCGAAGATCCCGACCGCGACCTACCAGGGGAAAACCATCGGCTTCGGCTGCAAGATGTGCCCGCCGAAGTTTGCCAAGGACCCCGATCGTTGGGGCCCGCTCTATCTCAAAAACGAAGTCGTCAAACGCTGACCGCCATGCGCCTGCCTCCCACTCCTCTCGTTGCGCTGGCCGGTCTGTTGCTCGGCGCCGGGGTCGTCGCCCTGTTGCCCGCGCACACGCTCTTCCATGTCGAGGCGGCGCACGACGATGCCGGCACCGCGACCGGCGAGCGCTATGCCTGCCCGATGATGGACTTCATCGGCAACAAGCCCGGTCCGTGCCCGGTGTGCGGCATGGACATGACCAAAGTCACCGCCGGCGAACTCACGCGCGAACAACAGCGCCGCATGGGTGTGCAGCTCGCCACCATTTCCGCCGGTCCGGCCACTGTCACCGTGCGCGCGTTCGGCACGGCAGATTACGACAACCGTCACACGGCCGTCATCATCCCGCGCGTTGCGGGCCGGATCGTGAAACGCTACATGGCGACGTGGGGTTGCTGCGAAGTGGTCGGCCAGGGAGCGCCGATCATCGATCTCTACAGCCCCGAGGTGTTCGCCGCCCAAGGCGAATTGCTCGCGGCGCGACAGCTCGGGGACGCCGCCGCCGCCGAGGCGATCAAGCAGCGCTTCGTGCGCTGGAATCTCACCGAGGTGGCCGATGCCGTCCTCGACGGCAAGCCGCCGACCGACACGGTCACGATCCGCTCGCCGGTCAAGGGGCAGGTGATGATGCGCGAATTCGAGCAGGTGAATTCCATGCTGGAGATCGGCAAGGAGATCATGGCCGACACGCCGCTCCTCACCATCGTCGATCCCGACCGCCTGACCGTCGTCGTGCAGGTGCCGGAGCTGCAGGCCAATTTCCTCCGCGAAGGCCAGCGCGTCCTGATCGCCACGGACGATCGCGGCGAGTTGCCCGGGGTTGAGGCGAAGATCGACCGGCTCGGCCGGGAAATCTCCGCCGACATCCGTTCGCGCGAAGTGCGCATCTACCTGACCGGCGCCAGTGCGTTCATCCAGCCCGGCTCGCTCGTCGCGGCCCGCATCCAGGGCGTGCTCGATCAAGATCTCCGTCCCGCCGATCCGGCCGCTCCGGACTCGTGGGGCCGCTTCACGCTCATCCCGAAGACCGCGGTCCTCTCGACCGGTGTGCGCAACGTTGCGTGGCGCCTCGCCGAACGGACGAGCGACGGCCGCGCGCGGTTCGAACTCACGCCGCTCGCGCTCGGGCCGCGAATCGAGGACGTGCACGGCAACGATGTCTACGTCGTGCGCGCCGGCTTGAAGCCCGGCGACGAGGTCGCCGCGCAAGGTGCCTTCCTCATCGACAGCCAGGCGCAGCTCGCGGGCACGCCGAGCCTGATTTTCCCGCAGGGCGCGCTCGCGCCGGCGCCGACGGCGTCGGACGGCCACCAGCACTGAACAAGGCGCGCCTGCGATGCTCTCCTTCGTTATCCGCAATACCTTCCTCACCCTCGCCGTCGCGCTCGGTCTCGCCGCGGCTGGCGTCTGGGGTTGGCGCAACGTGCCGGTCGATGCCATTCCCGACCTGAGCGACAACCAGGTCATCGTCTGGGCCGAGTGGCCGGGCAAGAGCCCGCAGGACATGGACCAGCAGGTCACGTCTCGGCTGGCGCGCGAGCTCCAGGGATTGCCCGGCGTCGAGACGGTGCGCGGCATGTCTCTCTACGGCGCGAGTTACCTCTACGTCATCTTCGAGGAGCGCCGCGATCTCTACGAAAGCCGCACGCGCGTGCTCGAGCGGCTCGCTCAGGTGCAGGGCTTGCTGCCGGCCGGGGTCAACCCGCGCCTCGGGCCGGATGCGACCGCGATGGGGCAGATCTACGCCTTCACGCTGCAGGGGCCGCGCAGCGTCGAGGAAAAGCGCTACGTGCTCGACCAGATCGTCGTGCCAGCCTTGCGCGCCGTCCCCGGCGTGTCCGAGGTCGCGCCCGCCGGCGGCGTCGTGCGCGAATATCAGATCGAAGTCGACCCGCTGCGTCTCGCGCAGCAGGGCGTCACACTTGAGATGCTGATGATGGCCGTGCAGAACGCCGGTCGCGACGTCGGCGCCATGAGCGTCGAGCAGAGCGGCGTCGAGACGATGATCCGCGGCGTCGGTTTCATCCGCTCCGTCGAGGACGTGGAGAATGTCGTTATCCGTGGCGATCGCATGAAGGGCGCAGGCCTGCGCCTTGGCGACATCGCGCAGGTGCAGCTCGGCGGCCAGTTCCGCCAAGGAATGCTCGCGGATGGCTATCAGGAGCATGTCGGCGCCATCATCGGGATGCGCGTGCAGGAGGATCCGATGACGGTGATCGATGCCGTCAAACGCCGCCTCATGGACCTGCAGCCCGCCCTCGCGCGTGAGGAATTGGCGGCGGCGGCGTTCTACGATCGCTCGCAACTCATCCGCGAGACGACCGAGACCGTCACTGACACGCTGCAGGAAGCGGTCATCACGACGGTGATCGTCGTTGTGGCGTTCCTGCTCCACGTGCGCGCGAGCCTCGCCGTCGCGATCAGCCTGCCGCTCGGAATGCTGTTCACGTTCTTCGTGATGCGCCTCACGGGGGTCGGCGCCAACATCATGAGCCTCGCCGGCATCGCGATCGCGATCGGTGTCATGGTGGATTTCGGCATCATCATGACCGAAAACATCACGCAGCACCTCGTCGACCTGCAGGAGAAATGCAAACGCGAGGGCCGCGCGATGCCGACCTCGCCGTTCAACGAGGAGATCACCGCCACGGTCGTGCGTGCCGCGGAGGAGGTCGCGCGCCCGCTGCTCACGTCGGCCGCGACGACGATCATCGGATTCCTTCCCATCTTCGCCCTCACCGATCAGGCGGGACGGCTGTTCGAGCCGCTGGCGTTGACGAAATCGCTCGCGATCAGCGGTGCGGTGCTCTTCGGCACGCTGCTCGTGCCCACGCTCTGCCGCCTGCTGTTGCCGCCTTGGCATGTGCGCAAGCCGCTGCTCGTTGTCCTTGCCGGACTCGCGGCCGGTGCGGCGTTCGGGTGGTTCATCCGCGACGGCTGGACGCTGCCGCTCGAATACGGTCGGTGGTCGCTCTCGGTGCCGGGCTGGTTGTTCGCGCCGCTCTTCGCCGCGCTCGTCGGCTCGGCAGTGTGGCGACTCGGGCGCGAGAAGCTCGTCAATTACGAGGAGAACCCGATGAGCCATGCGATCCACGTGGCTTACGAATGGGCCTTTGCCCGCATCCTGCGGCACAAGATCGCCTTTACCACAACGATCGCGGCGATGGCGCTCGGCGGCTATCTGCTCGGTGCCGGCTGGACGACGCTGAGCTGGCCCTTGCGCAAGGTCTTCGAGCTCGCCGGCGCGGATCTCTCGCGCACGACGCTCGATCAGGCGATGACGCGTGCTTTCCCGGGCGTCGGCTCGAGTTTCCTGCCTCCGCTCGATGAAGGCAGCCTGCTCTTCATGCCCTCACTCCCCGCCACGGGCGGACTCGGCGAGACGCAGCGCGTGATGATGATGCAGAATCGCCTCATCGAATCCGTGCCGGAGGTTGCCAACGTCATGGGCAAGCTCGGCCGCGCCGAGACCGCGCTCGATCCCGCACCGCTCGGCATGATCGAGACCGTCGTGCTGTTGAAACCCTACGCCGAGTGGCCGGTGCATGAATTCACGCGCGCCGATGGCACGGTCGAGAAGCGTCCGCGCACGCTCGCCGAGGTTCGCGCCGCGCTCGCCGCGATCAGCGACATCCCCGGCGTGGCGCCGAGCTGGCTGCAGCCGATCGAGACCCGCGTCGTCATGCTTTCCACCGGCATCCGCAGCCTCATCGCTTTGCAGGTGCTGGGCGACGATAGCGAGGAGTTGGAGCGTTTCGCCGAGGCGGCGGAGAAAATCATCCAGCCCACGCCCGGCGCCGTCGACGTGCAGATGCAGCGCGAGGGCGGCAAGCCCTATGCCGAGATCCGGCTCGATCCGGCGAAGGTCGCGCGTTTCGGTCTGACGAACGAGCAGGTCATGCGCGCCGTCGAAACCGCACTTGGCGGCATGGCGATCACTTACTCCGTCGAAGGTGCCCTGCGCTACCCGGTGCGCATCCGCTACGCCCGGGAACTGCGCGACGACCCCGACGAACTCCTGCAACTCCAGGTGCCCCCCGCGGCTGGCCAGATGGGCGCGGTGCCGCTGACCAACCTCCTCGCGCTGCCCACGGTGCATGTGCTGGAGCTCGGCCCCGATGCGCCCGAAGCCGCTGAATTGCTCGGCAAACTCCCGCTCGCGCATCAGCGCAACCTCACGATCCTCACGCCGCGACGCGTTGAGTTGACCGTTGCCGCCGGCGACGCGTTGCCCGCGGCGATCACGCGTGCGGTCGCGGCGGGCGTCATCCGTCTTGCCGGCACGCGTCCGAGCGAAACCGGTCTCACCTACACGATCGGCCCGATGGCGATCCGCTCCGAAGGCGGCAAGCGCACGCAATACGTCATGCTCAACGTCAGCGGTCGCGGCGAAATGGAAGTCGTCGCCGACGCCGACACGCGCCTGCGCGCCGCCCTCGCCGACGGTCGGATCACGTTGCCGGCGGGCGCAACCTACCGCTGGGTCGGTCGCTACGAGCAGAAGATCAAGGCCGACCGCACGCTGCGCGGCATCATCGCCGTGTCGATGGCGGTGATGGTCGTGCTCATCTACATCGGCACGCGCTCTTGGCTGATCACGGCCATCATCCTGCTCGCCAACGCCGTCGTGACGACGGCCGGCGGGTTCTTCTTCGTGTGGTGGTGGGGCGTGGAGATGACGACCGCAGTTGTCGTCGGCTTCCTCGTGTTGCTCGGCGTGATGTTCAACGACGGCATCCTGCTCGGCACCTACATCCAGGAGCAGTTCAAGACCCATCCCGGCACGCTGGCGGAGGTGAATCGCCGCGTGTTCTTCGCCGGCCTGCGTCGGCGCCGCCCCGCGATCATGACCAACACCACGACGCTCCTCTCGCTCATTCCCGTGCTGTGGGCGACGGGACGCGGCTCGGAGTTGATGGTGCCGATGGTGCTCCCGGTCGTCGGCGGCATGATCTTCGATGTCATTTCGCTCTTCTCGGTGCCGGTGTTCTACACGTGGTATTGGGAGCGGCGCCTCGCGCGCGAAGCCACGCAGACCGCGCTGCCCGCGCCAGCCGCCCCGTCCTCCGCCCAGTGACGCCGGGTCGGTTGAAACCGACCCTACTTGGCCGCACCGGTTGCCGGTGCTGGGGACGTCGTCGGGGGACTGACGGGCAGGCGGGTCTTGGCGAAAGTGATGATCGCCACGCCGGCGATGATGACGGCCGCGGCGGTAAAAATGCGCGGGCTCACCGGCTCGTCGAGGATGAGCCAGCCGAGAAAGACGGCGACGACGGGATTGACGTAGGCGTAGGTGGCCACGTGCGAGGGCGTGCTGTGCTTCATGAGCCACACGAAGGTGGTGAAGCCAATGAGGGAGCCGAAGACGATGAGGTAGGACCAGGCCCAGAGGGAATTGACGCTCACTTGTGCGAAGGAGAATCCGATGAGCTCGCCGCGGGCGACACTCACGAGCAACAGCCACACGCTGCCGGCGAGCATCTGGATGGCGGCGCCGGTGAACGGTTCGGCTGGCTCGGAGGCGTAGCGGGTGTAGAGCGAGCCGGCGCTCCAGAAGAGGCAGGCGAAGACGAGACCGACGATGCGCGCGGGATCAAGACCATCGGTGCCGCCGCGGAGCACGTCGGGGCCGACAAGCAGGACGAGTCCGGCAAAGCCGAGGGCGATGCCGGCGAAGGTGGCGAGGGTGGGACGCGAGCCGCGCTTGCCGTCGGCGAAGAATTTCAGCGCCGCCCAATCGAGCAACACGATGAAGAGCGGGCCGACGGAGACCATCAGCGTGGCGATGCCGGAGGGGATTTTCTGCTCGGCCCACGAGACGAGGCCGTTGCCGCCGAGCAGGAGGAGCGCGCCGATGATGGAGTTGTCGATCCATTGCTTGCGGGTGGCGCGGAAGCCGCGCGTGATCGCGATGAAGGCGGCGATGATCGCGCCTGCGACGAGGAAGCGCGCGGCGGCCATGAGGAAGGGCGGCAGCGTCTCGACCGCGATGCGGATGCCGAGGTAGGTGGAACCCCAGACGACGTAGATCGTGGTGAAGCCGAGGATCAGCGCGAGGCGCGAGGGAGTGGAGGACACGGAAATAGGGAAGGTGAGACGCGAAAGGAGGCGGACGCCGGGCGCCGGGGAAACGGCGAAAAGCAGGCGGGGAATCCGCCGCGCCTCAGAGTTGTTGCCGCACGAGTTCGCCGACGGTGCGGAGGGCGGTGTCCATCTCGTCGGACCACGGCTGGCTGCAACTCATGCGGATGCAGTGGCGGTAGCGGTCCTTCACGGTGAAGAGCGAACCGGGGGCGAGGTTGATCTTGTGCTTGAGCGCCTCCTTGCGGAGGCGGAGCGAGTCGACCTTGGCGGGGAATTCCACCCAGATGTAGTTGCCGCCCTGCGGCCGGCTGAAGCGCGTGCCCTCGGGAAAATAGCGCTGCATGCCCTGCAGGAACAGGTGCAGGTGCTGGCTGTAGGCGCGGCGCAGCGAACGCAGGTGGTGATCGTAGCCGCCGTCGCGCAGAAACTCGGCCAGCGTCTTCTGCAGGATGCGCGGCGTGCCCATGGTGTTGATGAACTTCAGGCGGCGGATGCGCTCGAGGTAGCGGCCGGGCGCGCTCCAGCCCACGTGGAAGCCGGGCGCGAGCGTCTTGCCGAAGGAGGAGCAGAGCATGACGCGACCGTCGCGGTCCCAGGCCTTGAGCGGCTTGGGGCGGACGTCGCCGAAGTGGGTGTCGCCGTAGATGTCGTCCTCGATGATGGGCAGGTCGTGCTGGGCGATGAGTTCGTAGATGCGCTGCTTTTTCTCGTCCGGCATGAGCGAGCCGAGCGGGTTGTGGAAGTTGGGCATGAGCATGACGACCTTCACGTCGTTCTGCTTGAGCGCCTCCTGGAGCGCATCGGTGCACATGCCCTGGCGGGAACAGGTGGGGATCTCGAGGGCGCGGAGGTTGAGCGCCTGGATGATCTCGAGAAAACCGAAGTAGGCGGGCGTCTCGATGGCGACGGTGTCGCCGGGCTTGGTGACGGCGCGGAGGCAGAGGTTGAGCGCCTCGGTGGCGCCGGAGGTGACGACGAGTTCGTCGTGCGCGATGGGCACGCCGGCTTGGAGGTAGCGGCGGGCGATCTCGCGCGTGAGCGGTTCGTAGCCCCAGTTCATGCCGGCGCGGCCGATGAGCGTGGGGTCGCGGCGGGCGACGGAGCCGAGCATGCGCGCGAGCTTCTTGGTGGGGAAGAGACTGTGGTGCGGGCAGGCGGAGCCGAAGGGGACGTAGTCGGCGTTGAGCGCGACTTCCATGACTTCGGCGGTGAGGTCGTTGACGCCGACGTAGGAGGGCTTGCACATGGGCTTGGCCATGCGCGGCTCGGGGGCGAGGCTCGGCGGGCGCGGGCGCACGTAGTAACCCGATTGCGGACGCGCCTCGAGGTAGCCGCGGTTCTCCAGCACGGTGTAGGCCTGCAGCACGGTGGCGATGGAGACATCGCGTTGCCGCGACATCACGCGGACGGATGGCACGCGGTGGCCCGGACGCAGCGTGCCCTGCTCGATGAGGTTCTGGAGCGAATCGGCGAGCTCCGCATAGAGCGGGCGCGCGGCGGCCTTCGCGGACGAAAGCGGCTTCGGGGCAACGACGGTCTGGATCATGGCGTGGAGGGGCGGGCGGGAAGGTAAGGGAAAATGCGGGCGGGCAGTAGCGGCAGCGAAGGAAGATTGATACCAGCACAGTCATCTTAAACGAACACTGTGACCATGACAATTGACCGAAGGGACAGGGCACGAAAAAAGCGGCCCGTTGCCGAGCCGCTGGTGAGAGCTATGACGCGCAGGGGCCGCGCGCGGGCCGGTCAGAACGAGGCCTTCAGGGCGAGGGCGCCGTAGAAACCGGTGTCGCTGTCGAGGCGGTAGCCGCGGTCGAAGTAGTCGAATTTGCGATCGGTGACGGCGCCGGCGTCCAGGGCGAGCGAAAGGCGGTCGCCGAGGGCGTAATCCAGCCCGAGACCGGCGCGGACCTCGCGGTAGTCGACGTAGGTGTTGGCGAGCCGGGCGATGCCGGGCGCGGGGACGCCGAGATTTTCCGTGATGCGGAAGCTGCCGCCCTGGAAGCCGACGCCGGCGCGGAGCGCGAGCTGATCGGTGACCTGCCAGGTGAAGCCGCTGCGCGGGAAACCGACGTTGAAGGTCCAGCCCGGCGCGAATTGCCAGCGCACGCCGACGACGGGGAGCACGGGGTTGTCGGAGAAGGCGTTCACGTTCAGGCCGAAACTCCAGACGAGGTCGGGGCTGACGGCGTAGTTTGTGAGGGCGAGCAGCGGGACGTTGAGCGAATCGGCGTCGAGTTCCTCGAAATCGCCGTAGAAGCCGGGGCGGGCGAACACGGCCACGCTCCACTGCGGGGAGAGGCGGTGCTGCCAGCCGAGGTTGAGGGAGAGCTCAGCCAGCGTCCCGGGCAACGGCAGCGGGCCGGTGGCGTCGAGCTCATGCGCGGTGTAGGCGAGGCCGTAGGTGAGCGAGCCGGACTCGCTGAGCACATGGCGGCGCGAGAAACTCACGCCGAAGTGGGTGATGGAAAGTTCGCCGAGGTCGGTGGCGCCCCGGGCGACGGTTTCCTCCGAGGAATAGGAAGTCTCGACGGAGACCGACGAGAGCAGCGAGGGACGCATGGTGGCCGAAGCCAGCGCCGCGGCGGCGAGGAAGCCGAGGAAAGCGAGGGAACGATTCATGCAGGACATACGGATGCAAAGGGAGGATGGATGCAATGACAGACGGATGCTGCAATCGGCGGATGCGGATGGGCGAACCGGGCAACTCAGACGAATAGCTCGCCCCGCAGGTAGAGCGTCGCATGGCCGGCCATCTTCACGCGGTCGCCGGTCGAGCCTGTGCCTGTCGCGGGGACGAATTCGCAGAAGAGCTCGCCACCGCGGGCGGAGACTTGGCGGGCGTGCAGGCGCGTCTTGCCCAGCCGGGCGGCCCAATACGGCACGAGGGTGCAGTGCGCGGAGCCGGTGACCGGATCCTCGGGCACGCCGGCGCCGGGGGCGAAGAAGCGCGAGGCACAGTCGCTGTCCTCGCCCGGCGCGGTGGCGATGAGACGCGTGTCGCCGAGGGTGGCGAGGCGCGGCAGATCGGGGCGGAGGGCGAGCACCTCGGCTTGGGTGGCGAAGACCGCGAGGTAATACGGATGCGTGGCGACCTTGAGGAATTCGTGTGGAGCGAGGTTGAGGCAATCGCGCAGCGCGGCTGGCACTTCGGGGGTGGCGAAGGCGGGGCGGGCGGGAAAATCCAACTCGAACCGGTCGCCGCGCCGGGCGACGGTGAGCGGGCCGCTGCGCGAGTCGAAGGTGATGAAGTCGCCGGTCTGGCCGAGTTGACCGAAGATCACGGCAGCCGTGGCGAGCGTGGCATGGCCGCAGAGGTCGACCTCGAGCGCCGGGGTGAACCAGCGCAGGTGGAAGCGTGCCTCGCCGGTGCGGACGAAAAACGCGGTCTCGGCGAGGCCGTTCTCGAACGCGATGCGTTGCATGAGCGTGTCGTCCGGCCAGGCGGCAAGCGGAACGACTCCGGCGGGATTGCCGGCAAAAAGGCGATCGGTGAAGGCGTCGACCCAGTAGAGGTGCATGGATTTTGGAATTTCGATTCTCGATTTTCAGTCGGGAAGGCGAGTGGAAGCGTGCTGTTCCGTCGTGCGATCAGGAGAACTGGCTGGTCTCGGGATGTTTCCGCCCGAAATCGAAAATCGAGAAGCCAGAATCGAGCATCCGCTCACGCGTAGCGCGCCAGCGCGTCGCCGGTGAGACGGCAGATCTGCCACTCCTGCATGCGGCGGGCGCCGAGGGATTCGTAGAAGGCGATGGCGGGTTGGTTCCAGTCGAGCACGGCCCATTCCATGCGGCCGCAGCCGCGGGCGTTGGCGATCTTGGCGAGATGGAGGAGGAGGGCTTTGCCCAAACCCCGGCCGCGGAAGGACGGGCGGACGAAGAGGTCTTCGAGGTAGAGCCCGGGGCGGGCGAGGAAGGTGGAGTAGTTGAAAAAGTAGAGCGCGAAGCCCGCGGGCGCGTCGTCGACCGTGGAGAGGACGCAGTGGGCGAGCGGGGCGGCGGGCGCGGCAGGAAAGAGCGCGCGACGGAGCGACGGCTCGTCGGCGACGACCTCATGCGCGAGCTTTTCGTAGGCGGCGAGTTCGCGGATGAAACCGAGGATGAGCGGCAGGTCGGCCTCGGTGGCGGGGCGGATCGCGTTGGGCATGCGCGCACTCAACGATCAGGCGGGGAAATGGCGACAGTTTAACAAGTTATTTCAAGGGATTGCGGCTCGACTTCCCCTCTGGGCCGACTTGTTTGGGAAGTCCTGATTCACCGCAGATGTTCCTGCGTCTTTTCCTTCATCGCTTCCGGAGTGGCGTGATCGCTGGCGGCCTATGGCTGGCGTTCGCGGGAGGTGCGGCGTGGGCGGCGGAAGAAGAGACGGAGCGGGTGGTGCTGCAGTTGCCGTTCACGCATCAGTTCCAGTTCGCGGGGCTCTACGCGGCGCAGACCCAGGGCTATTTCCGGGCGGAAGGATTGACGGTGGAGCTGCGGGAAGGCGTGCCGGGCAAGCGGCCGGTGGCGGAAGTCGTCGCCGGGCGCGCGCACTACGGCATCGCAGGCGGGGCGAGCCTGCTGGTGGACCGTCTGAAGGGCGCGCCTTTGGTGGCGCTGGCGGCGATTTTCCAACACTCGCCGCTCGCGATCATGGTGCGGGCGGATTCCCCCATCGCCACGCCGCTCGACCTCGTGGGCCAGCGGATCGCGCTTGATCCGCGCTCGCTGAACGCGGAGCTGAGGGCGGTGTTCCTGCTCGAGGGCATCAAACCCGGGCAATACGTGGAGGTGCCGAATCTGCCGGACCGCAACGAACTCCTCACGGGCGAAGCGGATGCGATCCCGACCTGGGTGACGGACCTGCCCTTCGACACGGAGCGGGCGGGGGTGCGTTACCGTCTGATCCGGCCGGCGGATTACGGGGCGGACTTCTACGGCGACACGCTGTTCACCACGGAGGAGGAGCTGCGCCACGCGCCGGCCCGCGTGGAGGCGATGCACCGGGCCATCGTGCGCGGCTGGGAATACGCGCTCGCGCACCCGCAGGAACTCGTCGAATGGATCCTGCGCGAGCACGGCAAGACCCATCCGAACCTGTCGCGCGCACGTCTGCGTTTCGAGGCGGCGGCGATCGAGCGGCTGGCGCAACCGGACGTCGTGGCGATCGGCCACATGAATCCCGGTCGCTGGCGCAAGCTCGCCGAACTGGTGGTCGGGCTGTCGCTCGTGGCGGAGGCGCAGCGAGTGGAGGGTTTCGTCTGGAATCGCCCGCAGGAGGAGCGCGTGCCCGCCTGGACGCGCTGGGTCGTGATCGCGGCGGGCACGGCGCTGGCGGTCGCGTCGCTGGTGATGCTGGCGAACTGGCGCCTGCAGCGCCTCGTGGAGCGGCGCACGCGCGAGCTGCAGGTGTCGGAGAAGAAGCAGCGCGAGTATTTCGACCTGGCGCCGACGCCGATCGTGGTCGCCGACGTGCAGGCGATCGCCGACCGGCTGGAAGCGTGGCGGCGGGAAGGCGTGACCGACCTGCGTGCGCGACTCGCGCAGGAACCGCGGCAGGTGGAGGAGCTGTTCCGGCTCAAGCGCGTGGTGGCGGCCAACCGCTGTGCGCTCGAACATTCGAATTTCGGCAGCACCGAGGAGATGGATGCGCGTCTGCGCGAGGTGATGACGGAGCAGGCGCTGGACGGTTTCGTCGGCGAACTGGAGGCAATCTGGGAAGGGCGCGATGCGCTCACGCAGGAGAAGACCTATCGCATGCTCGACGGCCGCATCGTGCACATGCTCCTGCGCTGGTCGCTGGAGCGGGTGGACGGGCGGCCCGATTACCGGCATGTGCGGCTTGTGTTCACCGACATCACGGCGATCCGGGCGGCGCAGCAGGCGTTGCAGGAGAGCGAGGCGCGTTACCGCAACCTGTTCGAGATGACGCCGAACCCGATGTATATCTTCGACACGGAGACGCTGCGCATCGTGATGGTGAACGAGGCCGCGGTGCAGCGCTACGGCTACACGCGCGAGGAGTTCCTAGCGATGACCGTGCTGGACCTGCGGCCCGGCGAGGAGGCCTCCCGCCTGCGCGAATCCATGGCGACCTACCGCGGGCAGACGGTGCAGGCGACGGGGGCGCACTCGGCGGGACTGTGGCGGCATCGCTGCAAGGACGGCACGATCCTGATCGTCGAGGTCTACACGCACGGGCTCGGGCTGAACGGGCGTCCGTGCGTGCTCTCGCTGCCCTTCGACATGACCGCCAAGCTCGCCACGGAGCAGGCGCTGCGGGAGAGCGAGGCGCGTTACCGCGAGTTGTTCGAGAACGCCGTCGGCGGCGTCTACCGGGCGACGCCGGACGGGCGTTTCATCGCCGTGAACCCCGCGATGGCGCGGTTGCACGGCTTCGACTCGCCCGAGGAGATGCTGGCGTGGAACCAGCGCGAGCGCGGCGGCATCGCCTATGCGCACGCGGAGGAGCACCAGCGTTTCATCGAGCTGCTGCAGCGCCAGGGCAAGGTGGAGAACTTCGAGTCGCGCATCATCGACCGCCACGGGCACACGCTGTGGATCTCCGAGACCTCGCGCGCCGTGCACGACGAGCAGCAGCGCCTGCTTTACTACGAAGGCTTTGTGACCGACATCACGGCGCGCCGCCGCCTTGAGGCGGAGCTGATGCGTGCGTCGAAACTGGAAGCGGTGGGCATCCTCGCAGGCGGCATCGCGCATGATTTCAACAACATCCTCACGGTCGTGCTCGGCAACGTGACACTGGCGGAGATGGACACGGCGACGGATTCCTCCGTGCGCCGGATGCTGCACGATGCGAAGCGCGCCACGATGCGCGCGCGTGATCTCACGCAGCAGTTGCTGACCTTCGCGAAGGGCGGCGATCCGGTGCGCACCGCGGTGTCGTTGCCGGAGCTGTTGCGCGAGTCGGTGGAATTCGCGATGCACGGCTCGAAGTCGCGCGGCGTCTTCGAACTCGACGAAGGTCTCTGGCAGGCGAACGCCGACAAGGGTCAGCTCGGGCAGGTGGTGCAGAATCTCGCGATCAACGCTGTGCAATCGATGCCGCAGGGCGGCACGGTGCGCATCCGCGCGGCCAACGCGCGGCTGGCGGCGGGCTCGGTGGGGCGGTTGCCGGCCGGGGATTATGTGGAGATCAGCGTGGCCGACACGGGCACGGGCATCGCGCCCGATCACCTGACGAAGATCTTCGATCCGTATTTCACCACCAAGCAGCAGGGCAGCGGGCTCGGTCTGGCGACGGTCTATTCCATCGTGCGCAAGCACCAGGGTCACATCGAGGTCGAGTCGAGGCTCGGCGAAGGGGCGGTGTTCCGCCTCTGGCTGCCGGCGGTGCACCAGCCGGAGCCGGTGATTCCCGTGGAGGCTGCACCGTTGGCGGCGCTGCGCGTGCGGGTGTTGTTCATGGACGACGAGCAACCCATCCGCGAGATGGCCCGGTTGTTCATGGCGCGCCTCGGGGCGGATTGTGTGGGTGCGCCCGACGGCCAGTCGGCCGTGCAGGCTTACCGCGAGGCGATGGCGGCGGGCACGCCCTTCGACGTGGTGGTGATGGATCTCACCGTGCCGGGAGGCATGGGCGGGCGCGAGGCGATGGAGCAACTGCGCCAGATCGATCCGCAGGTCCGCGCGGTGGTTTCCAGCGGCTACTCCCGCGATCCGGTGCTGGCCCGCTACCGGGAGCACGGCTTCTGCGCGGTCCTGCCCAAACCCTACGGATTGGAGCAGTTGCGCAAGGTGCTCGACCAAGCCGCGGCGAAGACCCGACGCGCCCCGCCCGCCTGACGGATTGGTCGGGAGCAATTTCCCGTCCCCGGTGTCAAGAGGACCACACAACCTCATCCCCTCCACCTATGAACACCTCCCGCTCAGCGTCCCGCTCCCTCGCTTTTCAACCTCGTGTGTGGCTCGCCGTGCTGGCGCTCGGGGTCGGCACCCTGCTCTCCGGCTGCGTCGCCGTGGCGGCGGCCGGCGCGGCGACGGCCGGCGTCGTCTGGGTGCGCGGCGCCTTGGAGACGCATCATGAACGCGATCTCGCCCGGGTGCACCGCGCCACGCAGGCTGCGTTGAAGGAGCTCGAGTTCGCCATCATCACCGATCGCAAGAGCGCCATCGATGCCGAGGTGGTCGCCCGCACCGCCTTGGACAAAAAGGTGACCGTCACCCTCAAGCAGGTCACGCCCAACACCACCAAGATGTCGATCCGCGTCGGCCTGATGGGCGACGAGGCCATGTCGAACCTCATCCTGGCGCGCATCCGCGAGAAGCTCTGAGCCGGACTCATGCCGTTGGACGCGATTTCCGACTGATGAGCTGCTGACAATTGGGTGGTCGCCGCTGTCCCAGCGGCGACAGGCGTCGGTCGGGACACCGACGCCCACCACCTGCATGATCCCGGCTGAGCCGGCCGGCCCGTCCGGGTCCG
>JAMPXH010000116.1 GCA_023701285.1 Candidatus Didemnitutus sp.
GACGGCTGCGTGCCATAGCCAATGGCTCCCAATACGCCCTCCTGCAGCACGGATGATTCAAAGGGGTCCACCAGCAGTTCGTAGCGGGGGTTGACATCCATCACGCGGGAAAACTTGCCGCCCGAGATGGCATCGCTCGTGCGCAAGCCGAACATGATCAGCAGCAGCAAAAAACTCGCCCCCGCGAAGCCGGCCACACCAGTCAGAAACAGGCTTTTCTGCCGCTTGCTTGCATAGGAAGCCGGGCCGACGACGAGTGAAAGCCAGACAATCGGAATGATGAAAGCCAAGGTGAGCAACAGTCCCGACCGTCCGCCCTGCATCAGGCCGAAAAAGGCATGGCCAAGGGAGCCGATGAAAAAAAGTGCCCGATCCCACCACCGCAATTGAATGGCATACCAAGCCAAAATCGACGCAGGCACCGGCCAGAGAAAGAGAATCACGGCGAAACGCGAGAACCACGTTCCCGGCATGATTTCCGTGGCCGTGATTTCGTAGGACATCTGCACGTCGAACAGCGGGCGCTGATAGATGACCACGTTATGGTAGAGTCGCAGCCCCACGCCGATGATGACCAGGACGCTGATGAAGCGTGTGAGTTGCAGCATCTCATGTGTCACCGGCGGAAGCGACGGCGGTCGCCGCGGAGTTACCTTGGGCAGCAGCAGGAAAAGAACCGTGATCAGGATCACGAAACTCATCAGCACCAACACGCCCTTCAGCGTGAGATCGCTGTAGCGCAGAAATTCGATGGCCCCCAAGAGCAGGACCACTCCCCACACGGCGCTGGCAAATGCATCGGGAGTCGGTATCTTCTCACGGGTGATTTGAAGCAGTGCTTTAGCGATCAGCAGGAGCGCGAGGACGGCGAGAATGAAATGCATGCTTTAGGGATGAGTCTGGGCCGCGGATAATCCGCTTCATTGAGTTGCTCGTTTCCAGCTTTGCGATGAAAAATCATACCGGCGGACGACACGGGCTGGCGCCCCCACGGCGACACTGTAGTCCGGGATGACACCGCTCACGACAGAGCGCGCCCCCACCACCACATGCTTGCCGATCTGGGCTCCCGGCAGAATGGTCGCGCCAAATCCGATGAAGGAATTTTCCCCGATCACGACGGTGGCGCCGTCGTCGCTGTGGCGGTCGCCGATGCGGCGCGGATCGTCGACCGCGGCGTAAGGATGGTCGATGTCGACCACACAGCTGTAAGCGCAGATGGAGACCCGATCGCCAATCTTGATGAAATTCTGGCAAAGCATGTGCACGCCTTGCTCGATGTTGACATTGGACCCGATCTCGATGCGCGCATTGCGCTGGGGATTCGACCGCACGACCTCAAGCCGAACTCCCGGCTGCACGGTCACATCATCACCCAGATAAATGCGCTCGGGGCGGTTGAGCGTCATCGGGTTTTCAATCAGGCAATTCCTGCCCATCCGGGCGAAAAAGCAGCGGTAAAAAAGATTGGTCTTCACCCGCCAATACCACCGTCCCAAAAGCCGCCCCCTATCGTAGAGCGAACGGCTGCGCATCTTTTGCAGGAATGCTGTGATAGTCATGGTTAGCCGATTGATTTGAGCAAAGCGCTCGCGACCCGCTCCGCAGAACGACCATCGACGCGATAGCACACTTGATCGCAAATGAGGCGTCGCCCTTCCCGGTCCGCCGATCTATCCTGCAGGTATCGCTGGACCAGAGCATATAGCTCGTCCTTGTCGTGCGCTATCGGCTGCCCTCCCGACCGCACCACGGGTTGCATGTAAGTGAAATCCCACCAGCGGCGCACGGATTCCTCGTAGTCCTTAGGTTCGTGGCCGTCGAAGCCCAATCCAATAACTGGACAATCCATCGCCGCGGCATCGACGGCCAGCGTCGAGCCGGGATGAATGATGACGGCCGTGTGCCGCAAAATCTCTGCCAGACGCTGCCCATCCTCGCGCGCCGGGGATACCATGCTCCCCCAGTTCACCGTCTGAGGCACATCCACTTTCACGAAAGGATATTTCCGCTCCAGCTCCCGGTAGGGCTCGATGGAATCGGCTGCCACGCCCTTGTTCACAACCTGCGGATGCAAACGGATCAGGAGCTGCAAGGAGGAGGGCAGTCGTCCGCTCTGAATCCCGGCGATGAGTATCTCGGCGATTTCGATGTTGGTGGGGAAGAAGCGCGGCGTGATCGTGCCTTGAGTGATAAAGGGGCGCGCCGGATCCAATCCCACCTGCCGACAAAAATCCTCGCGACTGGCCAGAGATGACGGCGTCCCGTAGACATCGAATTGTGCGGCACCGCAGACATCGACCGTCGCGGGATCGATGTCGTGGAACTCCTGTGCCTCCCGTCGCATGATTTCGCTCCACACGAGCAGCCGATCGGCAATGGCAGCCATCACCCCCTTCGAGCTGAAATTGTCCCAGCTGTAAACGACCGAGGCCGTGCGAATCCCGCGCGCCTTGGCGTAGCGCAGGATGCGAACCTCCTGCGTCTGCGAACCATAATCGGTGGTCACCACCAACGAAGGGGAATATTTCGCGAACAACCCCGCATACTCCGCGCCGCGGTTGATTTTCGCCTCCAGCTTGAGCCACAACCGCCTCACCGTGACACTGCGCCCCAGCCATGGGTTGACGTTACGCACGAGCCAGTAGTGAAACGGCTGCTGCTTCTTCATGATCGTGGAAAACACGCTCACGGTCTTGTTGCGCGCAGGGTTCGAGAGCAGGAAGCGCCGCACAAAGGACAATTTTGACTCGAACCGCATCGGAGACTCCGGACGTCCCTCAACGACGACGGCATCTCCTTCCCCAAAGGCAGCCCGAATTTTCTCCACGTCATCCGGTGGCACGACGATGACCACGCGGGCCTGCTGTTTCAGCAACGGCAGCACGTTCGAGTAGAGCAGATTTCTGATCCGAAATCCTTCGGTGATGAACAGAATGATGGTCTTCATCGTGATCCTTTGAATTTGTCCCTCACCCGGTCGCGGATCCGGGCGAACTCGGCGCGCGGCCAGCCGAACAGCGCGCCGGCGCCGACGCCGCTGAGCCGGCCGAAGGCCCGGACCGTCAGCAGCAGCAGCACGGCCGAGCCGGCCAGCGCCGCCCACGCCGAGCCCGTGGGCCCGTGCGCGGGCACCCACGCGAACGCGGCGGCCGTCGCCACCGCCCCGCCGGCCAGCAGCAGCGTGCTCGTCAGCAGCGCGCGGCCGACGCCGATGAAATACGGATTCAGCGCGATCGTCGTGCCCAGGCACACCGCGGAGACAGCGAGGATCTGCACGGGCACCACCGCCGCCGTGAAATCCGCCCCGTAGATGAAGGGCACGACCCAGGGCGCGCCGGCAATCAGCCCGAGCGCGCAGGCCAGCAGGATCCAGAACACCGCCTGGGTCGCCCGCGCCACGGAGACCGCCGCCGCCGCGCCGTCCTGGCTCGACGCCTTGCCGGTCAGCAGACCGCCGATCGACCGCGGGATGCTGAGCAGGCTCTCGTTGGCCATGCTGCCCACCGAGTAATAACCCACGGCCGCCGGGCCCCAGAAATACGCGAGGATGAAGTTGTCGAGCCGCTTGAACACGAGCGCCCCCACGGTGCCGGCGAAGTTCTGCGCGCCGAGCGGCAGCAGCTGCGCCCAGATCCCGGGCGCCCGCCACGACCCGCGCCGCAGCCCGGCCACGGTCGCCGCGCCGGCGATGAGCACCTGCGCGAGCACCGCGCACCAGATGGCGCCGGTGACGCCGCCGCCGAAGAACGTCACGACCACGATGGTCGAGCCGGCGCCGGCCAGCCCCACGCCGAGCGTCTGCCACGCGTAGGCCGCCGTGCGGCCGGCCGAGAGGTGCAGGTAGCCGACGAAGTTGCCGGCCATCGTCGCCGGCAGCCACAGGCCCGTGAGCATCAGGAGATCGGGCGAAAGCGCCACGCCCTCGAAGAAGGTGCGCCAGACGAAATCGCGCGCCGCGAAAACCCCGGCCGCCACCACGGCGGAAAACAGCACCGTCCAGACCAGAAACGCCGCCAGCAGCGAGGCGAAGCCGAAGCGCTCCTTGCCGAGCAGGAAGGCCGCCGCGTTGGGCAGGCCGAACTGCCCGACGGTGGCGAGCAGGCCCACGCCGAGCGTGAGGATCACGACGGTGCCCCGCCCTTCCGCGCCGAGCAGCCGGACGATGACCACGCCCGCGACGAAGCGGACCAGGAACACGCCCCAGTTCGTCGCGAAGACGCGCAGGCCTTTGCGCGCGAGGCTCAAGTGGTTCCGGCGCCGGCGGCGCGCTCCCGCAGCACCTGCTCGACGAGCGCGAAGTCCTCCAGCGTGTCGATGCTGACCATGACCTCCTCGATGACGGTCGCGGCCCAGCGCTGGCCCATGGTCGTCTTCTGGTCGAGGATGCAGGAACGGCTCAACGCGTAGCAGGCGCCGTTGCGGTAATAGGTCGGGGTGAGCTGCTGGCGCGCGATGATCTGCCGGCCGCGCAGATCGAAGAGCGCGGTGGCGCCGTTCTCGCCCAGCGTGAGCTGCTTGAGCGGGTGGTATTTCAGGTCGATGGGCGTGACCGTCCAGACCGCGTCCCAATCCTCCGCCGTCTGCTTGCGCGCGCAGGCCTCGACGTGTTCCGCCCGGCGGAGCGGGCCGGTGGGCTGGAGCATCAGCACGGTGTCGTAGCGGCAGGCGTCCTGCCGCTCCATCTCGAGCAAGGCGTGGTTGAGCACATCCCAATCGCCGATGCGGTCGCCGGCGATGCTCTCGGGCCGGCGGAACGGGGCCGCGAGCCCGTGGGCCTCGGCCGTCGTGGCGATGAGGTCGCTGTCCGTCGACACGACCGCGCGGTCCACCCACGGCAGCTGCGCGATGAGCTCGGCGGTGTGCGCGATGAGCGGGCGCCCGAGGAGCGGGTGAATGTTCTTGTTCTTGACGCCCTTGCTGCCGCCGCGCGCAGGCACCACCGCGAGGATCCGACGATCGTTCAACATGGGTCAGGCCTCCAGCCAGGCATAAAGATAATCCGCGCGGCCGCTCTGCTCGAGCGCGGGCGCGAAGGCCGCCTGCAACGCCGGCGGCACGTCGACCTTGCCGAGCCCGCTCGGGCGGCGATCGCGCAGCCAGAGCAGGAAATTCGACACATCGAAGCGGTGTGCGTGAAAGGGACGCGCGTCCTTGAACCCCGCCCGGCGCGCCAAGGCCGCGAGGCTGGGGGCGTCGAAATACCAGCGGTGCACCTGCCGGTAGAAAAACGAGGCGTAATCCTGCGGCAGGAGCTGCAGGAGCCAGTCGTCGCGGTTGGGCGTGCTCACGAGGGCGCGGCCGCCGGGTTTGAGCAGCGCGCGGATCTCCTGGAACAGCTGCAGCGGATGCTCGACGTGCTCGACGACGCTGAAGCACACGGCGAGGTCCACCTGACCGCGCCACTCGGCGGGCACGTCGCTGCCGTAGGGGAACACCACGTGGCCGCCGGCCCGCAGCGCGGGATGGAACGATGCGGTGGGCTCGATGGCCAGCGTGGCCCGCGCCATGCCGCCGACGAGGTCGAGGAAGGAGCCGCCACCGGCGCCGAAATCAGCCACCACCTTGCCGCGCAGCGAGCCGGTGCCGAGCAACTCCAGCTTGTGGGCCTGCTCGCCGTCGTGCGTGCGGTGGAAGGTCTCGACGCCCGCGGCGCCGTCGACGAGCTGGCGGTAGTCATCCGACTCGTAGTCGAGCGTCGCGCCCTCAAGCCAGTCGGCGCCGCAGCCGCCGCAGCGCCAGATGGTGTGCGGCTCGCGCGAGAGGGACCCGAATTTGCCGACGCGGATGGGGCCGCGGTAGTGCGGCGACCATTGGTCGGAGGAGCAGATGGAACAGGGATTGGGCATGGGTCAGGAGAGAAGCCGGGCCGGCAGGTCGCGCAGGTGCGGCACCGCTGTCCCGAGGGGAAGAGGCGCGGCGAGCAATTCGCCCACCGCGAAGAAGGGGCAGCCCGTCTCCCGGGCCGCCTCGACATCGGCGAGGCCGTCGCCGACGAGCGCGATCTGCGCGAGCGGGAGGGATTCCGCCGCGGCGATGCGGCGGAGGTTCTCCACCTTGCCGTGCGGCCGGCCGTAGATGCCGCGGAAGAAGCCGGCCCAGCCGCGGTGCCGCACGATGCGGCCGAGCGGCTCCTCGGGCGTGGCGGAGTTGACGTAGAGCGGCAGCCGCGGGGCCAGCGCGGCCAGCATGGCGGCCGCGCCGGGCATCTCGGGGCAGGCGCCCTGCCCTTCCTCGCAGATGGCGTTGTAGCGGGCGGCGAGCGCGGCGATGCGGGCGGGCGCTGGCGCCTCGCCGCGACGCGCCAGCATGCGCTCCGCCAGCTCGAAGCGGTCGGCGAGCGGATGATCCGCCAGCAGCGCGGCGGTCTCGGCCCGGGGGCAGCCGAGACCGGCGAAGACCGTGAACCAGGCTTCGCGCTTCAGGCCGTTGGAGTCGGCGAGCGTGCCGTCGAAGTCGAAGGCGACGCAGCGGATGGCGCCGGGGGCGCTCAAATCTGGTAGCGCCCCCAGTTGTTGACGATCGTCTTGCGGGCCTCGCGCGTGATGGTGTTGATGCGCTTGTCCTCGTAGAACGAGTCGTTGTTGATGTGCGTGGTCGACACCTCCTCGAAGATCACGCCGGTGTCGGTCCAGAACTCGTGCCAGCAGCCCTGCGGCACCAGCTGGATGTCGCCGGGCTGGAGCGTGCGGCGGCGGCCCTCGAGGATGATCTCGAGCGTGCCGTGCAGCACCTGGAAGCTCTCCTCCTTCTTCTTGTGGTAGTGGCTCGGGTGGTATTGGCCGGGCAGCTGCACGATGAGCTTCTTGCAGTAGTCGCGGTTCATGCACTCGATGATGACCGCGCCCGTCTTGCGGAACTCGGCCAGGCCGAAGTGATGCGAGAACTCGAGGCGGAAGTCCGTGTTCAGCGCGATGCGCGCCTCGTTGAGCATGGCCTTCACCTCGTGGATGACGTCGAAGAGGACGGCCTTCTCCGACTTGGCGGGCCGCGTGATCTGATCGAGCATCACGGGGGCGTCCTTGGCGAGGTCGGCGTTGACGACGATGCCTTCCTTCCACTGGCCGGAGTCGAGCTGGCCTTCGGCGTAGGGCATGGCGAAGTAGACGTCCTCGCGGCGGAGCGTGCCGCCGGCCTTGATGGGATCGCGGATGAAGACGCCGCGCTTGAGCGAGGCGAGCGAGGCCAGCTCCTCGGCCGGTGCGGCCGGGCGGCCGGCGTGGCCGCACATCACGCGGGCGCGCTCGGCGGCGGCGATCCAGGCGTCGACCTGCGCGGGCGTGGACGAGTAGGCGTTGAGCTTGATCTTGTCCGTCGCGATGCCGACATGGCGCTCCAGCAGCTTGGCGCCCTTGGCGATGGCGATCATGGCGGCGCCGAGCTCGTCGGGCACCTCGTGGGTGGAGAAGCCGACCACCTTGGAGGGATGGCGGTTGCGGATGACCTCGATCTGGTTCAGCTCGAGCTGGTGGTCCGGCGTCGGGTAGATCGAGACGCAGTGCATCAGCGCGAAGTGGACGCGGCGGTGGTCGAGGAAGCTGACGAGGTCGTCGATGTCGTCGAGCTTCAGCCCGCCGGTGGAGACGATCACGGGCTTGGTGTAGGTCGCGATCTTCTCCAGCAGCGGCCAGTCGAGCGCGGAGCAGCTGGCGACCTTGACGACCTCGATGCCGAGCTCGTCGATGAGGTCGACCGACTCCTCGTCGAAGGGCGTCGACATGGTGATCATGCCGGCGCGGCGCACGGCCTCGGTCAGGCGGCGGAAGTCTTCCTTGCCCAGCCGCGTGCTGAGGAAGCGCGGGATGTGCTTGTTGGGACTGTTCTGCTGGTGTGCGGGATGGACGAAGGTGTCCAGCTGGCGGAACTGGAACTTGAAGATGCCGCGCACGCCGCGGGCGCGGACGACCGCGCCGACTTCTTCGATGATGCGCAACGCGTGCTCCACGTCGCCCTGGTGGTTGTTGGCCAGGTCGAAGACGTAGACATCGCGGAAATCAAAGGAGGTGTTCATAGGTTCAGGGGGGCCGGGGGGTATGGGGCTCAGAGGGGACTGAGGGCGGCGGGCGACCAACCCTTGGTGTAGTCGATCTTCACGCGGCGCTTGGTCTTCTCCGAGAGGTGGGCCGCGGCGACCACGAGCATCGTCTCCAAGCCGCGTTCGAGCGACATGACCGACGGGGCGGCGCCGGGCTGCAGGCAGGCGTCGATGTGCTTCATCTCCTCGATGAAGTCATCGGGGCGGCGCTTGGGCAGCTCGGTGAGCTCGGCGGGCTGGCCGACCTTCTTGAGAATGACGGCGTCGCCCTGGGGGTTGTAGCCGTTGTGCCACTCAAGCGTGCCGGCGGTGCCCTGGATGAAGGCCCATTTCTTGACCGGCTGCGTGACGACATCCTGCACGACGCGGCCGGTGAAACCGTCCTCGGTGCGCAGGTGCAGCAGGCAGAGGCTGTCGTAGTGGGCCTTGCCGTCGCGGACGTAGGTGAGCATGGCGTCGACCTCGCTGACGCGGCCGTGGCCGAGCTGATGCGAGATGAACTGCCAGAAGTTGAGGGCGTGCGAGTGTTCGCCGCTGGCGCCACCGCCCGCTTCCCAGAAGCCGAGGTAGCTGTCGGCCGGGCCGCTGAGCCAGGGATGCGCCTTGAAGATGCCACCCCAGTGCTCCCGGAATTCGACGTCGAAGGTCGCGACCTCGCCGACGACCTTCTCGCGCAGGAGGTCCTGCAGCTTGCGCGCGGAGCGGCCGACGACGTGGTCGTAGCCGATGAAGACCTTCACGCCGGCGGCGGCGGCTTCGCGGGCGATGTCGTCGGCGAGCTCCAGCGACGGGGCGCAGAGGGGCTTCTCGATCTGGATGGCCTTGGGCTGCTCCTTCACCGCGGCGAGCGCCAGCGGGAGGTGGTAGGCCGGCGGCGTGCCGATGCAGATGAGGTCGAAGCCGCCCTTGGGCTCGCTGGCGGGCGTGCACAGCTGGATGGCCGCATCCCAGCTGCCGTAGCGCATGGGATAGATTTCGGTCTTCATGCGCTGGAGCGCGGCCTCGCTGACGTCGACCACGACGACGTCGGCGCCGACCGCGCGCGCGGCATTGGCGAGATGGTTGCCGATGGAACCGGCACCGTAGATCTTGACACGTTTGATGTTCATGTGAGTTGCGCGTTATGCGACTGAAAGGAACGCCCGCCGCGAGCTTCGCCCCATCGCTTCGGGACGAGGCGGGCGGCAAGGGAGAACATGGGAGCGGTCGGCCATGGGCCGGAAGCGGCGGGGTCAGACGCCGAGCTTGAGGAAAGTGCGGATGACGGGCAGGAGCGCCCTGGTGCGGTCGTGCCAACGTTGGAGCTTCTGCAGGCGCTGGCGGAGAATCTTCTGTTCGGCGGCGGTGTAGCCTTCGAGCGAAGGGGCGAAGCCCTGCATGCGGCGCTTGCCGGAATCGAGGTGCTTCTCCACCCGCGACTCGAGGAAGTGCGCGATGAGCTGGCGCATCTCCGTGTCGGGCATGAACAGCTCGGCGCGATCAGCCGCGGTCGAGACCTCCTTCAAGGCCCCCACCTCGCGCAGCACCCGCAGGCCCTGGCTGATCGAGCCCTTGCTCAGGTTCGCCCGGGCAGCGATGTCGGCGAAGCTCAGCGGTTGCGCCGAGGCGAACACGATGCCGTAGATCACCGCCACGGACTTGGGCACCCCGAGCAGCTCGGCCGCGCCGACGAAGAAATCCACCACCTGGGCCTCGAATTGCACCACCGATTCGGGCCGCCCGCCCACGACCACGAGGTCGGACGGCACGCGGTCAGTCACGGTCGGGGCTGAGGACTTGAGGGGCACTGCCATCGTGGGTTTCACGCAGCAGGCCAGATTGCGCCCCAATGTTCAATTCAAAATGAAGTGAAGATGCAGTTCGCTGGCCCTTCCCCACCCGCCGCCGGCCGGTGACGAGCGCGGCAGGCCCGCGGCGGACGCTCAGCCGGAATCATGCAGCAGGTGGCGTCGGTGTCCCTACCGACGCCTGTCGCCGCTGGGACAGCGGCAACCACCCAATTGTCGGGAGCTCATCAGTCGGGAATCACGTCCAACGGCATGAGTGGCTCAGGGTCCGACCGGGCCGTCGGTGATCAGGGCCTGCGGGAAGTCGGCGGCCTGCTCGCCGCCGCGGGAGCGGAGGCGCAGGTGGTTGATCTCACCGGCGGGAGGATTGAGCGGGATCTGCATGCCGCCGAGTTCCTCCATCATCGCGTAGAGTCGCCGGGTCATCGCGGCGACCGTCCGCTGGTGCGCGGGATCGTGGATGAGGTTCTTCATCTCGTCGGGGTCCGCCTGCAAGTCGTAGAGTTCGTCGCTGTCCCAGAGGCCGTAGTGGGTGATGAACTTGTAGCGGTCGCCGCGCAGGGCGAAGACGGTCGGGCTCTGCGGGTAGTTCCGTTCCCAGTAGTAGACGTAGAGGAAATAATCGCGCCACGGGACCTTTTCGCCGCGGAGGAGCGGCGTGAGGGTGCGTCCGTCGAAGTGCGCGGCGGGCCGGAGGCCCATCACGTCCATCACCGTGGGGGCGATGTCGATGTTGGCCACTACCTCGTCGACGACGGTGCCGGGCTGGATCAATTTCGGCGCGCGCATGAGCAGCGGCACGCGGATGGACGGCTCGTAGGCGACGCGTTTGTCGATCAGGCCGTGCTCGCCGAACATGAAGCCGTTGTCGCCCATGTAGACGATGAGCGTGTCGTCGAGCACGCCCATCTTCTCCAGCTGGTCGAGCACGCGGCCGACGCTGTCGTCGACGGCGCTGAGGGTCTCGCCGTAGGCCTTGTAGTAGGCGTCGATGTCGAGGTCGCTGTGGTAGGGGAAATCCACGCCGTGCCAGCTGTTACGCTGGTCGCGCAGCCAGCGGGGCTGGTGGCGGATCATCTCCTCGGTCACGGGCAGTGA
>JAMPXH010000117.1 GCA_023701285.1 Candidatus Didemnitutus sp.
AAGATGAACCAGCCGAGGCCGCGCGCGAGGCGGCGTTTTTCCGGCCAACTGAGTTCGTGCAACAGGCGGAACAAGCCGAGCACGGCCCACATCGGCCCGTGGTTCGGGGTCCAGAGTCGGGTCTGCTCGCTGGCGCGGCTCATGCGCCGCTGGGTTTGGCCGCGTGGCGGTAGAGCTGCGGGTTCAGCGCCGGGTCGTTATACATCTTGAACTGGTAATAGACCGAGAACGTGCGGCGGCGCGCGACGACGTCGGCGAGCAGTTCCTCCAGCGCGGCCGTGAGGTCGGTGCGCTGCTGGCGGATGCGCGCGAGCTTCTCCGCGCATTTTCCGCGGTGCGCCTCGCTGGCGTCGGGGCGCACGGTCTCCTCGTGCATGTGGTATTCCTTCAATGCGAGGATCGAGAGGCGGTCGACGATCATGCCGGGCGTCTCGGAGTTGCGCGGGCAGCCGTCGGCGGCGGGCTGGAGGGCCGCGACGATGGCCTTGTCCATCTCCTCGATGAAATTGTTGCGCTCCTGATTGTAGCGGTCGATGGCGCGCTTGGCACGATAGACGGATTCGGCGCCGAGGTCGTCGCGGCGGGCGACGTCCTCCTCGTGCCAGAGCTGGAAATTGCGCAGGTGGTTCTCCGTCACGAGGCGGTCGAAGCCGTCTCCCGTGGCGGCGGGGGCGAGCTCATGCCAGGTGGCGGTCAACCGGGCTTGCAGGGCGGCGATGGCGGAGGCGCGGAACATGGTGGAATGGCCGCGCAGTGTGGGCGCATGGCGCGCGGCATGGCAAGAATGGCTTGGCCGGCCGCGCGGACGGCGCGCTCACACCGCGCCGCCTGTGCCGTGGCTTCGCGCCGCCCGGCGGATGCCTTCCGTGAGGGGCACGAGCGGGCGCCAGCCGGTGGCGGCGCAGAAACGATCATTGCTCAGGCGGCTGTCGTGCACGTCCCACGCGGGCGCCTCGGCCCGCTGCTCGGCGATGGTCCGGCCGGTCTCGCGTTGCACCAAGTCGAGCACCTCGCGGATGGTGTGGGATTCGCCGGCGCAGAGGTTGAACGTGCCGTCGAGCCGCCGGGCGAGCGCCAGTTCCAGCCCGGAGAGAAAGTCGGTGTAATGGAGGAAATCCTTCCGCGCCGAGCCGTCGCCCCACAAGGTCAGCACGTCTCCGCTCAGTGCGCAGCGCAGCGCGTGGGGGACGATGCCCTGCATGCGCGCCGGATCGACGGGGTAGCCGTAGGGATTCGAGATGCGCAGGATCGCGCAGGGCAGGCCGTTGCGGGCGGCGTGGGCGCGGACGATTTCCTCGGCGGCGAGCTTGGCGCGCCCGTAGTGGCCGATGGGCTGGCAGGCGTCGTCCTCGCGGTTCGGACGGCCGGGGGCGTTGCCGTAAACGGCGCCGCCGGTGGAAAAGAACACGAAATGCGGCAGCTCGCCCGCGCGCGCGGCGCTGGCACTGGTGGCGTCGAGCAGGCGTTGCAGCAGCGGGAGGTCGCGTTGCCATTCTCCGCCCGGGTCGCGCTCCGACGTGGCGGGCAACGTGCTCCAGCCGAGGTGCAACAGACTGTCGCCGGGCCCGAGCGTCGCGGGATTCTCCAACTTGCGCAGATCGTGCCAGCCGTCGGTGGCGGTGCGCGAGTAGAGCCGGACTTCGTGGCCGGAGGCGCGGAATCGCTCCGCCACCAGCGCCGCGAGACGGCCCCGGCCGCCGGTGAGGTGGAGACGCTGGCCCGTGGCACGCATCGGCGGACGCTGGCAGGGCGGGGCGCGGCTTGGCAAGCGCGGGGCGGCGGCTTGCATTTCGCTCTGTCCAAGCGCCGCCCCAGCCGCTAACACGCACCGCCATGGTCAATGTCATCTGCATGAAGTGGGGCACCAAATACGGCGCCGACTACGTCAATCGGCTCCGCTCGATGCTCACGCGCCACCTGCGGCGGCCGCACCGTTTCGTGTGTTTCACGGATGACGGCACCGGTCTCGGGCCGGGCATCGAGGTGCTGCCGCTGCCGCCGATGAACCTGCCGCCGGACAAGGAGCGCGGCTGGCGCAAGCTCTCGACCTTCGGCGCGCCGCTGTTCGACCTGACGGGGCCGACGCTCTTCATCGACCTCGACGTCGTGATCACGGACTCGATCGACCCGTTCTTCGACCATCCGGGCGAGTTCTGCATCATTCACGACTGGGCGAAGCCGTGGCGCATCACGGGCAATTCCTCCGTCTATCGGTTCGAGGCGACCAAGCACCCGGAGATCCTCGATTACTTCCTCAAGAACATCGACCGCGTGAAGAACGAGGTGCGCAACGAGCAGGAATACCTGACGCGCGAGATGCACCGCAAGGGCCTGCTGACCTACTGGCCGAAGGAGTGGTGCGTGAGCTTCAAATACGGCTGCCTGCCGAAGTTCCCCCTCAATCTCGTCAAGGCCCCCGCGCTGCCCGCGGGCGCGCGCATCGTGATCTTCCACGGCACGCCCAACCCGCCCGACGCCATCCACGGGCACCGCAAGGGCCTGCTGCGCCGTGCGCTGCCCACGGCCTGGGTCGCCGAGCACTGGCGCTGAGCGGGCGGGACGCGCGCGACTCACGGACGGCTTGCCAACGTCGCGCGCGCAGTCGCACGATGGCGTCATGCGTCAGCTCCTCGTCATCCAGCCCTCCGCCCTCGGCGACATCGCCCACGGCTTGCAGGTGGTCGGCGCGTTGCGGGCGCAGCAGCCGGACTGGCAGGTTTCCTGGATCGTGCGCGACATCTTCGCGCCGCTGGTGCGCGCGAGCGCGACGGTGGACCGGGTGTTCGTCTTCCGCCGGCACGGCGGTGTGCGCGGGTTCTTCGCGTTGATGCGCGAGGTGCGGCAGCACCGGTTCGACGCGGTGCTGGACATGCAGGGCCTGCTGCGCTCGGGGCTGATGCTGAAATGGACCCACGCGCAGCGGAAGATCGGCCGCGCCGACGCGCGCGAGGGAGCGACGTTTTTCTACGATTCCACCATCGCCGCGCCGGAGCCGCCGGTGCACCCGTTGGAGCGGTTGCTCGGTTTCTGTCCGGTGCTGGGAGCGGAGCCGCGGCTGGCTGGGCCGCTGGAATTTCGGCACGGCAGCAAGCTCACGCTCTCGTTCATGGAACCGTGGCGCGGGCAGCGTCCGGTGCTGATGTTCCCCGACAGCGGTCGCGAGGAACGCAAGTGGAATGGCTTCGGCGCGCTCGCTTCGCTGCTTGTGCGCGAGTGCGGCCGCAAGGTCGTGTGGGCCGGCACGCATTACCAGCCCTGCCGCGAGGCCTTCCCGGACGGCGCCTTTCTCAATCTCACGGGCAACACCAGCCTGACCTCACTCACCTCACTGATCAGCGCGGCCGACTGGGTCTTCTCCAACGACAGCGGCGCGATGCATCTCGCCGCCGCCATGGGCGCGCGCACGATCGGCATCTTCGGGCCCACCGATCCGCAGGTGCGCGGACCCTATCCGCTCACCTCCGCGACCAACCACGCCATCCAGGCCCCGGTCGGCGACCTGCGCCTGCTGCCGGCCAAGGAGGTCTTCGCACGCTTCCGCCGCATCGAGGCGCAGACGGGTGCCCTGCCGACGCCCTGACGCGCCCAATTTTCGGTTTGGTTGCCGCCGCCAAACCGTCATCTACTCCCTCTCCTTATGCTCGATCCCAAACTCCTCCGTGAATCGCCCGACCTCGTGCGCGCGGCCATCGCCAAGAAGCACCTCGACGTCGACCTCGACGCCGTGCTGGCCATCGATGCGGCCTGGCGTTCGCAGCTCGGCGAGGTCGAGCAGCTCCGCGCGAAGCAGAAGGCGGCCAACAACGAGATGGTCGCGCTCAAGAAGGGTTCCCCGGAGTTCCTCGCCAAGGTCCAGGAGATGAAGGCCGTCTCCGCCGACGTGAAGGCGCGCGAGGAGGGCCTCAAGGCGGTCGAGGAGAAATGGCACGCCGCCATGCTCACGCTGCCGAATCTCCCGCACGCCACCGTGCCGGAGGGCAGGACGCCGGAGCAGAACGTCGTGTTCGCCACGCACGGCGACGTGAACGCCGTGTCGCCCGCCGCGCAGCCGCATTGGGAAATCAAGGGCTTCGAGAACCTGCTCGACTTCGGACGCGGCGCCAAGGTCACGGGTGCGGGTTTTCCGTTCTACGTCGGCGACGGCGCCAAGATCGTGCGCGCACTGCTGCAGTTCTTCCTGGATGAGGACGTGAAGGCCGGCTACACCGAGGTCGCGCCGCCGATCTTCGTCAACGCCGCCAGCGCGACGGCCACCGGCCAGCTGCCCGACAAGGAGGGGCAGATGTATGAGACGACGCCGGACCGCCTTTTCGCGGTGCCGACCGCCGAGGTGCCGCTCACCAATTTCTTCCGCGACGAGATCGTCGAGGAGGACGTGTTGCCGATCAAACGCTGCGCCTATACGCCGTGTTTCCGCCGCGAGGCGGGCAGCTACGGCAAGGACGTCCGCGGGCTGAACCGCCTGCACCAGTTCGACAAGGTCGAGTTGCTCAAGTGGGTGCATCCGACGCGCAGCTACGAGGAGCTCGACGCGCTCCGCGACGACGCCGAGCGCCTGCTGCGCAAGCTCGAGTTGCCTTACCGCGTGCTGCTGATGTGCGGTGGCGATCTCGGCTTCTCGCAGTCGAAGAAATACGACCTCGAGGTCTGGGCCGCCGGCCAGAAACGCTGGCTCGAGGTCTCGAGCTGCTCAAACTTCGAATCCTTCCAGGCGCGTCGCGCGCAGATCCGTTTCCGCAATCAGGAAACGGGCAAGCCCGAGCTCGTGCACACGCTCAACGGCTCCGGCCTCGCCGTGCCGCGCGTGCTCGCCGCCTTGCTGGAGAACAATCTCCAGGCTGACGGCCGCGTGAAAATCCCCGCCGCGCTCGTGCCTTACTTCGGCAAGGAGTTCCTCAGCTTCCGCTGAGCGGCGCCCGCCGTCCTCCCGTCGCGCGGCCGAGCCATCCCATGCCCCGGCCAACCCGACTCGCCGACTTGCCCGCCCGCGCGTTGCGGCTGGCCGAGCTGTTGCCGATTGCCCGCCTGCATCCCGCCGCGCTCGACGCGGTGCGCGGCCCTCGCGCGCGCGGACCTTGGTGCGTCGCCTTCTCGGGCGGCGCCGATTCGCTCGCGCTGCTGCTGGTGCTGTGGGCGCACTGGCCGGATCGGCGCCGGCAGTTGGTCGCGCTGCATTTCAACCATCGTCTGCGCGGCCGGGCCGCTGCGGCCGACGCGCGTTTCTGTCTCCAAGTCTGCGCCGCGCTTGGGATTCGCGGTCGGGTGGGCGAGTGGCGCGACGTGCCAAAAGCACCGAGTGAGGCCGAGGCGCGCACGGCGCGGCAGGCTTTCTTCGTCCGCGAGATGAAGCGTCGCCGCGCGCGCGTGCTCTGGCTCGCGCACCAGCAGGACGATGTGGCGGAGACGCTGCTCATGCGCCTCGCGCGCGGCAGTGGCACGGCCGGTCTCGCGGCCCCGCGCCCGGTGCAGGCCAGGCCGGGCGAACTGCGTCTGCGCCCGCTGCTCACGCTCGCCAAGCGCGATCTCGTGGCCGCCCTGCGCGCGGCGCGGATCGCTTGGCGTGAGGACGCTACGAACGCGACCGGGGCGTATTTTCGCAACCGCGTCCGCCGGAGCGTGCTGCCGGCTTGGCAGCGTGCGGCCGGTCGCGATGTGTTGGGCGGGGTGGCGTTGTCCCGCGAGCGGTTGGAAGAGGACGATGCCGCGCTCGAGGCTTGGCTGGATGGCTTGGCGGTGTTCGACCGGCGCGGCCGTCTGCTGGTGGCGTCGCTGGCGGACAAACCGCTCGCGCTCTGGCGGCGGGCCCTGCATCGGTGGCTGTTGCGCCATCGTCCGGACACCGATCTTTCGCGCCAAGGCTTCGAGCAATTGCTGGCGTTGGTCCGGCGCGGCCGGCCCGCGCGCTTCAGCCTCGGGCGCAGCGCGTTCGCCGTTCTGCGCGCCGGCCGGCTCGAGTTGCAGTCGGCCTGAATCCGTTCCGATTTCCGGGCGAAATTCCTCCTGCCGGGCGTTTGACTTATCCGGGTGGAACCTCCACGTTCGCCGACCAGTCCCAAAATACCTTCCGCATGTCCGAACCCGACGAAAACAAGAAACGCCGCCCGCTGAAAAACCTCCCGCCTGAGAGCTTTCAGCCGAAGGTCATGCTGATCTGGCTGGCGATCATCGCGGCGATCGTGGCGCTGTTCTATTTCAACCCCACCAAGACCCCGCAGCCCGCCATGCTGAAGATGCAGCAGGTCGTCGAACTGGCGGAGCAGGGCAAGGTCGTCGAAGGCTACATCCGCCCGGACCCGTCGGCCGGCCGCGATTTCTACTCGGTCTCCGGCGAGGCCAAGGAGGCCAACCTGCGCAACGAGACGGGCCTGACGAAGAGCTTCGTCGCCAACGGCCGCCTCACCGATGCGAATTTCGAGCGCCTGCAGCGCTCGCTGGTCTTCACCGAGAAGCCCGCGCAGACGGCGATGACGCAGCTGCTCTATAACATCCTGCCGTTCATCATCGTCATCGGCCTGCTCTATTTCCTCTTCGTGCGCCAGCTGCGCAACGCCGGCAAGGGCGCGCTCAGCTTCGGCAAGAGCCGCGCCAAGCTGCTCACGCGCGAGAAGGACCGCCTCACGTTCGCCGATGTCGCCGGTTGCGATGAGGCCAAGGAGGAGGTTTCCGAGGTCGTCGAGTTTCTGCGCGATCCGAAGAAGTTCCAGAAGATCGGCGGCCGCATCCCCAAGGGCATCCTCATGGTCGGTCCTCCGGGCACCGGCAAGACGCTCCTCGCCAAGGCCATCGCCGGGGAGGCCGACGTGCCGTTCTTCTCGATCAGCGGCTCGGATTTCGTGGAGATGTTCGTCGGCGTCGGCGCCAGCCGCGTGCGCGACATGTTCGAGCAGGGCCGCAAGAACGCGCCCTGCCTGATCTTCATCGACGAGATTGACGCCGTCGGCCGGCAGCGCGGCGCGGGTCTCGGTGGTGGCAACGACGAGCGGGAGCAGACGCTCAACTCGCTCCTCGTCGAGATGGACGGCTTCGACACCCAGGAAGGTATCATCATCATCGCGGCGACCAACCGCCCCGACGTGCTCGACAGCGCCTTGCTGCGTCCGGGCCGCTTCGACCGCCAGGTCTCCATCGATCTGCCTGACATCAACGGCCGGGAGCAGATCCTCCGCGTGCACGCCCGCAAGATCGCCCTCGCCGACAACGTCGACCTCCCGGTCATCGCCCGCGGCACGCCCGGTCTCTCCGGCGCCGAGCTGGCCAACCTCCTCAACGAGGCCGCGCTCCTCGCCGCCCGCCGCAACAAGAAGAAGGTCGAGATGGCCGATATCGACGAGGCTCGTGACAAGGTGCTCTGGGGCCTCTCGCGCCGCCGCGTCATGGACGATGCCGAGAAGCGTCTCGTCGCTTGGCACGAGGCCGGCCACGCCATCGTGCAGGCCGTGCTCGATGACGGCACGATGCCCGTGCACAAGGTCACGATCATCCCGCGCGGCCAGAGCCTCGGCAGCACCACCTACCTGCCGACGAAGGACATCCTCACCCAGCCGAAGAAAAAGCTGCTCAACCAGATCGCCATGGCGATGGGTGGCCGCATTGCCGAGGAACTGGTCACCGGCGACCTCTCCAACGGCGCCTACGGCGACATCAAGCAGGCGACCCGCATCGCCCGCGCGATGGTCTGCGATTACGGCATGAGCGAGCTCGGCCCGGTCGCGATGGGCAATAATCAGGACACGGTCTTCCTCGGCCGCGACATCACCCGCTCCGAGCACCTCAGCGAGGATACTGCCCGCAAGATCGACGCCGCCGTCTCCGACCTGATCAGCGGCGAATACAAGCGCGCCCAGCAAATCATCGGCGATCACCGCGCCGCGCTCGATAAGATCGCCCAAGCCTTGCTCGAGCACGAGACCATTGAGGGCAAGCATGTCCTCGAGATCCTGCAGCACGGCGAGATCAAGTCGCCCATCCTCACCGTGAAGCCCGTGGCCAAGGACGCTGCCAAGCCCGCTGACCGCGCCAATTCCGCCTCGGAATCCGCCGGCGACACGCCGACGCCAGCCCCGAGTCCGGCCTGAGCACCGGCTTAACCCGCGCATTTCCGGCCGGGCCGTGAGGCCCGGCTTTTTTATGTTCGCGCGCGCCGTGCGCGGTGCGCCGTGCAACGTGCGCCGGCGAGCCTGTTTCGCCCGCCCGCTGCCTGCGCCGACCGCATTGCGACCTCCCCTCAAAATCGTCCTTGGATTCCGCTCTGTCGGGCGGCAACCTACACGCTCTTATCCATGAAAATCTGTTGCATTGGCGCGGGTTACGTCGGCGGTCCCACGATGGCGATGATCGCCCAGAAGTGCCCGGACATCCAGGTCACGGTCGTCGACATGAACGCCGCGCGCATCGCGGCTTGGAACAGCGACCAGCTGCCGATCTACGAGCCCGGCCTTGATGCCGTCGTGCGCGAGGCGCGCGGCCGCAACCTGCATTTCTCGACCGACGTGGTCGCCGCGATCAAGACCGCAGACATGATCTTCGTGTCGGTCAACACGCCCACCAAGACCTACGGCGTCGGCGCCGGCCGCGCGGCCGACCTGCGCTACATCGAGTCGGTGGCGCGCACGATCGCCCAGCATGCGACGGGCCGGAAGATCATCGTCGAGAAGTCGACCATCCCGGTGAAGACTGCCGAGTCGATCCGCACCATCCTCGCCGCCAACAGCAACGGCCTGCAGGCCCAGGTGCTCTCCAATCCCGAGTTCCTCGCCGAAGGCACCGCCGTCGCCGACCTGAACAACCCCGACCGCGTGCTCATCGGCGGCGAGCGTTCGCCGGAAGGCGATGCCGCGGTCAAGGTCCTGGCCGACATCTACGCCCGCTGGGTGCCGCGCGACCGCGTCATCACGACCAACCTCTGGTCGTCGGAGCTCTCCAAGCTCGTCGCCAACGCCTTCCTCGCGCAGCGCATCTCCTCAATCAACTCCATCTCCGCCCTCTGCGAGGCGACCGGCGCCGACGTCGACGAGGTCGCCCACGCCATCGGCAAGGACAGCCGCATCGGTCCCAAATTCCTCAAGTCCTCCGTCGGTTTCGGCGGTTCTTGTTTCCAGAAGGACATCCTCAACCTGACCTATCTCTGCGAGAGCTTCGGCCTGCCCGAGGTCGCCGCCTACTGGCATCAGGTCGTGGCGATGAACGACTGGCAGAAGCGCCGCTTCGCCAACCGCATCGTGCGCGAGCTCTTCAACACCGTCGCCGACAAGAAAATCGCCGTGCTCGGTTTCGCCTTCAAGAAGGACACCAACGACACGCGCGAATCCGCCGCGATCAACATCTGCCGCGACCTGCTCGCGGAGCACGCGAAGGTGTGCGTCTACGATCCGAAGGTGCCGGCCGAGGAAATCCTGCACGATGTGCTCGGCAAGGGCGCCAACGACCCGCGCCTGACGATCGCGCACTCCGCCTACGAGGCCTGCGCCGGGGCGCACGCCGTCGCCATCGTCACTGAGTGGGATGAGTTCAAGCAGCTCGATTACCGGAAAATCTACGAGGCGATGCCGAAGCCGGCCTTCCTGTTCGACGGGCGCAACATCGTCGACCTCGCCGCGCTGCGGCAGATCGGCTTCCGCGCCCACGGCATCGGCAAACCCTGAACGGTGTGGCGGACGGAGCGTGATCCTGCTCTCGGATCGACGGGCGGCTCGCGCGCACGCCCGGTCTGACTACGCTGGACAACATGGCTGAAACCGCAGGCGACGAATCCCAGATCGGCATCGTGCTTTCGGGCGGCGGCGTGCGCGGCGTCGCGCACATCGGCGTCCTGCGCGCGTTGCTTGAAGCGGGCGTGGAGCCGCAATGGGTTGCCGGGACCAGCGCCGGCGCCCTCGTCGGCGCGCTGTATGCGGCCGGGCGTTCGCCGCGCGAGATCCTCGACGTGTTCCTCGAGACCGATCCGCTGCGGGTCACGAAGCTCGCCTTCGGCAAACCGGGTTTCATCGACTCGGCGAAATACGTGGAGATTTTCAGCCGCTACTTCCCGGTGGATTCCTTCGCGGCGCTCCCGCGGCGCCTGTTCGTGGTCGCCACCGACCTGCTGAGCGGCGAGCCGCGGATCTTCGACCGCGGTCCGGTGGTGCGGGCGATCGTCGCCTCGGCGAGCGTGCCGATGGTCTACGCCCCGCTCGAGATCGACGGACGCAGCTACGGAGACGGCGGCATCGTGGATAATTTCCCGGCGCGGCTGATCCACGGATACTGCGACTGCCTGATTGGTTCGCACGTCAGCCCGTTGCGGGAGCTGACGCCCGGCGACCTCGGCTCCTCCCTCGCCGTGCTCGAGCGGGCGCTCGAGATCGGCATGTTTCACAAAGCCCGGGCGGACTTCGCGCTCTGCGATGTGGTGATCCAGCCGGCGGACGTGGTCGGCATCTCGATGTTCGACACGAAGCGCATGATCGAGATCGAGGCGGCAGGCTACGCCGCGGCGAAGCAGCGGCTGCCCGAGGTGCTCCAAGCCGCGGAGCGGGCCGGATGTGCGGCGGCCAAGGGCCCCCGAGTCCAAGCTCCGAAGCAGGAGCGGAAGCCCGGGCAGGGGAGTTGAAGAAAATTGTGCAGCCGTGAAGCGCGGTAGCGGCCGTCGTCCTCGACGGCCGCCTTGCGCCACGGCGCTCGGGACGAGCGCCGCCACCTGTTCGCAGGGCGCACTACATCAAAGTCGAGCCTGCGTCCGCGACGATCGGCCCGCGGGCGCTCACGACGCGCCGCGGCGGACGAAGTCGAGGACCTTGTGCTTGGTCCCGAGCACGGCCTGGGCGTCGCAGTGGAGCCAGCGGTCGAGCACGGTGGCGTAGACGGAGCGGAAATCGGTCGAGTAGGTGAGGTCCTCGTTGTGGTCGA
>JAMPXH010000018.1 GCA_023701285.1 Candidatus Didemnitutus sp.
AACGCGCGCCTCACCTCCCGCCTCGTCGGCTGGCGCTTGGACATCGAGGAGTGGAAGGCCACCGCCTCCGATCCCCGCGCCCAAGCCATCAGCGCCCTCGTCGGCGCCTTCGCGTTCGAGCCCGCCATCGCCGAGCGCCTCGTCGCCAACGGCATCAACTCTCCCGCCGCCTTCGAAGGTGTCGATGCCTCCGACCTCGTCGACATGGGCTTCTCCGAAGACGAGGCCCAAGGCGTGATCGGCAAGGTCGCCGGCCCCCAAGTCTGAATCCTTCCCTGCGTTTCGTCCCGCATTTCTACACTGACACACTGACCACTTAATGAGCGCCCGCATTCACGAGATCGCTAAACAATACAAGGTTGAGGCCAAGGAGATGCTCTCCTGGCTCAAGGAGCAGGGCTTTGTCTCGGCGGACACCAAGTCGGTTTCCAGCACGGTCAGCAAAATCTACTACGACGAGATCGAGAAGCACTGGGGCGCCCAGGCCGCCGCCGCCGCTCCCGCTCCCGCCGAGACTCCCGTCGAGGCGGAGGTCGCCGCCGACGAGACGCCCAAGGTCAAGCTCCCCGCCGGCGTCTTCGTGAAGAGCGCGCAGGATGTCGCGCGCGAGAAGGAGGAAGCCGCGAAGGCCGCCGCCGCTGCGCGTGCCGCTGCTGCCGCCGCCCTCGTGCCGCCGCCCGCGCCAGCCCCGGTCGCCGCGCCCGCTGCACCTGCGCCTGTGTCCGCGCCGAAAACGCCGCCACTGCCGCCCGCCGTCACTTTCAAGGCCGCGCCGCCGCCCCCGCCGCGCGCCGCTGCACCGGTCCCGCCGGCAGCCCAGGCTCCGCGTCCCGTCGCTCCGGCTCCGGTCGCCGCGCCGGCACCGATCCCGGCGCCCGTGAAACCCACGCCGCCGCCCGCGCCGATCGCGAAGGCTCCGGTCGCGCCGCCGCCCCCGCCGTCCGCCGCCCGTCCCGCGCCGCCGCCCGCGCCGTCCTTCAAGGCCCCGCCCGCGCCTCCGGCCACGCCGACAACTTCCTCCGTCACTGTCACCGAGGAAGGCGGGATCAAGATCATCCATCTCAAGCCGCCGATCATCGTCCGCGACTTCGCCGTCGCGCTTGGCCTGAAGCCCTTCAAACTCATCTCCGAGCTCATGGAGATGAGCATCTTCGCGTCGATGAACCAGTCGATCGACGAGGCGGTGGCCACCAAGCTGGCCGAGAAGCATGGCTTCCTCCTCGAGATCAAGCATCGCGGCGAGGCCCAGCCGGCCGCGGTCGCGGCGAAGAAAGAGGACGACAAGAAGTCCAAGGAGGAGAAGGCGCGTGAGGAAGACATCAAGAACCTCGCCCCGCGTCCTCCGGTGGTCTGCATTCTCGGTCACGTCGACCACGGCAAGACCTCGCTGCTCGACGCCATCCGCAAGGCGAACGTCGCCGCCGGCGAGGCTGGCGGCATCACGCAGCACATCGGTGCCTACCAGATCGAGCACAACGGCAAGAAGATCACGTTCCTCGACACGCCCGGCCACGCCGCCTTCACTAAGATGCGCGCGCGCGGTGCCGACGTCACCGACATCGCGGTGCTCGTCGTCGCGGCCGACGACGGGTTCATGCCGCAGACCGACGAGGCGCTGAAACACGCCCAGAACGCCAAGGTCTCGATCATGGTCGCGGTGAACAAAATGGACGTGAAGGGCGCCAACCTCGACCGCGTCAAGGGCCAACTCCAGGAGCGCGGCATCGCGCCCGAGGATTGGGGCGGTGACACCATCACCGTGCCCGTCGCCGCCATCAAGGGCCAGGGCATCACCGAGCTGCTCGATTACATTTTGCTCAACGCCGAGGTGCTCGACCTCAAGGCCAACCCGAAGGCCGAGGCCAGCGGCATCGTCATCGAATCCCAGGTCGACGTCGGCCGCGGTCCGTTGGCGACCGTCATCGTCCAGCGCGGCACGCTCCGCGTCGGCGACGCCCTCGTGTGCGGCCCGCACTGGTGCAAGGTCCGCGCGATGTTCGACGACAAGGGCGAGAACCTGAAGGAAGCCCCGCCGTCCGCCCCCGTGCGCGTCATCGGCTGGTCCGGCACGCCCGACTCCGGCATGAAGTTCACCGCCGTGAAGAACGCGCGTGAGGCGGAGAAACTGGCGGAGGAAGAGGAGCACCGCGTCAAGAAGGAGGCCGTCTCGGCTGCCGCGACGCCTAAGGACACTTCCCTCGACGCGCTCTTTGCCAACATCGCCGCCACGCAGGAGAAGGTGCTGCGCATCGTCCTCAAGTCCGACGTCTACGGCTCGGTCGAGGCAGTCCGCAACGTCCTCGAAGGCATCAAGAGCAACAAGGTCAAACTCGACATCGTCGCCGCCGACGTGGGCATCGTCACCAAGAACGACGTCCTCATGGCCAGCGCCTCGAAGTCCGTCATCATCGGCTTCAACACGAAGCAGGAGAACGGTGTCACGCCGCTCGCCAAGCACCACGGCGTCACGATCGAGCATTTCCCCATCATCTATGAGCTCGGCGACCGCGTGAAGGAGCTGATGGCTGACCTTCTCGAGCCGGACCTGAAGGAGAACAAGGTCGGCGGTGCCGAGGTTCGCCAAGTCTTCCCCATCTCGCACGGTTTCGTCGCCGGCTGCCTCGTCACCGAAGGCAAGGTCACCCGCAACGTCTCCGCCCGCGTCCGCCGCGGCAAGGAGATCCTCTTCGAAGGCAAGGTCGGCACGCTGCGCCGCTTCAAGGACGACGCCAACGAAGTGCGCGCCGGCCTCGAGTGCGGCATCCGGCTCGACGACTTCGACGGCTACCAGCCCGGCGACAAGATCGAGTGCTACGAGATCCAGAAGGTCAGGGCTTCACTCTGATTTTCGATTTTGGATTCTCGATTTTCGACCCGCGCTGCAAAGCCGTTCTAGAAATCGGGAATCGGAGATCAAACGCCCATGTCCAACCGCCTCCTCCGCGTCAACGAGCTGCTCCAGCGCGAGATCAGCGCCTACCTGCGCAAGCGCTACACCAGCGAGGCGACGCGCCTGACGATCTCGGGCGCTGACGTGACCGGCGACCTGCGCGAGGCCAAAATCTTCTACACTGTCGTCGGTTCCGACCCCGACGACATCGCGCGCGCCGGCAAATGGCTGCGCTCGAAAGTCGTCGAGATTCGCGGGATCGTCGCGAAGAACGTCGTCATGCGCCACGTGCCCACGCTCACGTTCCACCACGATCTCTCCGGCGAGCGCGCCGTGCGCATCGAGCAGCTGATCGACGAGATCGAGGGCAAGGGAGCAGGCCCGAAGGGATGAGCTACTACCCCGAATACGCGGCGCGTTTCCAAGCCTGCCTCGCCGGGTTGCAGGGCCGTCGCGTTGCCGTCATCGGACACCAGCGCCCCGACGGGGACTGCGTCGGTTCGCAAGTCGCGCTGACCCGCGTGCTCCGGGCGCGCGGCATCGACGCCATCGCCATCAATCCCGACCCGGTGCCCCGGCGCATCAAGTTCCTCGTCGGCGACACGCCTTTCTTCCAACGCGATCAACTCGCCCATGACGGCCGTGTGGCCGTCTTCACCGATTGCGCCGACCAGGGCCGCGCTGGTGACCGGATGCGCGAGCTCTACCCCGAGGCGTTCGCGTGCTTCGACCACCACATTTCCAATGGCGGCTTCGCCCGGCACAACTTCGTCGATACCGCGAGCGCGGCCACGGCTGAGGTGCTGGCCGGTTTTTTCCTCGATGCCGGCCTGCCGATCGACGCCGTCTCCGCGCAGGCGCTCTACACCGGCATCATGACCGATACGGGCCAGTTCCGCTTCGCCTCGACCTCGCAGCGCGTCTTCACGCTCGCCGGCGAGCTGCTCGCCCGCGGTGCCAGCCCGGCCCGCGCTGGGCAGGAACTCTACGAACGTGAGTCGCTCGGCAAGCTCAAGCTCCTCCAGCACTTCATCGGCTCGCTCCGTCTCGAGTGCGCGGGCCGCGTCTGCATCGGCGTGCTTCCGCACGGAATCTTCGAGGAGGTCGGCGCTTCCGTCGAGGACACCGAAGGGCTGGTGGATTATGCGCGTTCGCTCGATGGCGTCGCCATCGGTGCGCTGATCGAGGAGCGCCCTGGCGTGATCAAGGCCAGCCTCCGCGCGCAGGATGCAGTCTATCGCATGGACTCTGTCGCCGCGCAGTTCAACGGCGGCGGCCACGCCAGCGCCGCGGGTCTGAACTGGCAGGGATCGTTCGACGAATTTTATCCGCAACTCGTCGCCGCCTTCACCCGGCGCCTGGGCGAAGTGGATGCCCTTTCGCGCTCATGAGTCTGCGTCCACCCAAGGAAGTCGAGGGCGTGCTCCTCGTCGACAAACCCACCGGCATGACCTCGCACGACGTCGTGTATCGTCTGCGCCGGAAATTCCAGATCCAGCGCATCGGCCATGCCGGCACGCTCGATCCCATGGCCACGGGCCTGCTGATCATGCTCGTCGGCAAGGCGACCAAGATTTCCCAATACCTCATCAGCCTCGACAAGGTCTACGAAGGCGAGGTCACCCTCGGGGTGACGACCAATTCGCAGGACGCGGAGGGTGAGGTCATGGAGACGCGCCCGGTGCCGCCGCTGACGGAGGCCGATTTGCGCGCCGCGATGCTGGGCTTCCTCGGCGATCAGTATCAGAAGCCGCCGATGTTTTCCGCGGTGAAGATCGGCGGCGTGCCGCTCTACAAGATGGCGCGCAAAGGCGAGGAAGTGGAACGCGAACCGCGGTTCATCCGGGTTGCGGCGTTCGAACTGCTGGGGTTGGCGCTGCCCAAGTTCACCTTCCGCTTGCATTGCACCAAGGGCACCTACGTCCGCACCATCGCGAACGATTTGGGGGAGAAACTCGGTTGCGGCGGCCACCTTTCGGCGCTGCGCCGCACGGGCAGCGGCATCTTCAATATCGCCCAGTGTGTGCCTTTGGCGGAGATCGAGACGATGCCGCTGGCCGACCTTGAAAAGCGCCTGATCCCCATCCACGAGGCGGCGCCACGCGTGGCGCTGTGAAAGCGGCGGAGCACTTCGAGGCATTGGCGCGGGTGCAGCTGCCCGCCGGTCCGGTGCATCTCGCCATCGGGATGTTCGATGGCGTGCATCGCGGCCACCAGGCGGTCATCGGCGCGGCCGTGCAGGCGGCCCGCCGCCGCGGGGGCCTCGCCGGCGTGCTCACGTTCGCGCCGCATCCCAGCGTCGTGCTGCGACCGGAAAATCCGACGCGGCTGATCTTTCCGCCGGAAGTGAAGCGGCAACTGTTGTCCGGATTGGGCGTCGATTTCCTCGTCGAGCATCCGTTCACGACCGCTTTTGCGGACACCACGGCGGCGGGGTTCGTGGCCTTGCTCAAGCAAGCCTTGCCCGCGCTCGAAGCCGTCTACGTGGGGGAGAATTTTCGCTTCGGGCGCGGTCGGGAAGGGGACATCGCGCTGTTGATCGAGGCAGCTCGCGCGGCCGGGTTCGCGGTGAGCAGCGCGCCGCGGCTCAGCGACAGCGGCGTGCCGATCAGCAGCTCGCGCCTGCGCGCGCTCATCGCTGCCGGGCAAATCGAGGAGGCGAACGCCTTGCTCGGTTATGCGTATTTTTCCGCGGGCCGCGTCGAGCAGGGCCGGCAACTCGGCCGCACGCTCGGTTTCCCCACGCTCAACCTGCGTTGGACTCCCGATCTCGCGCCGCGTCACGGGGTCTATGCCGTGAGCGTGGCCGATGCGGCCGGGATGGAGGCGCCGGGTGTGGCCAACTGGGGCTTGCGCCCGACGATCGAGTCCGCCGCGCCGGAGCCGCGGTTGGAAGTGCATGTGCTGGCCCCCACGCGTCTCACTTATGGAGATGCGGTGACGGTCCGCTGGTTGCGTTTCCTGCGGCCGGAGCGGCGTTTTGCCAACATCGAGGAGCTGCGGACTCAGATTGAAATCGACGGACGGAGCGCCTTGGCGGCCTTGCGTGATCTTTCTGCGCAAGAACCACCAAAGAGCGCTTGACTCGCTAGGGTGCGATTCTACTTTTCGGCCTCTTTCCCATTTTCGGGGTGGTAGCTCAGTTGGTTAGAGCGTCTGCCTGTCACGCAGAAGGCCGCGGGTTCGAGTCCCGTCCATCCCGCCAGTTTTAAGCCGCTTACTGTTATCAGTGAGCGGCTTTCGTTTTTTAGGGAACGGTGGAACTGCACTGGATTTTTCGTCGTGCCTTGCATCCCCGGCGGTGAGGCCACCAAGCGCGTGGACCTTGGGGCCGGCCGCGGATTGTAAGCCAGTGCCTTCAGGGCACCGGGCAAACCGGGACTAAGTCCGGTTCGTGCATGCGACGGGTATGTTCGCCTAATGGAATCCATACGCACGATGCGGGCCGGCAGCGATTGCCGACGAAATTTGAGCGCCGGCAATGTGGGCAGGACGCGCTGCAGTGCTCCACCGACGGGGCGTGCGTGTCATTGCCATGTTTCCCTTCCTCAAAGATCCCGTGCCAGGTTGGACTGTCGAGACGTCCTGCTTCGATCCCGCGACCTTGGACCAGCAAGGAAGCCGATTCATGATCGGCAACGGTGCAGTGGGCGTTCGCGGCACATTGGACGAATTCGGGCGCGGGCAACTCGCCGCCTGCACCTTGGCCGGACTATACGACCAAGTGCCCGGCTGCTGGCGCGAGCCGGTCAATGCGCCGAACCCATTTCTCTGCCGCGTATGGTGCGACGGGACACTGGTGTCGCCGCTGTCCCTGAAGCCGCGGAGTCATCGGCAATGGATCGACCTGCGCCACGCGGTGCACCGGCGCGAGACAGCCTACATCTTGCCTGATGGCAACGAGGTGACCGTGGAGGCCGCCCGCTTCCTCAGCGTGACGGATGTGCACATGGGATTTGCGAACTGCCGGGTGAAAGCGACTCGCGCTTGTCGACTCACCATCGAGGCGGGCGTGGATGGCGCTGTCTGGGACTTGAACGGACCTCACCTGACCGGATTTGGGGCGAGTGAGGGGCCCGATGAGACGTTGCTGCTCGCCGCACCGACGCAGGAACAAGGCGTGCCGGTGGCGGTCGCGCTCGCTTGGGAGGAGGAGCTCTCTGACGGGGCGACGCCGATGAATCGCGCAACGGTGGTGGCAAAGGACGGGATTTTTGTCCGTCGGCAATATTCGCTGCGCGCAGAAGCCGCGTGCACGGTGAGGCGGTTCGTTAATTTCCGCTTCGGTGACGATGCGTCGAGCGCCGCGCTGGCAGGCGCGCGGGCGGCCAGGGCGCTGGGTGGTGAGGCATTGTTTGCGGCGAGCGCGGCGCGCTGGGCCGAACGTTGGGCGCGGTCGGACGTGCGCATCGAAGGCGACGATGACGCGCAACTGGCGCTGCGCTACAGTCTCTATCAGTTGCTGATCGTGGCGCCGGAGCATACGGACCGCGTCTCGATTCCTGCGCGCGGGCTCTCCGGTCAAGTCTACAAGGGCGGCGTTTTCTGGGACACGGAGATGTTCATGCTGCCGTTCTTCAGCCACACGCAGCCGGAGATGGCGCGGCGGCTCCTGCACTACCGCGTGCACACGCTCGATGGGGCCCGGCGCAAGGCGAAGGAATACGGGTTCCGCGGAGCGTTCTACGCGTGGGAGAGCCAGGACACGGGCGACGATGCGTGCACGCTGTTCAACATCACGGACGTGTTCACCGGGCGTCCGCTGCGGACGTATTTCCGCGACAAGCAGGTCCACATCAGTGCCGACGTGGCGCTCGCAATCTGGCGTTACTGGAAAGAAACAGGCGATGACTCGCTGCTGCGGGAAGGCGGCGCCGAAGTGATTCTCGAATGCGCGCGATTCTATCTCTCGTGCACCTGCTACGTTCCGGATCGCGAGCGCTACGAATTGCGCGATGTGGTGGGGCCGGACGAGTATCACGAGCGGGTCGACAACAACGCGTTCACCAGTGCAATGGCGCGGGAGACGCTTGCGATTGCACGGCAAACGCTCGCGTGGTTGCAGACGCGCCAGCCGGAACTGCACGAAGAGCTGATCGCGCGGCTGGACTACGCGGGCGACATCCCGCGCCTGGACGAGGTGCACGCGCGGCTGCATGTGCCGGAGCCGGATGCCAAGACGGGTGTGATCGAGCAGTTCAGCGGCTATCATGCCTTGGAAGCCGCGAGTCTCGCGGAGGTGAAAGCGCGCGTGCTGAAAGCCAACGAGTATTGGGGCGCGGGGCAGGGTGTCGCCGCGCACACGCAGGTCATCAAACAGGCCGACACCGTGCTCCTGCTGCATCTTTTCCCGGAGCGCTATCCCGCGGCGGTGCGACGGGCGAATTGGGAATTCTACGAGCCGCGCACCGAGCACGGTTCGAGTTTGAGCGCGTGCATCTATGCGCTCGTGGCGGCCGGTGTGGGCAACACGGAATGGGCTTACCGCTATTTCCTGAAAACGGCGACGATCGACCTGACGGGGCAATCGAAGCAATACGTCGGCACGCTCTACATCGGAGGCACGCATCCGGCGGCCAACGGCGGCGCGTGGATGGCGGCTGTGCAGGGCTTCGGCGGATTGCGCGTGGCGGCGGAGCGGATTATTCTGGAACCTCAGCTGCCGGCGCACTGGCGGGCGTTGGAATTCCGTTTTCAATGGCATGGTGACTGGTTCGATGTGCGCGTGACGCCGCACGAAGTGCGTCTCGCGGCGGCGGCGGGCAACGTGCAGCAAGTGGAGGCGACCATCGCAGGCGAGCACTGTGTGTGCGCACCGGGAACGGTCGTGGTGTGTGGCCTCAATGGAGGCGCGCTCCATGCTTGACCCGATGCATTTGGCGCGGGGGGCGATCTTCGATCTCGACGGGGTGATCGTGGATACGGCCCGCTATCACTATCTTGCCTGGCGGCGGCTCGCGTGCGAACTCGGCTTCGCTTTCACGTTGGCGGACAACGAGCGGCTCAAGGGCGTCAGCCGCGTGCGCTCGCTCGAGATCCTGCTGGCGATCGGCGGCGTCGCGGCGGATGAGGTGCAGAGAAGCGAATGGCTGAAGCGGAAGAATGAATGGTATCTCGCGCACATCGCCACCATGACGGAGGCCGAGATTCTGCCCGGAGCGCGCGGATATCTCCGGCAATTGCGGCAGCGTGGGCGGAAAATAGCCTTGGGATCTGCCAGCAAGAACGCGCCGCTCATCCTGGATCGTCTCGGTATCGCAGGATTATTCGATGCGGTGGTCGACGGAAACAAGGTCGCCCAAGCCAAACCCGACCCCGAGGTTTTTCTGCGGGCGGCGGATGAGTTGGGTCTGCCGCCGTCGGACTGCGTTGTCTTCGAGGACGCGATGGCCGGCATCGTTGCGGCGCACCGGGCCGGCATGAAGGTTGTGGGCATTGGCGAAGCTGGCGCACTCGGTGATGCCGAGTGGATCGTGCCGGGCCTGCACGCGTTCGTTACGCCGGAAATGTCAGCCTCGATGCTTTAACCCCTCGTAATCGCGTTCCATGATCACTCCGCCTCTCGCCATGATTCGTTCCCTTGCTGTGCTCCTTCTGACTGTGTCCATTGCCCTCCCGGGTCGGGCCGAACCGATGCGAACGGATGATTTCAGCCTGCACCTCGCGTCGGGCGCACGTCCGACGGACGGATACTTCCCGATGGGCTTCGTGCGCGGCGATGCCAGCGCGACGGTCGCAGCAGGTTTCAGTCTGGTGCAGGAGACTTCGATGTTCGCGGGGGCCGCCCAAGGGGAGAAATATCCGGCTCCGTCTCCCTACCTGCAGGACTCCCGTAATCTCCGGTATTACAGCCTCGCTTTGCCGGCCGACAGCATCGAGTCGCTGATGGTGGCCGGGGCCCGCTCCGGCACCGGTGCGACCGCAGCGACAAAGGGCTTCGGCGCCTTGACGCTGGCAATCGGGCCGGACGGCAAGCCGTATGCGCTGCCGGAGTTCAAGACCCGGGATCTGGCGAAGGTCCGCGACTTGGTCGATGTCTTCGATCCCCGGACGCGCCGCTATCTGCAAAGCTATGTGCGCGCGCATGTGGATTCGCGGGTGAAGTCGCCAATCAACGACTCGATCTGGCTCTGGGGCTTGGACAACGAGTGGGAGGCGCCGGCCAATTATTCGCTCGTCGCCCGCGGGCTTTATCTTGAGTGGCTCAAGCGTGCTTACGGAAGCGACATCGCCGGCTTGAACGCCGCCTGGGGCACGCACTTCAAAGGGTTCGACAAGAAAGTGGTGGCGGCTTTGCCGGGGCCCGCGGATTACCGCGCGAGGCCCGGCGAGTTCCTCGACTGGCAGGCGTTTTCCACCGACTATTTCATGCACGTGATGGTCGAACAGGCGAAGGCGATGCACGAAGCCGATCCGCTCAAGCGCGGTGTCGTGCACAAGAGCACGCAGCTCACGCTCGAGATGCCGGCGACGCGCCGGCTGCGGCTGCTCGATCATGGTCGTTTCGCGGAGATGATGCGCCCCTACAGCGGCGGGCTTTACGGCATCGACATGTATGGCGCGGGCGACCGCCAGGCTTACGAAACGAGCTACATCTACCATTGCATCCGACCCGAGGACCGCGCGCCGGGCTACGGTGTCATGCTGGCGGAGAGCAACAATCACAACGGCCCGGGCCACCAGTTCGCCAGCACGCAGTGGCGGCTGCTCGCCAACGGCGTGAAGGCGATGATGTTTTTCACGCCAGGCTTCGTGGGCGCGCCGAAGCGCTCGGACTGGGACACGTTTGCGATGATCGATCGCGCGACCGGTCAGCCGAAGGACAAGTGGTTCTACGCTGCGCGCTGGGCTTCCGCGGTGCATCGCACCGAAGAGTTCTGGAGTCGATCGGTGCCGGCGGAGAAACTGCCACGGCTCGCCCTGCTCATGCCGTCGCGCGACGTGTTGCTCTCCGAACGCTCCGAGCGCAACAAGAGCGAAGGACGCTACTCCTATCCGCGCAACCATCGCTGGATGGTGTATCGCTGGCTGCGCGAGCAGGGCTACTGGGTGGACGTGATCCCCTACGAGAAACTCACGGAGCGTTACCTGCGTGACTACGCCGGGCTGGTGTTGGTCGGTGCGGAACATCTGAGCACGAGCGAATGCGAGACGGTGGCCCGTTTTGTCGCGGGTGGCGGCGTGCTCGTTGGCGACACCTCGCCGGGCTACTACGATATCCACCATCGTGTGCTCGCGGCCTTCGTGAAACCCTCGGGCTTGCGCGTCGCACGCGTGGAGGCGCCGCAACCGGTCGGTTTCCAAGTGGGTTCGCACCACGTGGAAGGCGTCAGCTCCTATACGGTCGAGGCGGCCGGTGCCCAGGTGCTGGAACGCGATGTCGGCGGACGGCCGCTCGCCTTGTTGCACGGGTTTCACGGTGGCAAGATCCTGTCGTTGCCGTTCGAGTTGGGCTCGCTGGTCTTGGCGCATCAGGATGCAGCGTTGGCGTCGGTGCAATCGGGGCATGAGCCGACGGCCGGCTCCGAACAATACGACGCGCATGCCGGCGAATTCGTCATCGGCGAATGGCTGGCGGGCTTGCTGCGGCAGGCGGGTTTGTCCGCTTCGTATCGCGCGGACTTTGCCGGTTCGCACACGGCGCGCCTCGTGCGGGTGGAGCAGCCGTTCGTGGATGCGCGGGGCAATGTGGCTGTCGTGATCGCGAATCGCGCTCAATTGCAACCGCAGGAGAAGATTCCGGCCGGGCAGGTGGAGATGCCGTTGCCGAACGGTGCGTGGCGCGAAGGGTGGTGGGCTCCGGCGGGGAACGAAACCTTGGTGCGGGTCGCGATCGAGCCATTGGTCGCGGGTCTGCACCGCGTGGCTTTGCCCGCGATCGACACGGCGGGTATTCTCTATCTTTTCCGCGCGGCCGATCCGCTGCTGGCGGTGGAGAACTTGGCCGGACAGGAGCGTGCGCTCGATGGACAGACGCCGCGCGTGCCGGCGGGAAGCTCCGCCGTGTTGCCTGTCGCTCTCGTCAACCCGGCTGGCCGCGAACTCGCGCCGGGCTCCTTGCGGCTGAAAGCCCCGCGCGGCTGGAAGGTGGAGCCGGCGGAGATCGAGACGCCGCGCGTGCCTGCGGGCGGCAAGCATGCCGTGGAATTTGCGGTGACCTTGCCGGAGAGCGGAGCGGTCGCTCCGCACTGGTCGCAGCCGTTGACCGCGCGCTGGAGCGAAGGCGGGCGCGATCGGGCCATTGTGACGACCCAGATCGAACCGGTGCCGGACGAGGCCGCTGTTCCGCGCCTCCTGTCCGACAACGCCCAGTATCCGGCGACTTTCCCGTATCGCCTCGAGACCGGTGCGACCTACCGCTACCTCGCGCCGGTGACGGCGCAGATCAAGGACCCGGTCAGCATCGGCTCGTCCGGTGTGGGCGGCCGGGCGTTGCTCACGGGCTTCGGCAGCCAAGGCGGTGAGCGCAACAGCTTCAATCGCGGTGGCTATGTGGCGCCGCGTTACGCGCGCTATGCCACGCCCGTGGCGGAGGTGCTCTTCGATCTGCAGGCGGTGCGGCGGCTGGCGCGCGTGAACATCGTCAGCGGCCCCGAGCCGGTGATGCTGCAGAAGCTCGCCGTATCGATCAGTGAAGACGGCGTGATTTTCACGCCGGTGACGGAGCTCACGCCGGAGGGCTCCGCGATGGAACACGAGCTTGCCTTGGCTGGACTGAAAGCGAGATTTGTGCGGATTCGCGCGGAGTGGCCGTTTGCGGGAGGCACGCTCGACGAAGTCGAAATCTGGGGCTGGTGACGTTCCGGTAATGGAACCCGTCTGGCCCGGGAAGGGGCTTTGCCGTTGTCCGTCTCTGGCGCGTGCCAGCTAATGCGCATCGTTCGACTGTTAGGATGAGTTTCGCATCCCGAGCTGCCCCGGGATGCATGCCACACCCTGTTCTACCCATGGATATCACCCCCCTGTGTTTTCGTCGCGCGCTGACTGTAGTAGTCGGCGGCTTGGTCTGTTCGTTGAGCGGCTGGGCCCAGCAAAGCCCGCGCGCGACGCCCGTTGCCGAGGAGCCCGTGTTGGAGCTCACGCCTTTCGAAGTGAACGCCTCCGCGGACGACGGCTATCGCGTCACGAACGCGCTCTCCGGCACGCGATTCAACACCAACCTGCTCGACCTGCCCAAGGCGGTCGACGTGGTCTCGTCCGAATTCATGAAGGACATCGGTGCGATCGATCTCGCCAGCGCGATGCAGTATACCGCGGGCGTGAATCAGGATGGTCCTCCGGGCGCCGATGACATCACAGGCGGGCGCTTCACGGTGCGCGGTTTCAGTTCGGACACCCGCTACCGCAACGGCTACGCGACCTCGTTCATCGTCGATCCGATCCTGCTTGAGCGCATCGAGATCATCAAGGGCCCGTCGTCTGTCTTCTCCGGTCCCATCGAGCCGGGCGGCACGCTCAATTACATCACCCGGCGCCCGCCGGCGCAGCGCACGACCAATCTCAACCTTCGCTACGAAAGCTACGACCGCTACCGCGCCCAGATCGTCGACGGCGGCCCCATCAATCGGGCGAAGACGCTCTCCTACCGGGTGGCCGGCGTTTATGAAGACTTCGGCAGCTATCAGGATTTCGCCCGGCGGGAGCGCTACGTGCTCGCCGGCACGTTGCTCTGGCGGCCGAACCGCCGCACGACGGTGCAGACCGACCTGCAGTATATCGACAACCGCATCGTGCCCGCGGCCGATGTTCCCTACTTCAACACCAAGACGGTGGGCGGCGTCGTGCAGTATTACTTCGAGCCGAACGTCCCGCATTCCTTCAATCGCATGGGACCGAACACCAAGTCGGACTTGGTGCAATTCAGCGCGATCACCGACGTCACCTATGTTTTCAACTCCACCTGGTCTGTGCGCGCCGGCCTGCTCTATTCCTACCAGGATTTGGAGCGCCTCCTCATCGGCGGCTCCACCAAGGTCACCGTTAACGCCACGACCGGCGTCCGCACCGTGGTGCGCACGGATGCCTCCTACGAGCCCAACGCCGTCAGCCACGTCGCCTCCCCGCAGGTCTATCTGCTCGGCGACTTCAAGTATGCCGGCATCGGCCACAAGCTCATCGTCGGGGCGGAGCTCTACTACAACGACCAGCGCAACGATGTCTACCGTCGCGCCACGAAGTTTCCCGACGTGAACATCGATCGCGGCACGAACAACGACTACACCGTCGGCAATCCCTTCGATCGCAACGAATACAAGCCCTCCGATCTGCGCCGCGTCCTGAACCGCCACACCGGCGGATCCATGAACAACGTCTTCACGCTGTTCGACGGGCGCATGACCGCCATGCAAGCGCTGCGCTACAGCACGGTCGACACCATCCGCAAGAACCTCATGGGCGCCGGCACGCGCGTCGCGACTGACCAGGATAATCTGGTGCAAAGCTACGGCGTCTCCTACCGCGTGCTGCCGCGTCTCACCGCTTTCGTCAGCTACAGCGAATCCTTCATTCCGCAGTCGGTCTTCAGCTTCGACGGCAACATCCTCGAACCCATCAAGGGCTCGGGTTGGGACTACGGGTTGAAGTTCGACCTTTTGGCCGGACGCCTCTCCGGCACGGTGGTCGGCTACGACATCACGCGGGAAAACGCGCCCTTCACCGACCCGAACCACGCCGGTTTCTATCTCGCGACCGGCGAGACCGCCAGCCAAGGCGTCGAGGTCAGTCTGCAAGTGCGTCCGTTGGAGGACTGGCAGATCGCCGCCAGCTATTCCTACATCGATGCCGAGGTCGTGAAGGACTCGAGCGCCGTGCGCCTGGGCCGCGCCGCCAACATCCCCGACCATCAGTTCTCCATCTGGAATAACTATCGTTTCAAGGACGGCGTCCTCAAGGGCGTCGGCGCCGGCGTCGGCGTCATTCGCGTCGGTAATCGCCGGGGCAATCCGTCGTTGCCCGACCAGCGCGCCATCAATGCCGAGGCCTACACGAAGGTCGACGCCTACGTCTCCTACGCCCGCAAGATTTTCGGACGCGCGTGGGACTTCCGTTTGGAGGCCAACAACCTGACCGACGAGGAATACCTCGTCTCCTACACCGGCTACGGGATGCCCCGCACCATCGCCGGCTCCATCGGTGTCCGCTTCTGATCCAAGCCCACGCAACCTTTCTTCAACCCCCATCACCATGACCAAGACCTCCTCATTCCTCCGCCGGACCTTCGCCGTCGCGGCCTTCGCCGGTTGTGCGGCCGCTGCGTCCGCGCAGAGCTACGTTTCACTCGATTTCAGCGACAACACACAGTTCACCCTGAGCGATTTCGTGATGCGCAACGGCAACGCCAAGGCCTCGACGCTGGGCAGCGCTGCCTGGTCCAACGCCGCCGGCTCCGACGAGGCCTCCGGCCGCATCAACCTCGCGGTCACCGCCACACAGGAGTTCTCCTATTACTATGCGACGCCGATCACGGTCGGCAGCGGCGTGGTGGTGTCCTACGATTTCCTCGCGACGCAGTTCACCGCCGGCGGGCTCTCCCGCACGGGCATCGGCCTCTCGGTCATCAACCCTGCGATCGCCACCGCCAGCGCGGACCTGAACCTCGTGGGGAGCAACACCGCGCCGCAATCGCGCTTGATCAAGCTGGCTTCGGACACCACGGCGACGTTCGAGACGCGTAACACCAACAACTACGAGGCCGTCACCGGCGTCAGCTTGGCCGGCGGCAGCTGGTATCGTTTCACGGCGACGTTCATCCCCGATGCGATCAACGGCACCTACGCGATCAGCACGCAGCTCTACGATTTCACCACGGACAGCATCGTCGCCGCCGCGAGCGGCGACACCAAGGCCACCGCGACGAGCACCTTCTTCTCGAACGGCGAAGCGCTGGACATCTACGTCGGCCTGCTGGCGCAGAGCCAGTATGGCGGTGCGATCGCCATCGACAATTTCAGCATCGCGGCGATTCCCGAGCCTTCCACCTATGCGCTTTTTGCCGGCGTCGGCGGGTTGCTGCTCGCGCTGCGGCGCCGCTTCGCCCGTCAAGGGTAACGGGCGGCAGCGCCGTTCATCTGGGCGGCGGGAGTGCCATTCTCCCGCCGCTTGAATCTCTGCTGTCCATTCCCCATGAAATCCTGCGCTTTTCACCGCCTGTTCACCGCCTGTGCGCTCGGTTTGGCCTGCCTCGGCGTGCCGGCCCAGGCATCCACGCTCTATCCTTTCCACACCGCGTCGCAGATGAACAATTTCGCGATCGCGGCGTCCAGCAGCGGCACGGGAGCTTGGTCCGATGCGCCCGGCGCCGGTGGAGCTCCCGGCTTGGTGGAGGTGGCGATCAGCGGCGCGCAGACGCGCACCTATTACCAGGCGACGCCGGTGATCCCCGATGCGCAGGGGCTCACGGTCTCGTGCTTCTTTCGTGCCGCCGCCTACGAGACCACGGCCGTGGCCCGTGTTGCGGTCGGACTTTCGCTGGACCAGGCAAGCAACCTCAGCACGAGCAACACGCCGGTGCAGGGGCGCCTGATCAAGAATGGGGCCACCAGCGGCGTGTTGGAGGTGCGCAATCCTGTGCCAGCCACGGCGGCCAACACCACAGGCGTGCTGCTCATGACAGGGCGTTGGTATCGACTGTCCGCCACCTTCATCCCGCAACCGGCATCGCAATCCTTTCTGGTCACGGTGCGCCTCGAAGATCACGGCATGACGGGTGGCGTCACGCAGCCGACCTTGCTGGCCACGGCACGGGGAACCCGCACCGGTCTGGCGGATTTCTTCACCACCGACGGCCGCCCCAAGCCTGTCTATGCCGGCTTGCTGATGCAGAATGACGGTGGCGGAGCCACCGCGTTCGACCAATTCGAGATCCAGGTCGGGCCGCCGGCGTCCCTCGCTTTTCGCGGGACCATCACGAGCGCCAAGCCCGGGCATTTCTTCACGCCGCAGGAGACGCTCGCTTTCTCGCTGTCGTTGACCGGGCCGGCGAATCTCAGTCGCGATGTGCTGGTCTCGCTGGTCGATGTGCATGGCGCCACCATCGCGAGCACGACCGTCTATCTGCCGGCCGGGACGGCGCGTCCGGTGACGTTTCCCGTCAATTTTTCGCCGGTCCCCGAGGGGCTCTATCGCTTGCGGGCCACCGCGCGCGACGAGTGCCTGGGGGAGACCACCGTGGGAGTGGTGCCAGCCGCGCCGGTCGCGACTCCTGAGCCGGCGAAACGCTTCGGCACCATCGCCCATCTGAAGAATCTCACCGACGCCGATCGCGACATCATGCTCGATCTCATCGCGCGCGCCGGCTTCGGGTGGATCCGCGAAGGTTTTCTCTGGCATCAATTGCAACCGCAGGCGGGGCAGTGGAGTTGGTCGCGTTACGACGATCTCGTCGATCGCGCGCTGAGTCGCGGCATCGCGGTGCTGCCCGTGCTTTGTTACACCGCGGAGTGGGCGTCCACTGCGCCGACCGGCACGGCGGCCGTCGAAGCGCGGCAATGGATGCCGCAGGCGGCACCGTGGGCCAACTACGTGGCGCAGGTGGTGGATCGCTATGCCGATCGCGTCTCGACATGGGAAATCTGGAACGAGCCCAATCTCGCCTCCTATTGGAAGCCCCAGCCGCTCGCGGCCGATTACGCGGCATTGCTCGCGGCGTCATACGAGTTGATCAAGGACCGCCAGCCGGCGGCAAAAGTCATCTCGGCCGGGCTCAGCACGCAGGCGATGGACAATCCGGCGGAGACCGCCAATCACGAGGCCACCTTCGTCGCCGCGATGCAGGCGCAGGGAACGGTCTTCGATGTCGTGGGCTTTCACCCCTACACGGTCGCGGGGCATACGGTGACTCCGGCGCAGCACGAGGCGCGTTTCGAGTCCACACTCGCCAACCTCACAGGGGCGCTGACCGGTTCGGTGTCGCTATGGTTCACCGAGATGGGCGTCTCCACCTTGTCGCGCATCGTCTCTGAAGAGGCGGCGGCGGATTATCAGGTCATCATGCTCACGAAGGCGGCGGCGCTCTCCTCGGTCGAGAAGTCCCTTGTCTATTGCTTCCGCGACACCGGCACCGATCCGCTCGAGAAGGAGCACCACTTCGGGCTCGTGAATGCGGACTACACGCCGAAGCCCGGCTATTTCGCCGTGCGGCACTTCATCGCCAAGCTCAGCGGGATGACCTTCCACGCGCGCACGCAGGCGCAAGGCGTCACGTTGCACGAGTTCCGCTCCGGCACGCGGCGCGTGACGGTCGTATGGGCCGACTCGCAGCCGGTCGACGTGGCGTTGCCGCTGGGGGCGGCGAGTGTGGCCGTTTCCCACGTGACCGGCGCGGCATTGCCCGCCAACTTGAGCACCGGGGTGCTGGCGCTGCGTGTGACCACCAGTCCCGTCTTCCTCGATTACCAGGTCAACTGACCGATGACTCACTCCGCTGCTCCGTCCCGTCTCTCGCCAAACTACCGTTGGGTCATCCTCGCGCTGCTGTTCTGCGCGGGCTACCTCAACCAATTCGACCGGCAGACGGTGTCGGTGTTGAAGGCGACGCTGAAGCTGGACTTCGGGATCGACGACGCGGGGTATGCGGTCTTGGTCAATGCCTTCACGGTCTGCTACGCGATCGCCTACATCGCGAGCGGCTGGGTGGTGGATCGGGTCGGGCCGAAGCGGGCGCTGACGTGGTTCATCGCGGTCTGGTCGCTGGCGACAGTGGGGTGCGGTCTCGTGCACTCGCTGTGGCTGATGGTGTTTCTCCGCGGCCTGCTCGGGCTGGCGGAGCCGGGGCTTTTCCCGGTCACGATCCGCACGGCCACGGCGTGGGTGGAGGACAAGGGGCGCGGCTTCTTCATGGCGTTGGGGACCATCGGAACCAGCATCGGCGGTATCACGGCGGTGCCGATCATCGCGTGGCTCACGATCCATCTGCATTGGCGCTGGGCCTTCGTGCTGCCGGGGGCGATGGGATTGCTCGTGGCGGCGGCGTGGTGGAAATTCTACCGCGAACCGGATCGTCCCGCCGCCGAAGCCGCGGCGGAGCCCGCCGCCGTGCGCCCGGCCTTGCCGTGGAAGAGCCTCTGGCGCGAGAAGGCGCTGTGGGGCATCGTGCTCGTGCGCTTGGTGAGCGATCCGGTCTGGTATTTTTGTCTCTTCTGGATGCCGGGCTACCTGCAGGAGTCGAAACAGGTCTCGATCGGCCTGCTCGGGGTTATCGGCTGGATTCCATTCCTGTGTGCAAATGTCGGCGGTCTTGCCTTCACGGCGTTGTCGGATTTGCGCGCGAAGCAGCGGGGATTGCTCGGTCGCAAGCAGCTGGTGATGCTCACCGCAGTGGCGGGGCCGCTCTGCTGGCTCGTGCCGCAGTCGTCGATCGGGGTGACGATCCTGCTGTTCTGCCTCATCGCCGTGCTGTGCAACGCTTGGCTGGGATCGTTGGCGCCGATGATCGCGCAACTCTTCCCGATGGGCAACGTGGCGAGCGTGTATGGCATCTCGGGTGCGTTCGGCGCGTCGGGGGCGATCCTGTTCAACTATCTCATCGGGCAGGCGGCGGGGCGTTTCGGCATGGAGCCGCTGTTCCTCGCGATGGGGCTGCTGCATCCGCTCGCGGCATTGATCATGTTCCTCCTCGTGCGGGAGAAGCGGCCGGCGTCCGTGCCGGCGGCGCTCAACGCTTGACGGCGAGCAGGCGGCCCAGGTTCTCCGCCAGGGCGAGCACGGAGTCCTGCATCTCGCGTTGATCGCGCAGAATGTAGGCGTCGTGGCGGATGAGCAAAGCGACGGCCAGGCGAGGCGGATTCACCAGTGGCTCGCGGACGACGGCGGCCACGGAGACGTGGTTGACGCTCGTTTCGCGCATGTTCCACGCGTAGCCGTTTTTCCGCGCTTCGCGCAGCTGTGCATAGAAGCGGGCGGGATCGAGATTGGTGTGCGGCGTGACGGCCGCATCGCCGGGTTGCGGCGCATAGGCAGGCCAGGCGCGCTCGTCCATCTGCGCGACCAGCACCTTGCCGGCCGACGAGCAATGCACGTAGCCGCTGCGGCCGAGGCGCACGGTGTTGCCTTCCTCGCCAGCCGCGCAGACGACCCAGGCCTGCCGACCGCCGAGCATGTCGAGGTAGATGCTGGCATTCAGCCGCACGGCGGCCTTGCGCAGCGCCTCGTCGAGATTGCGATTCTGCCCGAAGTGCGCGGCGAGTTCGTGCACGAAGGCGAAGATCTCGGGGTTGACGCTGTAGCGGTGGTTTTTCTCGTTCTGCTGGACGAAGCCGATCTGACACAGTGTCTGGAGCAGGCGGTGGAGCGAGGATTTGGGCTGGCCGAGCTCGGCGGCGATTTGGGTGACGCCCAGCGCATAGCCCTTGTGCAGCAGCAGGCGAACGACCGCGATGCCTTGGGTCAGAGGCGTGTTTGGAACGGGGCCGCGGTCTGGCATGCCATCAGACAAAGGCCGGGGCGCGCACGGTGGCAAGAATGCTTCGCAGGTCGTTCCATTGCTGGAATCGTCCCGCTGTAAATCGTGGACGCAGACTGGTTCCGCCGAGGGCGACCGGCGACGCTGCGGTCGTGAACTTTCCGCAATACGAATTGCAGACGGCTTGTCTGGTGGTAGGCGGCGGCCCGGCCGGCTATGGCGCGGCGGTCGCGGCCAGTTCCCGGGGCGCGCAGGTGATCCTCGCGGAGCGGCACGGGTTTCTCGGCGGCATGGGCTCGGCGGCGGGGCTCGGATGCTACCTCAACCACCGCGGAGCTGATCGCGATCTCAGTGACGGGGTTTATCAGGAGCTCGTGCAAGCGCTGCGGCGGCAAGGCGCGACGTATCACGACGATTATTCGCAGGCCGACTTTTTCGAGCCCGAGTGGTGCAAGCGTCTCATGGAACAAAGGCTCCTGCGCGCAGGCGTGCGGCTGCTTTACCACTGCCTGTTCGAGCAGGTGGAACGTGACGGCCAAGGTTGGCGCGTGACTTTCCTGGCCAAGGGCGGACGCGTGGTGGTGCGCTGCGGCTACCTCGTCGATGCGACGGGCGATGCGGACGTGTGCACCGCGGCGGGAGTGACGGTGACGCATGGACGGCGCAGCGATGGCAAGGCGCAACCGATGACGATGGTCGTGCAACTGGGCGGCTTCGATCCGGCGGCGTGGGCGCGGGCGGACGGTCGCATGGTGGGCGACGGCAGCTTCGCGATGGAGGGCGATTGCTTCGCGACGGCGATCGCGGCGGCGCGTGCCGCGGGCCACTGGACGATCCCGCGCACCGAGATCGCGATGTTCTGGTCGATGCCGTCCGATCCGACGCGTATCACCATCAACGGCACGCGTATCAACGGTCTCAGCGCCTGCAATCCGCTCGACGTCACCGCGGCCGAGGTGGAAGGGCGCCGCCAAGCGCAGGAAATCCTGCATTTTTTCCGTCACTATGTGCCGGGCGGATCGGACGTTTATCTCCTGCAGACTGGACCGCAGGTCGGCGTGCGTGAGAGCCGGCGCATCGCCGGCCGGGCGGTGTTGTCGGAGGAGGACGTGCGCGCCGGCCGGAGGCCGCCGGATGCGGTCGTAACCTGCTCTTATCCGATCGACGTGCATCATCCGGATGGGGCCGGAACCCAGTTCGAGAAAGTCACGCAGGATCACGCCTACGGCATCCCGTGGGAGTGTCTGTTGCCGATCGGGGTGGAGAATCTCGTCGCAGCCGGGCGCTGCATCAGCGCCACGCATGAGGCGGCGGGCAGCTTCCGCGTCATGCCTACTTGCATGGGACTCGGCGAGGCGGCCGGCACGGCGGTGGATCTCGCGCAGGCCGAGGGCGTGCCGCTGCATGCCATTACGGGCGAACGCATCCGGCGCGCGATGGATGCGCGCAAGGCCGCGCTCGTGGTAACGGATGCCGGCAACAGGTCGTAAGCGAAACCCGTCCTGCCGTGCTGCCGCCGACCTTTCTGACGCAGCTGATCCCGGCGCGGATCGCCGAGGCCCTGCGGCGTATCGAGGCGAGGATCTGGACTTTCGAACCTGCGAGCATCGCGGTGCAACAGACGGAGAGCTTTCGCGTCCACCGTCGCCTGGATGAGTTATCCTCCGCGGCTTTCACTCCGGTCCCTGTCGCGCCTTTTCATTGGGGACCGAAATATGCGCAGCGGTGGTTCAGGCTCTCGTTGCCGGCGTGGCCCGACGCGCGCGGACGTTACCTCGTGTGGGAGGATCAGGCCGAAGCCACCGCCTACGTCGAGGGTGTGCCGTATTCGGGCTTGGATCTGGCGCACCGGTTTTGTCCGTTGCCGACCGGATTGAGCGAGTTGGCAATCGAGGCGGTGTGCATCCGGTCTGCAATCTGGTTGGATGGGACGGCGTCGCACTTGACCGGGCAGGGCAGTCGTTACCTGCCGCCGCGTGTCGCGGTGCGCGATGATCTCGCCTGGAGCGTGTATCACGACCTGAAGGTGCTGCTCGATGTGCTGGAGGCGGAGTATCGCGATTTTCATCCTGGTGCGACGAAGCCTTTCACCGATCCCGTGCGGCACTCGCCGCCGGTGTGGAGGGTGAGCCCGCTGTTTCGCCGGCTCTGCGAGCGGCTCGATCGTGCGGTGGGTGTCTTCGATCGCGAGGGCCTTGAGGCGCTGGCGGCGGTGCTGGGCGCCATTTATCGCGAGTTCCCGGCGGATCCGGCGGCGCTGCGGGCCGTGTTGACGGGGCACGCGCACATCGACCTCGTGTGGCTGTGGCCCGAGCGGGTGGGGGAATTCAAGGCGGTGCACAGCTGGTCGACGCAGGTGCGCTTGCTGCGGACCTATCCGGAGTTCCGTTTCGGCTACTCGCAGCCGGCGAGCTATGAGGCGGTGGCGCGGCGGGCGCCCGGTTTGCACGCGCGGGTGCGCGGATTGATCGCGGAGGGGCGTTGGGAGGCGACGGGAGCGAGCTATGTCGAGAGCGACACGCAGCTGCCCTGTGGCGAGGCCCTGTGGCGCAGCTTGCGGCTGGGGCAGGAGGCCTTCGAGGCGCTGCGCGGCCGGCCGGCCACGGTGTTCTGGTTGCCCGATGTCTTCGGCTACAGCGGCTGTCTACCGCAGTTGTTGCAGGCGTGCGGCGTGAAGGGATTCTTCACCACCAAGCTCTCCTGGAGCACCGTCAATCGGCATCCGCACACCAGCTTTGTCTGGCGTGGCAACGACGGTTCGGAGGTCGTGGCGCATGTGGTGCTGCTGCACGACTACAACGAGTCCGTGGATGTCCGCCGTTTGCGGGAGGATGCGCTGCATCATCAGCAGGCCGCGGTGCACGACGAGTTTCTCGTGCCGACCGGTTATGGCGACGGTGGCGGCGGCCCTACCGAGGAGATGTGCGAAAGGGCGCGGCGTTTGCGCGACCTCGCCGGTGCGCCGCGCGCGGAGTGGGGCGGCATCGAGTCATTTTACGAGCGGCTCGGGCGCGTGGCGGACCGGTTGCCGACTGCGAGCGGCGAGCTGATGCTCGAATTGCATCGCGGGGTCTATACGACGCACGGGCGGCTGAAGACGGCGTTCCGCGGGCTGGAGCGTGCGCTTCAGGTTCAGGAGGCGGCGCGCATTGTTGCCGGTGCGGGGCCGGTGGCAGAAGAAGCGTGGCGTCGGCTCGTGTTCGCGCAATTCCACGATTACATCCCGGGCAGTTCGATCTGGGAAGTTTATGCAGAGGGCATCCCGGAATTGGAGCAGCTCGCGCGGGCGGCATGGGCCGCGGCGGAGGAGTGCCTGCAATCGGAGGCTGCGTCTGCGGAGGGATGGTTCAATCCGCTGGCGGTGGCGCGGCATTGGCGGGTGGGCGCGGAGTGCTATCGGCTGGCACCGTTGAGCGGAGGGCCGGTTGCTTCGCTGGAGCGCGTGGCGTTGCCACCGCCGCAGGCGACGGCGCAGAGCCTCAGCAGCGCGCGCGTGCAGGCCGAGTTCGATGCGCACGGCGAGTTGCGAGGCTTGCGGATCGACGGTCAGGAGGTCGCGTTGCGAGGAGCCGGGCATCGGCTGGCGGCTTATCCCGATCACCCGGCGGCGTTCGAGGCGTGGGATGTCGATCGCAACACCTTGGTGAATGGAAAATCAGCAATCTGCGTGGGCGGGCCGGAGGTATTGTTGGCGGAAGGCGAGGCGAGTTTGGCTTTCACGTATCGCGCGGCCGTGTCCAGCACAGTGCGGGTGACGTATCGGGTCACGGCGGACGAGCCGGTGTTGCGAGTCGACTATGAGATCGATTGGCGGGATCCGGAGTGGTTGCTCAAGGCCGTCTTCTCGACGGCGTATCAAGGACGGCAGGCGCGTTTCGGTGCGCCGTTCGGCAGCACTTTGCGCGGGCAATGGCCCGGGCAGACACGCGAGGAGGCGCTGTGGGAGGTTCCTTTCAGTCGGTGGTTGGTGGTCATGGACGACGCGCAAGCGGAGGGATTGACGGTCGTGACTTGCGATCGTTACGGCGCGACGGTGCGCGAGGGCCAAGCTGGCATCACGTTGCTGCGGAGCGCGCGTGTGACCGAGGCGGACCATCATCCGTCTCTCCGCGAGACTCCCGCACGCCCGGACCACTCCGACCTCGGCGGGCAGACAGTCAGCCTGGCGATCGGGCGGTTCGCGGGCAACCTGCCGCAGGCCGAGCACCCTGCGATGTTGGCGGACACTTTGTTCACCCCTTGTGTGGCGGTGCGGGGCATGACGCCGTGTGCCGCAGGACTCGCGTCGATCGAGCATGCCGACACACTGATCCCGGCTTGGAGCGAACCCGTGGCGATCGGGCTGTGGTGTTTGCGCGTGCACGAAGTCGGAGGACGCAACGGCCGGGCAAAAATCGCCTTGTTGCCTGGGTGGCAGGCGGTCGCGTCGTCTTTGTCGGCGACAACGCCGCCGTCAGCGGGCTGGCAAGCGGGGATGTTGGAGATGGATTACAAGGCGTATGCCGTGGTCACGGTGTGGTTCCGCGCCACAGGCGTGTAGCGTTTGCCCTCAGCCGGGATCGTGCAGGAGGTGGGCGTCGGTGTCCCTACCGACGCCTGTCGCTGCTGGGACAGCGGCGACCACCCCATTTGCAGGAGCTCATCAGCCGGGAATCATGTCCAACAGCATGATCCCGGCTCAGTGGGCTCGTAGCGCTGCTGGAGGTTGCGCGGAGCGTGGAGAAGGCGCAGCGCCGGTGCATGGGGTGCGCGCGGCCGGTGCTGGCGGCATGCGCATCGCGGTATTTGCGCGCTTTGTCGTAGAAACCGTGGCGCGGTCTGATTTTGGGCGCGCGTGGATGTTGATGGCGGCGGGGGCGGAGCGGTGTGCATTTCTGCCGCCGTCACGCGGGGCGAATCCGATGTGCGTGCTGAAAAATACGACGAACCTGCTTTAACGAAATATTTAAGGCGCTGAAAAACAAGGCATTGGGTGGCCGGAAGGACAGGATCGGCTTATCGCAACAAAATGGCTGGAGCGTGCGACGCGGGTCTTTCTGCGCGTGCTTATGCAACTTATCTTGCACCACTGGCGCTCCCTTTTGGGCGCGATACTCGCGCGAGCCTCCGGGCTCCGCTTTTTCAGGAACCTCTGCCCGTTGCTGGCGGTTTTAGCGGCGAATGCCTTCATGTTGCCCGCGCTCTCCGCGGACATGCGACCGCCGCTGCCGACCATCGGCGAGTTCAAGGCCGACAGCGTCACGCAGGCGACGATCCGCCTCGGCGAGTCGTCCACGCTCACTTGGGCGATCGGTGACGCCACCAAGATCACGATCGATCAAGGCATCGGCGACGTCACCGCGCTCCCCAGCGTCCAAGTAACGCCGACGAAAACGACGACCTACACGCTCACGGCTTCGAATGTCCGCGGCGCACGCACGGCGCGGGTGCGCGTGACGGTCGTCGTGCCGCCACCCAGCATCGCCTCGTTCACGGCCACGCCTTCGTCCGTGGCGCTGGGTTCATCGACCACATTGGCGTGGGACGTGGCGGGCGCTGCCTCCGTGAAGATCAACAACGGCGTCGGTGAAGTTTCCGGTTCGAGCGTGAGCGTCACGCCGACCGCGACGACGACCTACACACTCGTCGCGCAGAACGTCGCCGGCAGCGCGCGTGCTTCCACGCGGGTGACGGTGGTCGTGCCTCCGCCGGTCATCGCTTCGTTCATCGCCTCGCCGGCCTCCATCGCGCTGGGGAAATCCACGACGTTGAGCTGGGACGTGTCGGGCGCGACTTCCGTCGCGATCAACAACGACGTGGGCACCGTCACGGGCACGAGCGTATCCGTCACCCCGACCAAGACCACCACCTACACGCTCACGGCGCGCAACGCCGCGGGTGCCGTGAAAGCCACGGCGAGAGTCACAGTCACGGTGCCGCCGCCGTCGATCGCGTCGTTCGTCGCCACGCCGGCGTCGATCACTGCGGGCGAGTCGACCACCTTGAGCTGGAACGTCACCGGCGCGACCTCGCTCAGCATCAACAACGGAGTGGGCACGGTCATCGGCTCGAGTGTCCGGGTCTCACCCCGCGCCACCACCACCTACACGCTGACGGCCAAGAGTGCCGGCGGCACCGTCACGGCGACCACGCGCGTCACCGTCACGGTGGCTCCGCCGGTCATCTCGTCGTTCAGCGCGTCCCCCGCGTCGATCACGGCCGGGCAGGCGAGCACGCTGAGCTGGAATGTCACCGGCGCGACTTCGCTCGCGATCGACCATGGCGTGGGCACGGTCACCGGCGCGAGCGTCAGCGTGTCGCCGACGGACCCGACCACTTACACGCTCACCGCGCGCAACACCGCGGGCACGGTCACGGCGTCGACTTCGGTCGCCGTCACTCCGTCCACCGGCGGGATGAAATACCAAGTCGCCTACGATTCCGCGCTGCTCGGCTCGTGGATCCGCTCGTGCTGGGAATCGGAGACGGCGCCGATTTACAGCAACTTCGCCGCGGCGGCGCCGGGCCGCCCGGGCAATGCCATCGAAGTCCGCTTCGGTCCCGAGAACGGCAGCAACGCTTTCGGTCTCGCCGACCGCAAGCCGGGCTGGGACACGCAGGACAAATACCTGAACGAGTTCCGCACGATCGAATTCGACCTCTACGTCGACGCCGATTCCACCGGCATGGAGAACCTCGAGATCATGTTCGAGGACGCGTTCCTCTCCGACGACGCGAAGCTCGTCGACTTCATCCCGGGTTGGGCGCAGTTGCCGCCCGCGGAGCGTGTGAACCGCTGGTTCCACGTCACGATCGATATCGCCTCGCTCCACCCGAAGATCATTCGCTTCCACCAGTTCCTGTTCTTCAACAACGGTGGCCCCGATTCGCAGCCGCATTTCCGGATGGCCAACGTGCGCGTCGGCTACGTTGACGATCTCGTCGCGCCCGTCGTGACGTTCCAGTCCGCGACGCCGTCCGTCAGCTACGACGCCATGACGCTCGCGTTCACGACCGATGAATTCGCGCGCTTCCGCATCGAATACGGCCGCACCGGCTACACGGAAACGTTTGAAGGACCTGGCGATTGGGACGGCTGGGTCACCGCGCACAGCGCGACTCTGCCCGGCTTGCTGCCCGGCGTGACGTATCAGTATCGCATCGTCGCGTTCGACCATCGCACCGAGCCCGGCACGGCGCCGAACTTCGGTTATCACACCGGCACGTTCACGATGCCTGCCGCGCCCACCACGCCGCCGATCCTCTCGGGGCTCGCCGCGACGGCCATCACCGGCAACAGCGCCACTCTCGTCTGGCAGACCAACCGCCCGACGAAGGCGCGCCTCGCTTACCGCAAAGTCGGCGGTGCCGAACTCGTGCGCACGTTCGACGACTACGCGCTCAGCCGCAGCTCGCTCGCGGATTTGCTCGAACCGAACACGACCTACCAGGGCGCGGTGACCGTCACCGATGCGTTCAGCCTCAGCGCGTCGCAGGAAATCGCCTTCACGACCAACGCCGCCGGTGTTCCGACCGTGACGATCGCGGTGAATCCGGCGCAGACGCGTCCGATCTCGCCTTGGATTTACGGCATGAACTTCTACCAAGAAACGGCCGATCAGGTGCGCAACCTGACGCTGAACCGTCAGGGCGGCAACCGCTGGACCGCCTACAATTGGGAGAACAATGCCTCGAACAGCGGCGCCGATTGGGGGCCTTACAGCAACGACAACTACCTCGGCGGCGACACCGTCGTCCCGGCGGAAGCTGTTCGCTCGCGCATCGCCGAGGATCGCGCGCGCCACAGCGCGAGTCTGATCTCGGTGCAGCTCCAAGGCTACGTGGCCGCCGACAAGAACGGCCTCGTCGATATCCACGCGCCCAACTACCTTGCCGAGCGCTTCAAGCCGGTCGTCTACCGCAAGGGCGCGCCGTTCACCGCCACGCCGTCGACGACCGACAACGCCGTTTACATGGACGAGTTTGTCTGGGCGTTGCGCGGTTTCTTCCCGGGCAACATCTACGCGGACCCCGTCACGCCGACGTTCGTGTCGCTCGACAACGAGCCCGACCTCTGGTCGCTCACGCATCCGCAGATCCAGCCGCAGCATCCGACCGCGACGGCGTTCATCGAGAAATCGCTCGCGCTCGCGCGTGCGGTGAAGGCCGTCGACTCCTCCGCCAAGATCTTCGGACCGGTCAACTACGGCATCAGCGGCTTCATCAACTGGCAGGGCAGCCCCGGCTACACGGAAGACTATTGGTTCATGGACCAATATCTCCAAGCCATGAAGGCGGCCTCCGACAGCACGGGTCAGCGCCTGCTCGATGTGTTCGATTTCCACTGGTATTCGGAAGCCTACGCGGGCAACGACCGCATCATCTTCCTCAGCTCGCCGAATCTGAACGCGCAACAGATCCAGGAAATCGTGCAGAGCCCGCGCTCGCTGTGGGACCCGACCTATGCGGAAAATTCCTGGATCGTGAGCTACTTTGGCGGGCCGGTGCGCATCCTCCCGCGCCTCGAGGCGAAGATCGCCGCCGGTTTCCCTGGCACGAAGCTCGCCATCACCGAATACGACAACGGCGGCCACCACCACATCGCCGGTGCCATCGCCCAGGCCGACAACCTCGGCATCTTCGGTGCGCACGGCGTCTTCGCGGCCAACTACTGGCCGATGGCGCAGAGCTATCCGTTCGTGCAGGGCGCGTTCAAGATGTATCGCGACTACGACGGCCACCTCGGCAGCTTCGGCGACATCTCGCTCGCCGCGACGTCGAGTAACGTCGCGAAGGTCGCCGCCTACGTCAGCCGCGATTCGCAGAATCCGAACCGTCTCGTCCTCGTCGTGATCAACCGCTCGTTCACGGCGGAGGACGTCTCGTTCAACGGTCTTGCCGCGAGCGGCAACGCGAAGGTCTACCGCATGGAGACGAACAAATCGTCGCCCGTGTTTGTGGGTCAGGTGCCGGTAAACCTCAGCAACTGGGTCATCTCGCTCCCGGCGCTCAGCGTCTCGACGATCGAGATCACGCCGTAAGGCGATGCTCCTTCGCAGGAGGCCCATCCTGCGTCTTCCCCGCCGGCCGGACCCGCAAAGGTCCGGCCGGTTTTTTGCGCGAAGGTCGCCCGCTCTCGACGCGCGGCTCGCTCCGTCGTCAACGATTGAACCCCGCAGGTGCTGCGTGGATGCGTCACGCGTGTCAGCCATGAGTTCGCCGTCCCACGGAATCCTTCCGTTGTCTTGTGCCCATCCCCATGAAGTTACCTCACCGCTGGCTTTGCCTATCTCGCATTCTTTCCGTGGCGGTATTGGTCTGCCTGCCTGCGCCGTTGCCGGCCCAGACGAAATCGGGCAGCACCTTCGGCATCACGACGCTCACGCCGCCTTGGATCGAGGTGAAGCCGGGCCCGGCGTATTGGGCGCGCATGCGGCTGTGGCAGGGCATCCCCAGCATCGAGCGCGCCCCGAACGGCCGGCTTTGGGCAACGTGGTATACGGGCGGCGTCGGCGAAGGGAAGGGGCACAACCACGCATTGCTCGTCACCAGCGGAGACGACGGCCGGACGTGGTCGCAACCGGTCGCGATCTACGATCCCAGCCGGCAACTGCTGGGCGGGCAGGGCGGCGATCCGCATGTCTGGCTCGATCCGAACGGCAAACTCTGGTGGTTCGTTCACCGTGTGATGCCGTCGCCCGGCGTGCACCCGCGCACCTGCTGGGGTTTCTACACGGACGAACCAGACCGGCCCAACCCTCGCTGGCATGGCCCGGTGTTTGCGGGCTACGGCTATTCGCTGAACAAGGAAGTGGTTCTCTCCGATGGCACGTGGCTGCACATGATCGATCCGTTTTCGCGCAGCGACGATCCCGCCTCGCCGCTGACCCGCTCCGGCGCGCATGTCTATCGCTTCGCGGGCTACGACCAACCCTTCGAGCCGGTCGGACACGTGAAGATCAAGGACACGCCCTTCACCGAGCACATGGCGGTTGAGCGCCGCGATGGCAGCCTCTGGATGCTCGCGCGCACGCGCTTCGGCATCGCGCAGGCCGTTTCCACCGACCGTGGACGAACTTGGACGGAGGGCGATCCGTTCACGCGCGACTTCAGCGTCAACACGCGCTTCTCCCTCACGCGCCTCGTGTCAGGGAACCTGCTGTTCGTCGGCAACGATCATCCGAAACACCGGCGCAACCTCACGGCGATGCTCTCCGAGGACGACGGCCGCACGTGGCCCCACAAACTCGTCCTCGACGAGCGGGAGCGTGTCAGCTACCCGGACGCGACGCAGGCCCGGGACGGTTCGATCTACGCGATCTATGACCACGGCCGCTACCAGCCGGGTGAGCAGGCGATCCTGTTCGCGAAATTCACCGAGGCCGACGTGAAGGCCGGCCGGCTCGTCGCGGAAGGCAGCCGCCTGCGGCAAACGATCAACCGCCTCGCCGACGAGGGCGGAGGCGTGCACCATGTGGGCGAAAGCGCCGACCTGACGAAGCGCTACCAGCAGATGAACGCCGACGCGCCCGCGTTGGAAGAGGGCGAACGCGCCGAATTGCCCCGCTCACGCCCGTAGCCACCATCGAGCCCTCCGGCTTTATTTCGCGGTGGCGTGCAGATGGCCCTTGCTAATCCCGCCGGACCCGTGAGCGTGCAGTCTCTCGTAAGAACGTTAGATGCAGTGGCAGGTGGATCTCCGGTGAGCTTTCAGTTCGTTGATGATTCGAAACCCGATCCTCGGGAACACGCTGACAGAAGACGCAGTATACGATCATCATCATGAACTCCAAACTCTACGTTGGAAATATGTCCTTCAACACCACCGAAGACGGTCTCCGCACCGCGTTCGGCGCCTTCGGTCAGATCACCGACGTCTACGTCGCGAACGATCGCATGACGGGCCGCCCGCGCGGCTTCGCCTTCGTGACCTTCAGCACCGCGCAGGAAAGTCAGCTCGCCATGGAAAAGATGAACGGCGCCGACCTCGATGGCCGCGCTCTCACCGTCAACGAGGCGAAGCCCAAGGAACAGATGGCCGGCGCGCGTCCCTCTGGTGGCGCGGGCGGTTTCCGTTCCCGCTACTGAGCGTCCTGTCCCACGCAACATCCGAGGCGAAGCGCACACGCTTCGCCTTTTTTATGGTGCATCCGAGCGATGGACGTCGGTCCGTCAGAGCATCTTCTGGGAAGCACGGGTCGGAGCGGCGACGCTATTATGGCTCCGCGGGACGATAGGCATCGCTACCCGCGCGAAGCTTCGATATAGGTGGTGCGATGCGTTTCCTTCCTCCCCGTCTCGGTCTTTTCGCTCTCGCGCTTTCCGTCTCCGCCGCCCCGCTGGGCGCCGGAGTCATGGAAGACCGCGCCATGGAGGATGCGATCAAGAACTCCTACGTCCTCCGCGAGGTGGTCGTCGATCCCATCATGGTGCAGCTCTACATCCGCGGCGGCACCGTCGAGGTTCGCGGCCAGGCGGCCGACGAGCAGGAGCGCGCGCTGATCGTGGACATGATCACGGCCGTCGTGGCGCCCTTGCCGGTGGACAACCGGCTCTTCGTCGATTCCGCACACCGGCGCTCGTCCGATCGCTGGCTGGCCGCGCGCATCCGCGCCGGGCTCCAGATCGTGGGTGCCTTGGATAGCGGCAGCGTGCAGGTGGAGGTGTTGCCCGAGGGCGTGGTGCTCACCGGTTCGGTGCGCACGGAGTCACAGCGCCAGCTGGCCGAAGTGCACGCGCGCGCCCTCTCCGCTCCCCGCGCCCTGCGCAACCAACTGCAGGTCTCGCCCAATTTGCCGGAGAAACGCCGTCCGATCGACGATCCTTCCGTCCTGGCTATGCTCCGTCAGGTGATCAGTGCCGTGCCGACGGTCAAGATCGCCGCCCACGAACTGACCTGCCGCGAAGGCGAAGTCACGATCGATGGCATGGTGGCGAACGAGGCCGACCGTGAATTGGTCACCCGGCTTGCCACCTCCGTGCGCGGGGTGAAGGCCGTCTCGAACCGGCTGCGCGTGAACGGCTGAGGCACACGTCCGCGGTCGAAGCACGGGCCTCGACCGCGAAAATCGCTCCCGGCGAGCGGTCAGCTGAACAAGTGCAGCACCGGTGACGGGAAGACTCCCAGCACCACCAGCAACGCAGCGGCGACCAGCAGCGCCATGCCCGCCAACACCGGCACGGCAATGGGCGCATCCGCCTTGTCCTGCGGTGAGGCGACCAGCGCCTGCTTCAGGATGAGCAGATAATAGTAGAGCGCCACGGCGCTGAGGGCGATGGCCGTGATGGTCAGCCACCCCGCCGGTCCGTTGAGTCCGCCGAGTTTCAATACCGAGGCAAAGACTGCGAACTTGCCGAAGAAACCGGCCAGCGGAGGGACGCCCGCCAGCGAAAGCACGAAGACCGCCAGCACGCCCGCGAGCAGCGGGGAGCGCTTGTAGAGGCCGGCGAGGTCGGACAGGTCCTGACAGCGACCCGCCCGCTCGACCACAGCGACGACGCCGAATGCGCCGACCGTCGCGAGGCCGTAGGTGGCCGCATAATAGAAGAGTGCGCCCGGGCCGGCCCGGCCGGCGGCGATCACACCGAGGAGCAGCGCCCCCGCGTGCGCGATGGCCGAGTAGGCGAGCAGGCGGCGGACGTTGCTCTGCGCCAGTGCGGCGAAATTGCCGAGGAAGAGCGACGCGAACGCCAGCACGGCGACGACCGGCAGCCAGCCGACGATGATCGGGAGATCCACCACGCGCCCGGCCGTGTAGCCGAGCCCCGGCCAGAGCAACCGCGTGAAGAGCACGAAGCCCGCGAGCTTCGACGCCGACGCGATCAGGGCGGCCGACGAGGCCGGCGCGCCCTGGTAGACGTCCGGCGCCCACAGGTGGAACGGCGCGGCGGCGGCCTTGAAGCCGAAGGCGACGAGCACCATCGTCAAGCCGACCATCAGCAGCGGCGACATGCCCTGCAGCGCCAGCGCCTGGCCGATCTGCGTGAAATGCAGCGAGCCCGTCAGGCCGTAGAGCAGGCTGAAGCCGAAGAGCAGGAACGCGGCGGACATCGCCCCGAAGAGAAAATATTTCAGCGCCGCCTCGGCGGATTCCGGGCGCGACTTGTCGAAGCCGGCCAGCGCGTAGAGCGAGAGGCTGGCGAGCTCGATGGCGAGGAAGGCCACGAGCAGCTGTTGCGCGCCCGCCATCAGTGTGAAGCCCGAGGTCGCGAGCAGGAGCAGCGCGACGTATTCGACCGGGTGGCGCAGGCGCGCGACGCCGGGCAGGAGCGCCATCGTCAGGCCGCCCAGCAGCAGCACGCCCAGGCGCGTGGCGAGCGACAGGTTGTCGAGGATGAACACGTCCCCGAACACCGGGCCGCCCGTGCCGGCGAAGATCGTGCCGTAGGCCGCGGCGACCAGCGCCGCGAGACCGATCCCGGTCGACGTGCGCAACCGCTGCGCCGCCGTCCGGCCCTTGCCGGTGGCGAGATCGTAACCGAGGACGACGAGGGCGCCGAGAACGAGGGCCGTCTCGGGCAACAGGGCGCGGAATAGTTCTGCGTAGCTCAAGGTCATGACGCACCTCCCGTCAGCGCCGCGTGCATGAGCGGCGATTCCAGTGCGGGCCGGATCCAGTCGAGCAGCACATCCGGCTGCAGGCCGACATAGACCATCGCCGCGATCAGCAGGATCGCGCCGGCCTTCTCGGGCCAGGTGATCGGCGTGATGTCGTGCGCGTGGTGCGCCGCCTCGGCGACCGCGCCGGGCTTATCGGTCTTGCCGAAGAAGGACACTTGGATCGCGCGCAGCGTGAACGCCGCGGCGACGAGCACGCCCGTGACGGCGACCAGCGCCCACAGCGGCGAGGTCTTCCACGTGCCGATGAGGATGGTCAACTCGGCCGGGAAACCGCTGAAGCCCGGCATGCCCATCGAGGCGAGTCCGGCGATGACGAACACCACGGCGGCGAACGGCATCAGCTTGTGCAGCGGCATCGCGCGCAGGTCGTCGAGCTTCCGCGTGTGCGTGCGCTCGTAGACCATGCGGCCGACCACGGCGAACAGCAGCCCGGCGATGACGCCGTGCGAGAACATCTGCAGCACCGCGCCCGCGACCGCCGTCGGATTGGCGGCGGCGAGGCCGAGCAGGACGAAGCCCATGTGGCTTACGCTCGAGTAGCCGACGACGAACTTGAAATCATCCTGCACCAGCGCGACCAGGCCCGCGTAGACGATGCCGATGATGGCCAGCCACGCGATGACCGGGGCGAAATACGCCAGGCCGGCCGGGAACGTGGCCATCGCCACGCGCAGGCAGCCGTAGGCGCCCAGCTTCATCACGACGCCCGCCAGCAGCATCGACGCGGCGGTCGGCGCGGCCACATGGCCCGTCGGCGCCCAGGTGTGGAAGGGGAACATGCCCGCGAGCACCGCGAAGCCCGTGAAGACCAGCGCGAACATGCCCAGCTGCTCGAACCGCGTGAACTGCGGCACGGCCGCCGCGATCTCGCCGAGCGCGAACGTGGTGCCGCCCGCCGCCGCCCAGGCCCAGATCAGGCCGGCCATGACGAGCGCGCTGCCCGCGAACGAGTAGAGCACGAGCTTCATCGCGCCGTATTCGCGGTTGGTGGAGCCCCAGTTCGCGATGAGGAAATACTTCGGCACGATCGCGATCTCGTAGAACACGAAGAACAGGAACGCATCCGCGCTGAGGAACACGCCGAACACGCCGCCGATCAGCGCGAGGTAGAAGGCGAAGAACTCGCCGGTGCGATGCTCGATGTTCCAGGAGAAAAGCACGCCGACGACCGACGCGAGGCCGGTGAGGACCATCAGCGTCATGCTGATGCCGTCGGCCGCGAGGTGGTAGCGCACGCCGAGCTGCGGGATCCACTCGACGTTGACCAGCGTCTGCAGGGCGGCGGCCGGCTCGAAACCGAGCGCGGCCCACAGCGCGAGGGCGAGGGTGGTCAGCGCCGTGCCGAGCGCCACGACGCGCGCGGCCTGCGCCGAGCGGAGGCCGGCCAGCAACGCCAGCGCGGCGCCGGCGAAGGACACGTAGATGGTGCAGGGAAGGGCGTTCATGGCAGCGGAAGTTGGGCGGCCCAGGCCGTCACGAGCGGGTTGACGAGGCCGGCGAGCAATTGCGGGACGAGGCCGAGAACGAACATCAGCACGATGAGCGGCACGAGCGTCATGATCTCCTCGGCGTCGAGATCGCGGAACTTCACCCCGGCGCCGGTGGACGGGCCGTGGAAGACGCGTTGCCAGAAGGTGAGGAGAAAGATCGCCGTGGCGAGCAGGCCGAGCGTCGAGACCGCCGCGGCGACCGGTGTGAGGCCGAACACGCCGCGGAAGATGAGGAACTCACCGACGAAGCCGTTCAGGCCCGGCAGGCCGAGCGAGGAGAACATCGCGATGCCGCACAGGCCGGCGAAGACGGGGGCGGCGGTGCGCACGCCGCCGAAGTCGGCGATGCCGCGCCGCCCTCCGGCGCGCGACTCCAGCGCGCCCACGCAGAAGAACAGCGCGGCGGCGGACAGGCCGTGGTTGAACATCTGCAGGATCGCGCCGCTCAGAGCGGCGGCGGGAGCCTCCGTGCCGGCCCGGCCGGCGGCGGCCACGGCGAAGAGCGCGAGGAGGCAGTAGCTCAGGTGGTTGACGGAGGAGTAGGCGACGAGGCGCTTCAGGTCGGTCTGGCGCAGCGCGGCGTAGGCGCCGAGCACGACACCCGCGACGGCGAGCCAGAGCAGGCAGGGCGCGGCGGCGTGCAGTTGCGCCGGGAAGAGCGGCCAGAGTAGCCGGAGGAAACCGTAGACACCCATCTTCGACAGCACGCCGGTGAGGAACATCGACGCGCCGGTCGGCGCCTCGGCGTAGGCCGAAGGCAGCCAGGTGTGGAAGGGGAAAAGCGGCACCTTCACGGCGAGCGCGAGCAGCACGCCGAGGAAGACGACCTGCGGCCAGATGCCGCCCAACGCGGCGAGCTTGCCCGCCAGCACACCCTCGCGGGCGAGCGCGGCCAGTTGCACGAAGTCAAACGTGCCGGTGGCCGCGTAGAGCGCGGCGAAGGCCAGCAGCATGAACGCGCTGCCGCCGATGGTGTAGATGACGAACTGGTAGGCCGCGCGCGTGGCGCCCGGGCCGCCCCAGAGCTTGATGAGGAAGAAGGCCGGCACGAGGCTCAGCTCCCAGAAGATGAACCACGGGAAGAAATCCAGCGCGAGGAACACGCCGAGCGCACTGCCTTGCAGGAACAGGTAGAGCGCGGCGTAGAGCGCGGGCTGGCGCGCGGCGCGGGTCGTGCCGAACAGCGCCACCGGCGCGATCAGGCCGGTGAGGAGCACGAGCACGAGGCTGAGCCCGTCGAGGCCGAGGAAGTAATTCACATTCAGCGCGCCGATCCAGGCGTGCTTCTCGACGAATTGCAGCGCGGTCTGGTGCGGGTCGAAGCCGGCGAGCGCGGTGGTGCCGAGCGCGAGCGTCGAGAGGCTGAAGAACAGCGCGATGGCGCGCGTGGCGCCGGCGCCGAGGCGCGGCATCAGGGCGAGCAGGAGCGCACCCAGCCAAGGCGTGAAGACGATGAGCGAGAGGAGCGGGAGGGAGTTCATGCGCGCTGATTTCCCGGAAGCACAAAAAGTGGGTAGAGGCGGTCGTCCCGACCGCCTTGGGCGAAGAGGTGGTCGTCGGGACGACGGACGCTACCTGGGAGAGTCATGCTAGCGTGGCTCATTTCGCACCTCCCAGCAGGACGACGAGGAGGACGATCACAAAACCGAGGGCGAGCGTGCGCAGGTAGCCGTGGGCGTCGCCGGTCTGGAGCCGCGAGTAGAGCTGGCCGAGGCCGCGGAGGCGCTCGCTGGTGGCGTTGAAGCCGCCGTTGAGCGTGCGCTCGTCGGTCTCGCGGTTGGCGAAGCCGGTGAACTCGCCGAGCTTGGCGAGGAAGCGGATGGCTCCATCCCACACATTCCGGTCCATCCAGTCCGCGACGATGGCGAGGCCGGCGTTCAGGCGGAAAGCGGTGGCGGCGTAGAGTTCGTCGAAGCCGAGCCGGTTGCCCAACGCGGCGAACGCGCGGGGGGCTTGCACTTCGAGTGGGTCGCGGGCGGCGGCGTCGGTGCGCGGGCGGCGGCCGTAGATCGCCCAGCCGGCACCGATGCCGACGGCGACGATGAGCACGGAGGCGGCCATCAGGCCGACGCCGTCGAAGAGGCCGTGGCCGTGCACCTCGGATTGGCCTTCGAGCATGGCGCTGAGCCACGGATAGGAAGGCAGGTTGACCAGACTCAGCAGCACGGCGCAGGCGGCGAGCAGCATGAGCGGCACGGTCATGGCGGCGTGGTTCTCGTGGGCGTGCTCGGCGGCGTGCGAGCGAGGCGAACCGAAGAAGGTCTCGGCCATGAGGCGCGTGTTGTAGAACGCGGTGAGGACGACACCGAGGAGCGCGGCGTAGAAGGGGAGGTGCGAGACGCTCCAGCCGTGCGCGGCGTGGAGGATGGCTTCCTTCGACCAGAAGCCGGAGAACAGCAGCGGCACGCCGACGAGCGCCATGGTGCCGATGCTGAAGGTGACGAAGGTGACCTTCATCTTCTTCGACAGGCCGCCGAGCGAGCGGATGTCCTGCTCGTGGTGCGCGGCGTGGATCACCGAGCCGGCGCCGAGGAAGAGCAGGGCCTTGAAGAAGGCGTGCGTGAGCAAGTGGAAGATCGCCGCGACCCACGAGCCGACGCCGATCGCGAGCATCATGTAGCCGAGCTGCGAGACGGTGGAGAAGGCGAGGATGCGCTTGATGTCGTTTTGCGCGACGGCGATGAACGCGCCCATGAGCGCCGTGATCGCGCCGATGAAGGCGACGACGGTGAGCGCGTCGGGCGTCAGCAGCGGGAAGACGCGCGCCATCAGGAACACGCCGGCGGCCACCATCGTGGCGGCGTGAATGAGGGCGGAGACGGGCGTCGGGCCCTCCATCGCGTCCGGGAGCCACACGTGCAGCGGGAACTGGCCGGATTTGCCGACCGCGCCGCAGAAGATGAGCAGGCCGATGGCGGTCGAGAGCGCAAGGCCGCCGCAGACCGTCTGGCCGGCGAGCGTGCCGAGCACGGCGGGTTCGAGCGCGCCGGCGCCGCCATCATAGAAGAGCAGCGTGCCGCCCGCGTGCTGGAGCCAGAGCATGCCGAGCAGCAGGCCGAGGTCGCCGATGCGCGTCGTGATGAAGGCCTTCTTCGCGGCGGCGGCGGCGGATGGCTTGTGGAACCAGAAGCCGATGAGGAGATACGAGGCGAGGCCGACGAGCTCCCAGCAGAGGAAGAGGAGCAGGAGGCTGTTCGCCACGAGCAGGCCGAGCATCGCGGCGGCGAAGAGACTCAGGAAGCAGAAGAAGCGCGTGAAATTGGCGTCCTCCTTCATGTAGCCCGTGCTGAAGATGAAGATCAGCGCGCCGACGAAGGTCACCATCACGCACATGAAGGCCGTGAGCGGATCGAGCAGGAAACCGAGGCGCAGCGCGCCCGAACCGAGGTCGAACCAGGCGAAGTTGAACACCTGTTTCGCGGCCGGGTCGGCCAGCGCGCTCTGCAGCGCGAGGCAGGACAACACGAACGCGCCGAGCATGGCCGCGATGGCGGCGCCGGCGGCGAGCTTGCGGCCGCCGCGCGGCGTGAGCGCGCCGATCGCGGCGGACGCGAGCGGCAGGGCCGGGATGAGCCAGAGAGAGTGGGCGGAGAGGGTCATGGCTCAGCCTTTGAGTTGGGCCGCTTCCTGGAGCTTCACGCTCTTGCGGTGGCGGTAGACGGCGATGACGAGCGCCAGGCCGACGGCGGCCTCGGCGGCGGCGACCGCGATGGAGAACAGCACGAAAATGAGGCCGGTGCCCATCTCCGGGTGCGGGCCGTAGCGCCAGAACGCGATGAAGTTCAGGTTCGCGGCGTTGAGCATGAGCTCGATGCCGAGCAGCACGAGGATGGTGTTGCTGCGGGACAGCGCGCCGATCAGGCCGACGCAGAACAGCAGCGAGGAGAGGAGCAGGCAGAGCTGCAGCGTGCTCATGAGAAATCCTCCGGGTTGTCGGTGCGCTCCTGCGAGGCGATGACCACGGCGCCGAGCAGGGCGACGGTCAGGATGATACCGATGATGAGCAGGCCGATCGCATGGGGGCCCATGAGCTGCCGGCCAATCTCCTTCACGCTCGCGGCCGCCGGGAGCGCGGACGAGACATCGAGCGGCGTGCCGAAGATGGCGCCGCCGAGGACGCCGGCCACGCCGCCCGCGGCGAAGAGGCCGCCGATGACGCGCGGGATGGAATCAGTCTCGATCGGCGTCGGCGTGCCCTGCCGCGTGAGCAACACCGCGAAGAGCACGACCATCGAGACGGCGCCGACGTAGACGAGGATCTGGGCGAAGGCGACGAACTGCGCGCCGGCCCAGAGGTAGAACGCCGCCACGCCGACCCAGCTGAGGACGAACAGCAGCGCGCTGTGGATCAGGTTGCGCAGCGACAGAGCCACGGCGGCCGAGCCGAGGATGAGAGCGGCGATGACGAGGAGGGCGGGCGTCATGTGGCGTAGCGGTAAGTGCGCGGACCGCGGCCTTGATTGAGGCGGCGGCCGATCCAGATGAAGGGCACGATCACGATGGCGGCGGAGACGATCCAGCGGACCACCTGCAGGGTGGGGCTCCAGCCGGCCGTCAGCGACCAGAAGGCGGCGTTGGCGAGGTTGAGCAGGGCCAGCGGCACGAGGAACTGCCAGGAGAGGCGCGTGAGCTGGTCGATGCGGAGGCGCAGCAGCGTGCCGCGGATCCAGATGAAGAAGACGATCATGCCGACGAGCTTCCCCATGAACCAGAGATACGAGGGGATGAACTCGAGGAAGGGGAACGGCGCCTGCCAGCCGCCGAGGAAGACGGTGATGCCGAGGCCGCTGAGGGCGAAGAGGCCAAAGTATTCGGCCATGAAGAAGAGCGCGTATTTGAAGCCGGAGTATTCCGTGAGGTGGCCGGCGATGAGCTCGCTCTCCGCCTCGGGCAGGTCGAACGGCGAGCGGTTGCTCTCCGCGAGGGCCGAGATGAGGAAGATGACGAAGCCCGCGAAACCCCAGGGCGTGAACACGTGCCACGCCGGAAGGAAACCGAAGGCCCAGTCGCCCTGCGCGAGGACGATCTCCTGCGTCGAGAGCGTGCCGGCGACGAGCAGCACGGGGACGACGGAGAGGATGAGCGGCAGTTCGTAGCTGATGAGCTGCGCCAGCGCGCGCATGGCCGCGAGCATCGAGTATTTGTTCCGGCTCGCCCAGCCGGCCATGAAGATGGCGAGCTCGGTGGCGGCGCCGGCGGCGAAGAAGTAGAGCACCGCGGCGTCGAGCTCGACCGGGATGAGGTTGCGTCCGTAGGGCAGCACCGCGTAGCCGAGCAGGGAGAAGGCGACGATGCAGACCGGCGCGAGGAAGTGCAGGAGCTTGTCGGCGCCGGCGGGGACGATGTCCTCCTTGGTCAGCGCCTTGACGGCGTCGGCGAAGGGCTGGGTGAGGCCCCAGAGGCGCGGGCCGTTCTTCCACCAGGGCAGGCCGGCGCGGTTGGGGCCGAGACGGTTTTGCAGGCGGCTGAGCAGCTTGCGCTCGGCGATGGTGGTGAAGGCGAACAGCACGCCGAACACCGTCAGGATGACGATGATGGTGATGAGCTGGTGCACGAGCCACTGCGCGGACTCGGGGAACCAAGCCACGATGGCGTCACGGAGTTCGAGGGGGGCGCGTTCGAGGAACGCTTCGGAGGCGGCGGCGCTCATGAGGCGGCAGGAGGCGGCTGGGGGGCCGTCGCGCTGGGCGCGGGGGCGGGTGACGAGGGGACAGCAGTGGCGGGTTGCGCGACGGGGGCGGAAGGTGCGGCGGCAGCGGGCGCGGCCTTGGCGGCGGCGGCTTTTGCGGCGGCGGCGGCCGCGGCAGCCTTGGCCTTTTCCTCGGCGGCCTTGCGCTCGGCGCCCAGACGATCATCGACCTCGGCGGCCTCGGTCGGTCGAATCTGGTTGTAGTAGGCGTTGGACTTCGCGAGCAGCTCGCGGGTGAGGAGCAGGCCGGTGAAGCGGTCCGTGGCGCCGATCTCGAAGACCTTGTCCATCTTGATCGAGTCGAAGGGGCAGACCTCGGCGCAGATGCCGCAGCTCATGCAGACGGAGGTGTCGATGTCGAAGACGGCCGGGTAGAACTGCGGCTTGCCGGTGGCGTCGGGCTTCTTGTCCTTCGACTTCTCGATGTAGATGCACTGCGGCGGGCATTCCTTCTCGCAGATCTGGCAGGCGACGCAGCGCAGCGTCGTCATCGGATCGCTGCCGTCCTCGCACACGAGGAAAGGGAAGCTGCGGTAGTTCTCGCCGATGGGCGCCTTCTCCTCGGGATAGGAGACGGTCACCATCCGGGCGGGGTCATGGTAGCTGCCGACGAAATTCTTCGCCGTGACGGCGAGGCCTTTGAGGAGTCCGGTGCCGAGCATGGTTTAGCGGTCCACTTCTCCGAGGACGATGTCGATGCTGCCGAGGATGACGACGGCGTCGGCCACGGTGTGGCCGAGGCACATCTCCTCGAGCAGCGTCAGGTTGATGAGGGTGGGCGGACGGACGCGGTAACGATACGGATTGGGCGTGCCGTCGCTGATGAGATAGAAACCGAGTTCGCCCTTCGGGCCTTCGATGCGGCCGTAGGCTTCGCCGGCCTTCGGGCGGAAACCGCGGAGCTTCGCCTTCGGGTCCATGACCGGGCCGGCGGGCAGGTCGCGGAAGGCTTGGGCGAGGATCTTCACTGACTCGCGCATTTCGAGGATGCGGAGCATGTAGCGGTCGTAGGTGTCGCCGTGCTCGCCGAGCGGGACGCGGAAATCGAAGCGCGGGTAGAAGCCGTAGCCGTCGACCTTGCGGAGATCGTAGTTGTAGCCGGAGGCGCGCAGGCAGGGGCCGGTGATGCCGGCGTTGATGGCTTGCTTGGCGTCGAGCAGGCCGAGCCCTTGGGTGCGGGCGAGCATGATCTCGTTGCCGGTGAGCATCTCCTCCCACTCGTCGAGGAAGCGAGGGAAACCTTCCACGAGCTTCTGCGCGGCGGCGAGCCACTCGGGCGTCGGGTCGACGCGGCAGCCGCCGAAGCGCTGGAAGTTGCACATCATGCGCGAGCCGCTGAGCGCCTCGAAGAGGTCGAGGAACTTCTCGCGCTCGCGGAAACCGTAGAGGAGCGGCGTGAACGAGGTGCCGAGGTCGTTGAAGAGGAAGCCGACGAGGCAGGTGTGGTTCACCAGGCGCGTCATCTCCGCGAGGATGATGCGGAGGTATTGCGCGCGGTCGGGCACGGGCTGGCCGGCGAGTTTCTCGACCGCCATCGCGTAGGCCCAGTTGGTCGACATCGAGCAGAGGTAGTCGAGCCGGTCGGTGTAGGGCATCGTCGCGAGATAAGTCGTCGATTCGGCGATCTTCTCGTGGTTGCGGTGCAGGTAGCCGAAGACGGGCTTGAGCTTGACGATCTGTTCGCCGTCGAGCGTCACGACCATGCGGAACACGCCGTGGGTCGACGGGTGCTGCGGTCCCATCGAGACCTCGAGGAGGTCGCCGTGGAACTCGTCGTGCACGGCGCGGACGGTGGGGCCGCCGAAGGGGTTGAACGGGGTGGGAGCGGAGCCGGCGCCGATCATGATTTGGTCTCCGGTTGGGCGGGCGCGGCGCTGGGCGCGGGCGTGGCCGGGTAATGGGTCTTGGCGCGGGCGAGCACCTGATCGTGGGGCGTCGGCTCCCATTCGTAATCGTCGGGGGCGACGTAGTCCTTGCGCATCGGGTGATCCTTGAACTCGGGCCACATCAGCAGGCGGCGCAGGTCGGGATGGCCTTCGAATTTGATGCCATAGAGGTCGTAGATTTCGCGTTCCTGGAAATCGCACGAGCGCCAGACGGGCGTGAACGATGGCAGCGCGACCTGATCGGAGCGGTTGGCCGTGCGCATGCGCACGACGACGGGACCGTGCTTCAACGCCATCGAGTAGAGGTGATAGACAGCCTCAAGGCAGCCGGGCTCGAAGCGCTTGGTCTTCTCCTCGATGACCTTGGCGGGGCCGCCCGCGGGATCGGGGACGGTGGTCTTCTTCGTCTCGACGACTTCCTTGTCGGGCCAGTCGACGCCGGTGGCGTTGGAGCAATAATCGAGTTGCAGCGCCTCGTCGTCGCGGAGGAAGAGGGCGATCTCCCGTCCGCAGGCCGGGTCGATGAGCAGCGAGTGCTCGGCGGCGGGGCCGGGGTTCTGCAGGATGGAAATCTTCGCGCCGGGGAAACGGGCGAGCAGGCGGTCGCGGATCTGTTCGAGGGATTCCATGGCTCAGGCCTTGCGCGGGAGCGACGGCGGGGTCCAGACGTCGGGATTTTTCGCGGGCACGATGTCGTGCTCGCCGTAAGTGGGGACGGGGAACTCGCTGGGTTTCTCCGGTTGGAACTGGCGGGCGGCGCCGGGGCCGGCGACGCGTTCGCCTTGGATCTTCTTTTGCAGTTCGATGAGGCCGTTGAGCAGCGCCTCGGGACGCGGCGGGCAGCCGGGGATGTAGATGTCGACGGGAATGAAACGGTCGATGCCCTTGAGGACGTTGTAGCCCTGCTTGAAGGGGCCGCCGGAGATCGCGCAGGCGCCCATCGCGATGCAGTATTTCGGCTCGGGCATCTGGTTCCAGAGGCGGACGACGTTCGGCGCCATCTTCTTGGTGACGGTGCCGGAGACGATCATGAGGTCGGCCTGGCGGGGCGAGGGACGGAAAATCTCGGCGCCGAAGCGCGCGATGTCGAAACGGGCCGTGGCGGCGGCGATCATCTCGATGGCGCAGCAGGCGAGGCCGAATTGGAGCGGCCAGATCGAGTTGGCGCGGCCCCAGTTGTAGAGCTCCTCGAGGCTGGTGAGGAGGATGCCGTGGCGGCGGAGCTCCTCGCGTTCAGCGTCGGAGATGTTGCCCGCCGCCGGGAAGGGCGTCGGGGTTGGCGTGGAGGAAGCGTCGCTCATTTCCAGTTGAGGTGGCCGCGTGCCCAGGCCCAGACGAGGCCTTCGGCGAGAAGAAGGATGAACACCAGCATCGCGAACAACGCGCCCGCGGGCAGGCCGGTGAAGGCGACGGCGAAGGGCAGGAGGAAGAGCACTTCGACGTCGAAGATCAGGAACAGGATCGCGTAGAGATAGTAGTGGGCCTTGAACTGGATCCACGAATCGCCCTGGGGCGGGAGACCGCACTCATACACGGCGTTCTTCATCGCGCCGGGCTTGGCCGGTTGGAAAAAGCGGACCCAGAGCCAAGTGACGCTCAGCAAAATCAGCGGAAAGGCGAGCGCGACAGCAAGGAAGAGGGCCAGAAATGCGTGGGGGTGGCCGTTCATGTTTATTTTGGTAGAACGAGCTTCCAAAGATGCCAATCCCCATTCAACGCCGAAGCCGTTCCGTTAATTGTCAGAAGCTGCTCATCGGTTGTCGTGGGGGCGTGATGAGGAAGCATGATTGATAGTTGTCGCACGCGGGCCAAGAAACGCGTCGTGCTCGTCAAGAAGTGGAGAGAGCGGGCGCGGCTTTGCGGCTAGAGTGGGCGGGTCAACCCTCCACCACATGGCTACTCTCACCGATCGTCTTCCCTATAACGTCGCCGGCCGATTCTATGTCGATTCGACCTGCATCGATTGCGACCAATGCCGCGTCATCGCGCCCGAGAACTTCGCGCGCAATGAGGAGACCGGCACGTCCTACGTCGTCAAGCAGCCGGGCAACGACGAGGAGATCGCCAAGTGCAAGGAAGCCATCGACAGCTGCGCCACGGCTTCGATCGGCGACGACGGCGAGTGATTTTCCCCTGACCGACTGAAACGCGCGCCCGCGCGGAAGCTGTTAATCCCCCTTTGTGTGTTGTGTTCGACCGGCCGCGGCTGAGCAGTCAGCCGACGGCCGGTTCGGTTTGGGGCGGGGCGCATTCGTGCTCGCGCCACAACATCCGCTCAGCCGGTGTTGAGGCGCTGTTTCTCGCTGAAAGATCAACGGGCGCCGGCCGCGCGCAACACGTCGCGCCAGAGCGCGGTTTCGCCGGGAATGCCGTGGGCGTCGAGCCGCGCGGCGATTTCGTCAGGCGTGGGTTCGGCGACGCGATGCTTCGGATCGCCGGGCCATTCCGGGCGGCAGGCGCGGGCGAGAGCCCAGCAGGCCCAAGCGCGCCAGCGCCGCTGGTCACGGCGCGGCTCGTTCATGCGATCGGCGAGATGCTGGAAGTGCACGCGCGGGTTGCCGATGAAGATTTCGGGCGGCGTATGGGTGAGGAACCACGCCATGGCGGCGTAGGGCAGCGGCCAGGCGCGCAGCACCGCTTCGTCGCCGCGCAAGTCCGCGCCCAGCGCGCGGTCGAGGCAGAGCGTGGCGCGCGCGGCGAGCCCGCGTTGCCAGAGGTGGTGTCCGTAGGCGAGCGCGGTGAGATAAAACTCCGGGCCGCGGTCGGCGCCCAGCGCCGTGAGCGCGCCGGCGTCCATCGCGGCCGGCGCGGCGGGCAGGTGAGGGCAGGGCGGGAGCGCGGGAGTCACGGGGAAGGGACGGTGCTGGCGGTCGAGGAGCAGCACAAAACGGCCGCGCGCGGGCAAGATTTCTCCCCCGCGGCGCGGCAACTTTGTCTTGGCGCGCCGGGCGGGCTCCGCGCATAACGGGGTCCTGCAAGCGAGCGACTCAGATCTCATCAACGAAGTGCGGGGCTGGAAACGCCTCGCCCTGTGGTGCGTGGCGACGCTGCTGCGCGGGTGGGTGCGCACATTGCGGTTCGAGGCGGATGCGGCGACGCTGGCGTTGCTGACCAAATCCGACGTGCCCGTGGCGGTCGTGCTCTGGCACAACCGGCTGTTCCTTTCGCCCGAGTTTTTCCGGCGCTACCGCACGCAGCGGCGTGTTTACGGGCTCGTCAGCGCGAGCAAGGACGGCGCCTGGCTGGCGGCTTTTTACCGGATGATCGGCATCCACCCGGTGCGCGGCTCGAGCAGCAACCTCGGCCGCGAGGCCGCGCGTGTGCTCATCGAGAAGATGCGCGAAGGGCACGACATCGGCATCACGCCCGACGGCCCGCGCGGCCCGCTCTACACGGTGGAGCCGGGTGTGTTGGTGGTGACTCGCCGGCTCCACGCCCCGCTCGTGCTGATGGGGGCGGAATTCGGTCCGGCCCTGCGGTTGAAGAGCTGGGACAAGTTCTACGTGCCTGCGCCGTTCAGCCGCATCCGCATGCGCGCCGCCGTGCTCGCGCCGGTGAAGGCCGATGGCGGAAAATTGAGCGCCGAGGACGTGCGCGCCGCCTTGCTGGCGATCAATCCCGACCGGGAATGATCGTGGCTTCGGACCGTCCTGGGGACGGCTCGATTTGATCGAAGGAAACCAAGCCCGGGAGCGGACCGGATGATCGCGCTCCGCGGGCGGGCAACAGGATCAGAAGCTCGGCGTGACGGTGACGCTCTGCCCGGGCTCGACGACGTAGTCGTTGCCGGTGCACCAGGTGACGTCGTTGATCAGCACCTTGAAGATGACGGGGGACGTGGCGCCCTTCAGCGTGGCCGCCCAACCGTCGGCCGCGACGCAATCCATCGCGATGCCATGATCCCAGCTCAGGCCGGGGCCTTCGCCGCGGAGGTAAAGGTGGTTGCCGAAACCGATGTCGAGGCGGGCCGAGATGAAGGTGGCGGGCGCCTCGCTCTGTGCGCCGGCGGCCTTTTTGCGCACCGTGGCGGCGGCCGCGGGGGCGGTCGCCTTCTTGGTCGGAGCTTTGGTGACGGCAGCCTTCTTGGCGACCGGGGTCTTCTTAGCGGTGGTCTTCTTCATGTCGGAAAGGGAATGAAAGTGAGTGTTGGAGGGTCTGTTTTCTGGCCAGGGCCCGCCGGTGCAACAGCAAATTCGGGGCCAATCTTACGGGCGTGTTAAATCCGGAGGACCGCGCAGGTCGGTTTTCCGAGAAAATTTTGTTTTACTCCGGCGAAATGGACCTTCAAACAGTGCGACTCCCTCGTGGGGCAGTAGCTCAGTTGATAGAGCGCGTCGTTCGCAACGACGAGGTCGTCGGTTTGATCCCGATCTGCTCCACCACTTTCCGCCTCCGGTGCCCGTGCGCCGGAGGCGATTTTGTCGGTGCCGGCGGTCTGGACAAGGCTGCGCCCGTCTTGCAGTGTGCGCGCCGGAGGTCTGTCCCCGTAGCTCAGCTGGATAGAGCAGCGGTTTTCTAAACCGCTGGTCGCGTGTTCGAGTCACGCCGGGGACGCCACTCCGCCTCCGCGTTGCGCGATCAGGGTCGGCTGACCTTGAGACGGAAGAAGAGGCGCGGTTGATCGAGCTTGGGACAACGGGCCTCCCAAGTCTGCCAACCGTCCTGCTCCGACACCTGTGCTTGCACGACACTGATTGTGGTCCAATCCACGAAGTCCGCCGTCGCTTCCACCCCGTAGGTGAGGTCGGTGACGGTTGAGGGACGCCGATAGACGAATGTCCAGTCGGCGGACGTGGCGCCGGCCGAGCAGGCTCCGGGCGGCACGGTGCGGTGGGCGTCGAGGCCGAGGGCGTATTTGAGGAGATTCGGCAGGCCATCGGCGGTGAGGACGGCTTGCGACCCGCTGAGCAGTGGGTCGGCCAGCTCCGCACTGCTGAACTGTTGCGCTTGCCACGCTGCGTAGGTCGCGGGGGCGGACGGGCCGGAGAGTTGGAGCGTGACGCTCTCGAAGGAGAGCGGGACGTTGCCGACACCGCCGCCGTCGTCGGTCGAGAAATAGACGTGCAGTTCGCCTTCGGGCAGATTGGTGGAGAACGCGCCGACTTCCACGCCGTCGACCGAGAAGGTCACGCTCGTGGCCGTGACGGCGATCTCGTAATCCTGCATCGAATCGACGCCG
>JAMPXH010000019.1 GCA_023701285.1 Candidatus Didemnitutus sp.
GCGCGCGCCACGACCACCGCCAACGTCCGCACCTTCACCGTGCTGCCGGTGAACGACGCGCCCACCGCCACCTTGCCCGGCAATCCCGTCGTCGACGAGGACAGCGCTCCCTTCACGGTCACCATCACCGATCTCTCCCCAGGCCCGGCCAACGAATCCTCCCAGCAGGTCATCGCGGTCACGGCCTCCGTCGGCGCGCAGACCACGCCCGGCCTGATCCAGGCCGTCACCGCGGATTACACGCCCGGTGCCAGCTCCGCCGCGCTGACCGTCACGCTCGGCGCAGGCCTCGCCGGCACGGCGCAGATCGACGTCACGATTCAGGACAACGGCGGCACCGCGCCCGGCGCCGATACCTCCACCGCGAGCTTCCTCGTCACCGTGCGTCCCGTCGCCGATCCGCCGAAACTCGTCGAAGGGCAGGGGCAGAAATTCGCCGCCTTCACCAACGACCAGCTCCCGTCCAACCGCCAGGTTGCGATCGACCTCTCCGGCGTCTTCACCGATGCCGACGGCGACCCCATCAGCCTCGTCTTCCAATCCATCGTCGACGACGACCACATCCTCGACGACGAGGCGCCCGGCGGCCTCGTCTTCTCCGCCTCGTCGCCGCAGACCCTGCTCGTCACCTTCCCGCCCGACGCCTACGGCGAAGCCACCATCGTCTTCCAAGCCCTTGCCGGCGGCGTGTTCTCGCAGGACACCGCCACGCTCCGCATCCAGCTCACGCCGCCGCTCGGCGCCCCGTCGTTCCGCGCCATCCCTGCGCTGGCCTTCGACGAGGATTCCGGCAACCAGACCGTCTCCGTCCTCGAGATTCGCGGCGGCCTGCCGGCGCCGGGCCCCGCCACCGTGCAGACGCTCACCGCGCAGATTGTCTCTGCCACACCGGCCGACCTCTTCGCCCCCGTCGCGTCCGGCGACGTCACTTACACCGCCGGCGCGGAGACCGGCACCATCATCCTGCGCCCGGCCGCGAACCGCTCCGGCACCGCCACGCTCCGCGTCACCGTCACCGACGACGGCACCGCCTCCGCTGCGCGCGCCGTCACCTTCACGCAGGACGTGCCCGTCGTCGTCCGCAACGTCGACGACCGGCCCTACCGCGTGCAGCCGTTCTCGCCCCCGACCTTCAACGAGGATCAGTTCCTCGCCGCCGGCGGCCGCGCCGCCCTCGACCTCACCGGCATCTTCGCCGACGACGAAGGCGCCCCCGTGCGCGTGCGCATCCTCTCCATTGCCGACCCCGCTGACGTCATCGACCAGGAGAACGGCCACACCGCCACCGATCCCTTCAACCCCGAGCGCATCCTCCTTGCCCTGAACGAGAATGCCTCCGGCTCCGTCACCTTCACCGTCGGCGCCACCGCCAACGGCGTCGACTCGACCGACACCGACGTCTTCACCCTCGTAGTCAACCCCGTCAACGATCCGCCCACGCTCGACCCGCTCGCCACGCTGGCCATCACGCAGCAGCAGGCCACCTACAGCGTTCCGCTCAGCGGTCTCGGCGTCGGCCCCGCCAACGAGTCCGCGCAAAACCTCCTCGCGCTCACGCCCACCGTCCAGTCCTCGACCGTGCCCGGCCTCATCACGAACCTCGCCGTCACCCACCAGGGCAACGACGCCACCGGCACGCTCACGTTCAGCCTCGGCGCGCGCTTCGGCACCGCCGTGATCCAGCTCGCCGTGCAGGACGACGGCGGCACCGCCCGCGGCGGCGTCGACACCTTCACGCGCACCCTCACGGTCAACGTCAACATTGCCGACAAGCCGCCGACACTCGTGCAACCCGCCGCGCCGCTCACGTTCCTCGAGGATCAGTTCACCGCCGCGGCCGGGGTCACCACCGTCAGCCTCGCCGGCAGCTACGCCGATCCCGATGGCGACGCCGTCACCTACCAGCTTGGCGCCATCACCGATCCGGCCGACATCCTCGCCGACGAGCAGCCGGCCGGAGTCGCCCTCACCGGCGCCGCCGGCGATGCGCTCAAACTCACGCTTCGCCCCAACGCCTTCGGCTCCGCCTCCGTGCGCTACCGCGCCGGCTCCCGCGGCCTCTTCTCGCCCACTTACGACACCCTCCAGATCACCGTCACGCCGGTGAACGACGCGCCCGCGCTCGACCAAATCTCCTCCGTCAGCGTGCCCGCCGGGTCGGCCGAAAAAGTCGTCACACTCTCCGGCCTCAACGTCGGCCCGCGCGAGTCCGCCGTGCAAACCCTCCTCGGCGTGTCCGCCACCGTCACCGGCGGTGCCGCGCAATTCGCCGCCGCCCCGAGCGTCACGCTCGACGCCTCCGGCCGCACCGCGACCCTCCGCTTCACGCCGTCCAACACCGCCGGCACCGCGACCGTGCAGGTCGCCGTGCAGGACAACGGCGGCACGGACAACAGCGGCATCGATACCGTCACGCGCAGCTTCACCGTCACCGTCACGCCCGTCGACCATCCGCCCGTGCCGTCCGGCGCCGCGCCCGCGTATACCTACGCCGAGGATCAGTTCGCCGGCGCCGCCAACCTCACCACCGAGACGCTGCCCGCGCTCTTCACCGATCCCGACGGCGACGCCGTCTCGCTGCTGCTCGGCGCGATCAGCGACCCCGACGATGTGCTCGATAACGAGAATAGCCGCGTGCTCCTGCTGCCCGGCAACGTCTTGCAACTCGCCTTCGTTCCCGACGCGCACGGCGCCGCGACCGTGCCTGTCTACGGCTTTGCCAACGGCCGGCGCTCCGAGCAGCCGCAAAACCTCGTCATCACCGTCACCGCCGTGAACGACGCGCCGCTCGCCGGCGTGCCCGAGCGCGTCGTCGTCGCGCCCGATCAGACGCGCGTCTCCTTCATGCTCGAACTCCAGTCACCCGGCCCGAAGGAGCAGGAGCAGCGCCTTGCCACGCTCGAGGCCACCTGGACCTCCCATGCTGGCGAAAACGTGGAGCTCCCATCGCTCGCCTTCTCCCGCGCTGGCGCCGTGCCGGTGGAGATCGCTCTGCCCGGCGGAGCCGCGTTCGCCGAAGGCACGCTGCGCTTCACGGTGCGCGATGACGGCGGCACCGCCCGCGGCGGCGTCGACGCACTTACGCGCGACGTGGCTTTCGCCCGCGAGGCCGGCGAGCGTCCGTGGCGCGTGCTCGCGGCGCCCGCGCCGACCGTGCGTCCCGCCACGCTCGGCGGGGTGGCGGGCCTGCAACTGGATTTCGGCGGCCGTTACGCCGCCCGCGGTCTCGGCCGGGTCGAGCTTGTGCCGCTCGGCCTCGACGACCCCGCCGGCGCCATCGACCTCGCCCGCTCCGGCCGCGTCGCCGACGAGCCCACGCAACTCTTCCTCGCGCTCGTGCCCGGCGCGCCCGCGGCCACGGTGGCCATCGCCTACACGGCGGCGAGCGAAGGCCGCCTCGCGGCCACGCCCGAAACCTTCACGTTCCACACCGGCACCGTCGCGGCGACGGTCGCCGCCGGTCCGGGCGAATCCGCGCTGCACGCGCGCCCGGTGATCGATGGGCAATTCCGTCCTGATGTCTTCGCCGTCCGCGCGCAACCGGAGGCGGGTTTCCCGGCCTTCACGCGCTGGATTTGGCTCAGCGCCGGCAACGATGCCGGTTTCGGCGCCCGCTCCGCGGAGACACCGGAGGGAGAGTTCGCCTCCGCCGTGTTGCAGGTGCCGGTCACGGACGGTGAAGCGGTTGTTTACGAGACCGTCGCCCGGAGTGCCTTCGTGCGCCGGCGGACCGAGGCCGACGCGGCAGCGAACCGGCTGGCCGACGACGATCAGGACGGCATCCCCGCCTTCATCGAACGCCTCATGGGTCTCGACCCGGCCCGGCGCGAGACCGCAGCGCTGCACCCGACTTTCGTGCGCGAACGCGGCCGCGATTGGCTGGAGCTGCGCTACAGCCGCATGAAGACGCGCACCGAGGGTGTCCTGCAGCTCGAGCGTCTCGACGAACAGGGCCGCTGGGTGCCCGATACGACTGCGCCGGAGATTCTCGAATCGCACGACGAATCCGACTTGGTGCGCGTGCTTTATCCGCTCGATGGCACGCGGCCCGTGCTCGTGCGCTTCCGCGCGGCTCCGGTGGAGTGATCCGCCCCGGTGCCGCCCCGTGCGCCCCGGCCCGATGGAAAAGACGAACTGAATGGCGGGTTTCGCGAACTGGCCGGGCTCGAAAGCGCCCGCCTCGCCCCGATGCTGGCAGGGGCTGTGTCGCCGGCTGTGGCGCCGCGGCTCCCTGCATGTCTGCCCTTCCGCGTTCCCCTGAGCCCCTGAGTTATGAAGTCGTCGTCGTCGGTGGCGGCGTCTCCGGTTGCGCCGCCGCGCTGGCGGCCGCCCGCGCCGGCGCGCGCGTGCTGCTGGTGGAGGAACACGGTTTCCCTGGCGGCTCGCTCACGGCGATGGGCGTGGGCCCGATGATGAGTTTCCACAATCCCTCCGGCCGGCAGGTCGTGGGCGGCATCGCCGACGAGATCATCCGCCGCCTGCAGGCGCGCGGCGCCAGCCTCGGGCACATCGCGGACACGACGACGTATTGCAGCACGGTGACGCCGTTCGACAGCGAGGAGTTGAAGATCGAGCTTGAGACCATGCTCGCCGAGGCGCGGGTCGACGTGCTCTACCACACGCAGCTCGCCGCGGCGTCCGCGGCGGAGGATCGCGTCGTCGCGATCACGCTGTGCAACAAGGCCGGTCTCACCGAGGTGCGGGCGGAGGTCTTCGTCGACGCCACGGGCGACGGCGATCTGGCGGCGCGCGCGGGCGTGCCCTTCGTGTTCGGCCGCGCAGGCGACGGCGCCGCGCAGCCGATGACGATGAACCTCAAGCTGGCCAACGTGGACACCGCCGCCGTGCGCGCCTACGCGCTGGCGCACCCGGAGGATTTTCTCTGGCACCCGCACGGCGCGGAAGAGGGGCGCCGTCGGTTGGAGCGTTCGCCACGCATCAGCCTCGCGGGCTTCGTCGGGGCTTGGCGCGCCGCGAAGGCGCGGGGCGAGATCGACGTGCCGCGCGACCACGTGCTGTTCTTCGAGACGCCCGTGGAGGGCGTCGTGGTCGTGAACACCTCGCGCGTCACCGGGCTCGACGCCACCGATCCGCTGCAGCTCTCGCGCGCCGAGGCGATCGGCCGGCGGCAATGCCAGCAGATCTTCCAGTTCTTGCGACGCGAGGCGCCGGGTTTCGCCGCGGCGGTGCGGATGGATTCGTCGCCGAAGATCGGCGTGCGCGAGACGCGCCACATCGTCGGCCGCTACCTCATCACCGCGGACGATCTCGTGGCCGCGCGGCCCTTCGCCGACACGATCGCGCTCGGTGGTTACCCGATCGACATCCATTCCCCGTCGTCCGAGACCACGCTCACGACCTACCTGCAGGCGGACGGCGCCTACGAGATCCCGTTGCGCAGCCTGTTGCCGGAGAAGATCGGCAACCTGCTGGTCGTCGGCCGCTGCATCAGCGCGACGCACGAGGCCTCGGCCGGGTTGCGCGTCTCGCCCATCGCGATGGCGATCGGGCAGGGCGGCGGCGTTGCCGCCGCGGAGGCGGCGCGGCTCCGCGTGCCGGTCGCGGCGGTGCCTTTTGCGGCGTTGCGCTCGCGGTTGCTCGAGCAAGGAGCCATCCTGCCCGCGCGCTGATTTTCACCCGGCCGTCTCACCCCACCGAACCCCCGCCATGTCCTGGCTCATTCCTGAACGCCGTCGCTGGATCATTCTCGCGCTCATCTTCGCCGCGATGGTGTTGAACTACGTGGACCGGCAGATCGTGTCCGTGCTGAAACCGGTGCTGAAGGCCGAGTTTGCGCTCGACGACCGTGGCTACGCGATGCTGCTGAACGCCTTCGTCTTTTGCTATGCGGCGACCTACGCCGGCGCGGGCTGGCTGGTGGACCGGCTCGGCGCGGGGCGCGTGATGTTCGCCGGCGTGCTCGCGTGGTCGGGTGCGTCGCTGTTGTGCGGGTTCGCCCAGACCTTCGGCCAGCTCGTGGCCTGTCGCGGCCTGCTCGGCGTCTCCGAGCCGACGACCTTCCCGTCGCAACTCCGCACGGTCACGGTGTGGTTCCCGCCGGCTTTGCGTGCGACGGCCAACAGCATCTGCGCGGCCGGCTCCACGGTCGGCGCCGTCGTGGCGCCGCCGCTCGTGGCGTGGCTGGCCCTGAGCTTCAACTGGCGCGCGGCCTTCATCGTGCCGGCGATCGTGGGGCTGATCCTGGCCTTCGCCTGGCGCGCGCTGTATCGCGATCCGCCGCCCGGCACCGCGGTTCCGGCGGGTGCCGCCGCACCCACGCCGGTGACGGCGTTCACCTGGCCCCAGCTGTGGCGGACGCGCAGCCTGTGGGGCATTTTGTTGAGCCGCTTCGTCAGCGATCCGGTGTGGTATTTCTGCCTGTTCTGGCTGCCGGGTTACCTGCAGGAGAGCTCGGGGCTGACGCTGGCGCAGGTCGGCATGATCGGCTGGATTCCATTCCTTGTCGCGGACCTCGGCGGCATCGGCAGCTCCTGGGGCTCCGATCGGCTCGTGCGGCGCGGCTTCGCCCCGCTGCGGGCGCGCAAGCTCACGCTGGCCGGCGCGGCGCTGCTCGGGCCGCTCTGCGCGCTCACGCCGCACCTGCCGCACGTGGCGGCAACGCTGGCGATCTTCAGCGTCGTGGGCGCGGTGTGCCTGACGTGGCTGTTCAATCTCGGCGTCGTGGTCGCGGAGAGTTTTCCCGCCGCCAACGTCGGCAGCGTGTGGGGCATCGCGGGTGCTTGCGGCGCCGTGGGCGCGATGTGCTTCAACGCTTTCGTCGGCGAGGCGATGGCCACCGTCGGTCCGACGACGATCTTCGCGGCGCTGGCGGTGCTGCACCCGCTCGCCGCCGTCATCCTCACGTTGACCGTGCGCGTGGAGCGCCCGGCTGCGGCCCCGGCGGCATGAGGCGCTCGGTCGCACTCGCGCTCGTCTGCGCGCTGCTGCTGGCGGCCACGGGCCTGCGCGCGGCCGCCCCGGTGGCGCCGCAGCAGATCCTGCTCAACGGCGAAGGCTGGACCTTTCTGCCCGTGCAGCGGCCGTTCTACGGCTACGAGCTCGACGCGCCCGGACGCTGGAAACCGCCGGCGCGCAGCCACGCCTTCATCGTCGATGCGCTGTCCGATCCCGCCAACGACTGGACCACGCCGCGCGCCGTGCGCGTGCCCATGGCGTGGAGCAGCGCGACCTCCGATCCCGGCTCGCGTGCCGTGGGCGGGGATTTCGCTTTTCCGTGGTTCTGGCAATACGTGCACGTCGGACGCTACGAGCGCACCTTCGACGTGCCCGCGTCCTTTGCGGGGCAGCACATCCAGCTCGACTTCGAGAGCGTGAATTTCCGCTGCTGGGTCTACGTGAACGACCAGCTCGTGACCACGGGCGAGAACGCGGAGTTCACCCACGAGAACAAACATCCCTTCGCGGTCGACATCACCGCACATGTCGCGGTGCCGTCCACCGGCAACCGCCTGCGCGTGGTCGTGCACGATTTCACCGCGAGCTTCGCTGGCGCGTTCCCGAACGAGGACCACCCGAAGACGGGCATCACGTATCCGCTCGGCGACCGCTGCGACTATTACAACAAGGATCGCGGCTGGCGGAACATCGACAACGGCATCCTCGGCGACGTCGCCCTGCGCGCCGTGCCGCCGTTGCACGTGGCCGACGTGTTTGTCCGCACCTCCGTGCGCCGCGGCGAGATCGCAGCGGACGTCACGCTGCGCAACGCCGACGCGCGACCGCGCACGGTGCGCGTGCAGGCCGCCGTGGCCGAGTGGCGCAGCGGCGCGCGCGTGCTGGATTTCTCCGCCGCCCCCGCGGTCACGCTCGCGGCCGGCGAGGAGCGCACGATCACCCTGACGCAACCGTGGACGCAGCCCCGGCTCTGGTGGCCGCACGATCCGTTCCTGCATCGCCTCGAACTCACGCTGCGCGAGGACGACCGCACGGTGGCCGTGCACTCGGAGCGCTTCGGCTTCCGCGAGGTCGAGCTGGTGGCGTCGGACGACGTCGACCGGCGCGGCTTCTACCTCAACGGCGTGCGCACCCGTCTGTTCGGCGAATCCGTCGAGCCGACCTGGAAGGACGGCTACACCGAGGGCGTCGGCACGAGCGGCCTCTACCTCTACAATCCCGAATACTGGTCCGCGCTCCTCGACGAGGCGAAGCGGCTCAACATCTCCGTGCTCCGTCCGCACCGCGGCATGTGGTTGCGAAGCATGTTCGCGCTCGCGGACGAGAAGGGCGTGATGCTCATCGCCGAGTCCACGATCAACAACGGCAACCACCAGGGCGGGCTCGGCACGCCGGAGAACCAGCGGCGCGCGATCCGCGACCTCGTGCGCACGCTACGCAACCATCCCTCGGTCGTGCTCTGGTGCCTCGCCAACGAGAGCCCGTGGGACGACACCTGGGGCGAGGAGGCGGCGCGGCACGATCCGACGCGGCCCTTCGTCGCGACGCAGACCGAGCCGCGCCATCATCCCTCGCCGTGGCTCGCGGCGGCGACGGGGTCGTATGCGATGGGATTGTCCGGCTACGAGCCGCGCATTTACGGACGGCACGACGCCAACTGGGGACCCAAGCCGCTCTACATCTACGAGGACAACGCCTGCTACGACCAACCCGCCGACGCCGACCGCGTGCGCGCCGTGCAGCAAGGGCTGACGATCTTCCGCGGCCACCGCAGCTCCGGCTACGAGATCGTGAGCACGTTCTACACGTGGCAGAAACTCTACGGCCAGCCGCGCGACCCGGCGGAGCAACTACTCCAGATCGAATGGAGCGAGGAGGAGTTGCGCGCTGGCGGCTACCGTCCGGCGCAGGCCCGTCTGCCGCTGCTCGACCCGTGGACGCAACGTCCGGGCTATCGCATCCTGCGACCGCTCGCTCGCGGCCCGCATTCGCCGGAGGAGTTCTGGCAACGAAGCTTTTCGCCCGTGGCCGTGTTCGATCGCGCGCACGACGAGCGCCGCGATGTTGGGGCGATGCCCTACGTCGCTCCGCTCACGCCCGCGCGCACCCTCACGATCCACAACGACGACCTCGTCGATCGCACGACGCAGCTGGAAATTGAATGGACAGTCCGCGCGCTGGAGTCCGACGCCGTGCTGTCGACCGGCCGCCTCGCGCTCGACGTGCCGCTGGGTGGAGTTCGCGCGCGTGAAATCGTCCTCGACGTGCAGGGGCACGATGCGGTGCGCGTCACCTACCGGGCGGTGAAGTCGGGGCGCGTGCGCTTCGAGGAAACCATCCGGCTCGCCAAGGTGGCGGACCAACCCACAGAGACGGCGCCAGCATCTGCGGCCGTAGTCTCCGGGGATGAGGTGGTGTTGCCTGCCACAGGAAGCGACGTGACCGCGCGCGGTTACCGTCGCGCCACCTTGGCCGGACAGCTGGGCGATGCCGTGCTGATCGCGGAGCCGGCGCAGGCGACGGACTTCGTGGAGTTCACGCCGACGCTCGCGCGCGACGGCGATTATCATCTCTGGCTGCACGTGCCGCCCGGCCTGAGCGGCCGCCTCGGCGTGGACGTGCGGCACGACACGTTGAACACGACGCTCGAAGTCCCGCTCGATCAGCCCGGTTGGATCGCGATCACGCGCACGCCGCTGCGCCTGCGCGCCGGCGCGCTGCAGAATGCGATCCGCTTCACGCCGCACGGCGACACGCCGCGCTCCGTCGTCGATGCGATCAAACTCGTGCGCGTGCGCTGAGCGGGAAATGCGGATCAGGCCAGCGTTCCCGCGGCATTTTAAAATTGTGGAGCCGCGAAGCGCGGTAGCGGCCGTCGTCCCTGACGGCCACCTTGCGTGTAGCGCTCGGGACGAGCGCCGCTACCTCAAGCCAAGCGGGATCGGCAAGGATGCCGGCGCACGCACCAACCCCAAGACCAACGGCGATGGCCGTCAGGCCTCGACGGCGACCGGCGCACCGCCGGCGAGGGCGGAGCGGTGGCAGGCGTCCATCACCCGTTGCGTGAGCAGGGCCCAGCGCGGCCACTCCGCGTTGAGCGTGCCGGAGGCGACTTGGGCCGCGAAGTTCCGGAACATGCGCGCATCGTGCCCCGCTCCGGGCAAGCCGTCCGCCGCGCAGGGGGTGACGACCTCGCGGCCGTCGAGCAGGTAGCGCGCGGCCTCGGGGTCCTTGGCGTGCACGAAATCGTCGAGCCGGAGCGAGCCCTGCGTGCCCGAGCAGTGCGCCCACTGCTGCGCGGGACTGCGGAACGAACAATAGAAGCCCGCCGAGACGCCGCTGGAGTAAAGGAGTTCGCCGGAAAATTCGAAAGGCACAGTTCCGTCCGCTGCGGCACTGTGGATGAGCCCGGTGACGCAGGCCGGCAAACGCCAGTCAAAGGCCCAGAGCGTGAACCGAAGGTTATACCAACCGAGGTCGCCGAGGCACCCGGCGGGCTCGAGCGCGGCCTGCGCGCGGATGTTGGCGGTGGCGAAATCCGGCGCGCCGGCGAAGCTGAAATGCGATTGCACGCGGCGCAGGTCGCCCAGCGGCCCGCCGGCGGAGAGCAACGGGCGCAGCACGGCGAGGCGCGGGTGATGCATGAACATCACGCCGTCGAGGAACTGCACGCCGTGGCGCGCGCACGCGTCGATCTGGGCGGCGAGCTGCGTTGCGTCGACGGCGCAGGGTTTTTCGCAAAGCACATGCTTGCCCGCCTGCGCGGCCTTGACGATCCACTCGCCCCGCAGGGCGGTTGGCAGCGGCAGATAGACGGCGTCGACATCCGGGCGGGAGATCAGCTCCTCGTAGCTGCCGCAGGCGTGCGGCGTCTGCGGCATGGGCGCGGCGGTTTGGTGTTCGGCGATGAAGGCTGCGGCCCGCGCGCGATCGCGACTGGCGACGGCCGTGACGACATTGCGGCCCGACGCGAGCGCCGCCCGCCAGTTTTTCCCGCCGATGCGGGCGGTGCTCAGAAAACCCCAGCGCAGGGGACGGTCGGCGACGGAAGCGTTCATGCGAAAGGGAAGTTCAGTGAAGTTTGGCAGCCTCATCCATCAACGGATGTTCAAATGCCGATGCATAGGCGCTGAGGGTGCGCGCCGGGATGCGCAGCTTCTTGGCGACTTTGCGCCAGTCCGCGACCGCGGCATGCACCTCGCGCACGATGGTCTTCGCGGCTGAGTGCTTCAGACCAAAGCGGGGAGCCGCGTCCAAGGCAGCCTCGATACTGGAGTCCAAGCTGTCTTCCGAGATGGACGTCTTGGGCAGCTGAGCGCGTTCGATCTCGGGCACGGGATTTAGGTCGTAGGCCGGGGAGAGCGACCACTTGCCCGGCGTGCGCATCAGGAATCCGTGGTTGCGGAGGTGGTCGTCGTAGTTGCTTGCGAGCAAGGAAAACACGAGCCGCCGCCAAAGTTCGCGGAGATCGCTGGACACGTCGCCGCCGAACTGACGGATGCCGTCCGCGAGAAGCGTGTAGGCACCGGCTTCGCCTTGGGGCAGCCCGAGCAGGCTGTGCGCAGAGAGGAAAGGCAGTCGTCGGCCCTCCTCGCGGTCGAAGCGGGTGATGACGGAGACGCTGCGACCGCTAACTGACACGAGCTGGGATTCCGCTGTGTTGATCCCCGCCTGCTTGGCCAAGTGGAGAGCCAGCACTTCGCCGGCAGCGATGTCTCGCAAGTCGTCCGGTTTAGGAAACTTGGCCATGGCCAGCCGACCGTCGTTGAGGGTGACGGCCGATTTCGGGCGGGCGCCGCCGAGCGGCGAACCGGCACCGAGCAGGAAGCGGAGGTCGGCGGCGGTTTCAGTCTCACCATGGATGGCATCTGCGGCCCGCAGCAGAGCGGCCAGACTCACAATGGGGGGGAGCTTGCCGGCGGTCGCGGCCAGAAAGGGGCCGTCGGGGGCGGAGCGGAATCGCAAGGCACCGATGCGAGCGGCGTCGTCGAGGGCAAGGGCGTAGTCGATTTCGCGATAGGGCTTCCGTTCGAGAACCTGTTTGCGGACCGCCCGTTCGACCAGGATGCGTCCCCAGCGATCGGGACCACAGTCCTGCATCGCGCCAAAGAGCGCGGCACCATGGATCGGGCTGGGCCCCAGCGGCAGACTGGTGGGGTCGATGGAAAATGCGCCGTCCCGAGTCAGCCATTCACGGGCATACTCGAACGTTGCGGCGGGACTCCTCTCCGCGGTGTGCAGCCGACCCACAAGATGCGTCGCGCCCTCCCATTCGATGTGCACCTCGATGCTCATGTCTGCGGACGCCGGATGCGCTTCGGCAGGCGTTTCTCGTCGAGGTTCAAGCCGAGCGCGTCGTCACTCGGTGTAGCCAGGTTGGCGAGCCGGTCATGGAGTTGAAGGATGAAGGCCGCCGTCGCCACAGTGCCGATGGCTACCTTCGGATCGCCCCGCTCCAGGCGCCACAGCGTATCTCGACTCACGAACAGACGGGCCGCCATGTCGTCGGTCGAGATGCCGCGCTTCCGCCGGGCCAACGCGAGTTCCCGGCCCAGCTTGCGCAGGGCATGGACGGCGGGAAGAGGGAGCGAGGGCGACGCGCGCACGAATTTAACGTCTGGTATAACGGACGATATGTCAAGTAACGTCAGATATGGCAGACTTAAGGTAGAATTGTGGGCTCACTGAGCAGCCGATGAACGCTCAGGCGGAGGTGCCGGTTGGGATTCGTGAGCGGACTCGGGATGTCGTTGACCGTTGGCAGCGCGTGGGAGCCGTTCGTTGGGACCCGCAAGGCGCTTGGCTAAAAACGACGCGATGATGGTTGGGCGGCTGTGCCCATCCCGGGAGAAAGGGACATTGTCACCTCTCGACCTCGCACGGTGGCGGGTGCGGATTCGATTGACGAAGAGAACAAGCTCGCCGCCATACGGAGCCTTCACAAAGGTCGGGCCCGAATGCCCGGGTGGCGGAATGGTAGACGCAGGGGACTTAAAATCCCCTTTCCGCAAGGAAGTGTGGGTTCGAGTCCCACCCCGGGCACCAAGCGGCAACAAACGCGAATCACAAAAAGGCCGCTCGCATGCGGGCGGGCGGCCGAGGGTGACGTGATCGGGGCCGGGACTTTCAGGCGCGGCGGCGGCGCAGGAGGCACGCGGCGAGCAGGGCGAGCGCGCCTGAGCCCAGCGCGTAGGTGGAGGGCTCGGGGATCGCCGTGGCCGTCAGCGTGATGTTGTCGAGATACATGTTCGTGCCGGACGAAGTGGAGAACGACACCGTGTCGAAGCCGAAGGTGACCGGCGTGGTGTCCGTCACGGTGTAGCTCCAGGAGTTGGACGGATTGCTGGCCTGCGTGAGCGTGTAGGTCATCTCAAGATGGCCGGCGGCGGTGCGCGTGATGGAGAAGAGGCCGTTGTAGTAATTCGGCTCGGGCGTGTCCGTGATGCCGAAGGTGAAACTGCTCGTGCCGACGACGGTGTAGCCGCTGGTGGAGGTGAGCAGCGCGGTGTTGGCGAGGCCGGTGGCGCGCTCGCGGATGGAGGAGTTGGTCGTGTAGCCGGCGGTGACTGCGTAGCCGCTGTAGGGGGCGAAGATGTTGTTGGTGCCGTCGGCGGTGAGGCGTGTGTTGCCGTTGGAGTTGAACAGGCCGAGCTTCAGCGCCGTGTTGCCGGTCGGATCGGTATTGGAGGCGTAGGCGATGTCGAAGGTCAGCGTCAGGGTCTGGCCGGCGGTCGCGAGCGTGAAGGGCGAACCGGACGCGGTGAAGTAGGACGTGATCGAGAGGCCGGAGTTGGTGGTGAGTGCGCCGCTGGTGACGCCGGCGTTGGACGAGGTGGCGGAGCTGATCAACCACGCGGCGGAGCCGGGCAGCGTCTGGCCGCTGCGGTTGCCGTCGGAGAACGTGTCGCTGAGCAGCACCTGCGCGCCGGCCGAGGTGGCGAGCAACAGGCCGCCGACGAGCGCGAGGGAGAGGAATCGGGGATTTTTCATGGGTGACTGGGGTTGGTGGTGAAAATCAGGGTCGGAGAGGGAAAATTCAGGGCGCGGTCGCCGGAGCGACGCGCAGGCGGACGAACCAGTGCGCCGTGACAGGTGCAGGGAGCGTGACCGTGACGGTTTCTTCGCCGGGGGCGCCGGGGCTCACGACGGGCGTGGCGGCAACGTCGCTCCACGCGCCGAGATCCGCAGATTGCTCGACGAAGTAGGAGATGTCGGCGCGTCCGGCGGGACGGCTGAAGCGGAACACATAGTTCCCAGCCTCGACCGTGAACGAAGGCAGACGGTGCGCGTCGGCACCGGCGGGATCGGTGCCGAGCGCGTATTCGAGCAGGTTGGCGAGACCGTCGGCGTCGGGGTCGTCGGTGGCACCCGTCGCGCCGGCGGGTGCGCGGGCGGCGATCCAGGTGGCGAAGCCGTCGAGCACGGTGAGCTGCGCCGGCGCGCTGGTGACGGCGCCGGCCTCGTTGCCGACCGTGACGCGGTAAACGCCGGCGTGAAGCGCGGTGACGGGGCCGAGCGTGAGCGTGGACTCCGTGGCGCCGGGGATGGCCGCGCCGTCGAGCGACCATTGGTAAGTGAAGGGCGGCGTGCCGCCGGCGGTGACGCCGAACGTGACGGTGGCGCCGGCGGCGACCTGTTGCGCGACGGGGCCGGCGAGGATCTCGGGTGCGTCGGCGAGGAGCGCGGAGCCGACGCCGAGGTCGATCTGGCGGACGTTGATCGAAGTGAGCGAGCCGGAGACGCTGTGCACGCCGAGCGTGTCGAATTTCGTGTAGGCCCCCATCGGGTCGGAGAGGAGCGCCTCCTGCAGGATCGTGCCGGAGCCGTCGGCGGCCTCGATGCGCAGCGTGAGCGCGACGGCGGTGGCGGCGGTGCGCGCGACTTCGAGGCTGACGTGATAGGCGACGGTGCTGGTGAGCGCGGCGCCGGGCGTGCCGGCGCGGCCAAGCTGGGTGTAGCCGTTGCCACTGAGGTTGCTGAGCAGGGCGGCGCTCGACGCGTTGGTGCCGTGCTTCACGAACAACACCGGCGCGGCGGCGTCGCCGGCGGCGGAGGTGAGGTTCACGGCGGCGAAGTAGCCCTGGTAGGCCTTGATGGCGTTGTCGGAGGCGGAATTCGCGAGGTTGCCGGCGAGCCGCGTGCCGGTGGAGGAATCGAAGAGGCCGAGGCGGAAACCGTCCGCGAAGGACGCGGTCGCGAGGCCGTTGCACGCGAGCGTGAGCTGCACGACGAGTTTCTGGCCGACCTCGAGCGTGACGGGGCCGAACGTCGGCGCTCCGGCCGCGCCGGTGGGTTGCGTGAGATAACCGATGATCGTGCGGCTGGCGTTGAATTGCAGGGAGCCGTTCGTGCCGGCCCCGGCGTCGCCGGCGGTGTAGGTGAGCGTGCCGGAGCTGCCGAAATAGGCGCCGGCGTCGGGCGGGGCGAGCGCCGCGGCGGAGGCGGCGCGGAAGTGGTCGCTGAGCAACGGCGTGAGTTGGCCGAGCGGGCGGCGCACGTCGACCTGCGCGGGCGGGCTCGCGGCCGAGCCGCCGGCGTTGGTGACGACGACATGATAGGCGCCGGCATCGGCGCTCGTGACCTGGGTCAGCGTGAGCGTCGCGGCGGTCGCGTCGTCGAGCGCGACGCCGTCCTTGAACCACTGGTAAGTCAGCGGCGTGCTGCCGGTGGCGACGACGGAGAGGGTGAGGTTGGCGCCGCTGGTGACGGTGGCCGCGGCGGGTGGCGTGGCGATGGCGGGCGGGACGATGACCTCGACGACAAGCGTCGCCGGCGCGCTGGTGACGGTGCCCTCGCGGTTCGCGACGGTGACGGAATAATCGCCGGCGTCGGCAGTCGTGACGGCGCTGAGGTGCAGCGTGGCGGAGGTCTGGCCGGCGAGCACGGTGTCGCCGCGCCGCCACGTGTAGGTGGGCAACGGGTAACCGGTGGCAACGACGGTGAAGGTGACCGCGTCGCCCGCGGTGACGGTGACGCCGGCCGGCGGCGCGAGGATGACCGGCGCGGCGGGCGTCGTGCTGACGCCGAGCACGGCGGCGGGCGCGCTGGTGACGGAGCCCTGCGCGTTGGCGACGGTGACGGTGTAGGCGGAGGCGTCGTCTTCCGGCGTGACGGGGAAGCGCGTGTAGGTGGCGGCGGTGGCGCCTTCGATCGCGCTGCCGTTGCGGTGCCATTGGTAGGTGAGTGGGGCGGAGCCGAGCGCGAAGACGGTGAAGGCGGCGGGCTCGCCGGCGTTGACCGTGAGGCTGGCGGGCGCGGTGACGATCTGCGGTGCGGCGGGCGCACCGGCGGTGAACGCGGCCACGACGACGGCGCTGTCGAGCTTGCCCGGCGCGTAGGCCAGAGCGCGGAGCGTGACGTCGCCGGTGAGCGGGATGGGCGCGGTGTAAAGCGTGCCGGTGACGGGCGTGGGCGTGCTGCCGTCCGTCGTGTAGCGGATCGCGGCGCCGGGCGTGGCGCAGGCGAGCGTGATTTCCTGCTGGAGACCGTAGGCGCCGGCGGCGGGTGTGAAGACCGGATCGGCGGTGAAGCCGTCGGCGGCGAGGTAGGCGAGGTAAGGATCGCCGGTGGCGCCGTCGTGCGGCAGGATATGGCCGAGCGGCTGGCCGCCGGGGCCGTCCCAGGTGAGTTCGACGAAGTTCGCCGCGGGCACCAAGATGTTGGTGGTGGAGCCGGCCGGGTCGTAGAGGTTGGTGACGTTGCTGGTGGAGTAATCGTCGTAGAGCTTCACCGGGATGGTGCTGCTCGTGATGTAGATGAGGGACGTGGTGTTCTCGACGCGGGTGCGCTTCAGCTCGTAGTCGCCGCCGTAGCGGTTGCCGTCGCTGGCGGCGGACATGCGGATGGTCGTGAAGGCGGCCGTGGTGTTGTTGAGGTCGTTGACCTTGCAGTTGATGTATTGGACGCGGTCGGCGCGGCCGAAGAAGCCGGAGTCGCCGTGGCTCGCGCCTTTCTTCGGCTCGATGGTGCCGGAGTAGTCGGCGGTGCAGTTGATGTATTTGATGTCGTGCGAGCCTTCCTTGGCGTCGTAGCCGTCGTTCACGCCGTCGGTGGCGTAGCAGTTGAAAAAGGTGACCCAGCCGCTGGTGTCGGGCGAGGTGGGTGTCTCCCAGTTGTTGTCGGCATCGCCGACGTAGAAGCCCTCGCCGAAGTCCTTCATCTGGCCGGTGCGGCGGGCGGAGCAATCGAGGAAGAGCCAGCGTTGCGAGTAGCGCTTCACCTTGAAGGCCTCCTGCTGCACGTCCATGGCGTGGACGTTCTTCGCGATGCCGTGCTTGGCGTTGAAGAGGTAGAGCGCCTTCCAGTAATTTTTGATGACGAGGTTCTCGATGCGGTAGTGGTCGTGGTTGATGCGCAGGCCGAAGCCGGTGTTGTCGCCCTGCAGCACGGCGGTGCCGTCGCCGCGGATGGTGATGGGTGCCTCGGCGGTGCCGGCGACGTAGGTCTGGAACGGCCCGCGGTGCACGCCGGAGACGAGGATGACGTCGCCGGGGCGGGCGGCGCGCAGCTGCGCGTCGAGCGGATCGGCGTCGGGACTGCCGGTGAGCTCGCCGGTGGTGGTGACCGTGGCACCGTGCAGCGTGAACGACGTCATCGAGTTGCTCGTGGCGTTGAAGGCGACGGCGTCGAACAGCGTCGCGACCGGCGCGGCGGCGAGGCCGGTGGCGCCGAGGTCGAGCGCGGCGAAGCTCTCCAGCGGCACGTCCGGCGCGCTGGCCGCGGCGACGGAGAACTCGATGCGGAGCGCGTCCTCCTCCGTGCGCAGCAGGCGGAGCGTGCCGAGGTAGCGGACGTCGGGCGTGAGCGCGACCGAGTCGCCGCGCACCGCGCCGCCGGCCGTGCCGTCGGCGGTGAGCGGGGCGGCGTAGAACGCGGCGTTCTGGTTGAGCAGGTTGTTGTTGGCCGCGCCGGGATCGCGCCGGCGGACGGAGATGCCGCTGGTGGTGCCGCCGATGTTGAAGGTCACGGCGTAGCCGGCGTAGGGGATGAAGGTGTCGGCGCCGAGGCCGAGGTTGTCGCGCGTGACGCGCTGGCCGGTGGAGTTGAAGAGGCCGATCCGGAAATTGGCGGCGGAGTCACCGAGCGGTCCTTGCAGGCTGAAGGTGAATTGGAGCCGGAGTTCCTGGCCGCCGCCGAGCGATGCGTAGGAGCCGGCGGTGGTGTAGTAGCCGGTGACCATGCGCGCGGCAGCGCCGACGGCCTGCACGAGCGTGCCGTTCTCCGGTGCGGTGCCGGGTGTGTAGGTGATGTTCGAGCCGCTGCTGAGCCAGGCGGCGCCGTCGGGCGGCGCGACGGTGGTGCGCGAGGCGCGGGTGAAGGCGTCGTCCACCAGCGTGGCCTGGCCGTGCAGCGCGAGCGGGGCCGCGAGCGCGGCAAACAGGGAAAGGCCACGGACGACCGGGCGAAAAGGACGGGGCAAACGAAACATCGGACCGCAGGGTGGGGGAACAGCTGGGCCGGTGCGGAACACCGGTCGGCAGGCACGCGAGATGCGCCCGCTGTGTCGATTATCCCGCGAGAGGGCGGCGCCGGACAATGGTCGCAGGGCTTTCATCGTTAAGTAAGGGCAATCGCAGGTTGCGTTTTCCCGGTGCAATCGACGAAAAGGGAACGTCCGCCGGCGCACCCGGGTCTCCTGCGCGTGCCGCGGGCCGACGGATGGATGCGGTGCTTGCCGAGATGTTCTCCCCTCAAAACGTGACGATGCGCGATGTGGCGGTGCGGGCCGGCGTGACGGCCGCGACCGTGTCGCTGGCGTTGCGCGACAGCCCGGAGATCTCGGCGCAGACGAAGGCGCGGGTGCTCGCGGCGGTGCAGGAGCTCGGCTACCGGCCCAATCCCTACGTGCAATCGTTGATGCGCACGCGCCGGCGCGGGCGCGGCGCGGCGAGCCAGGCCACGCTGGCGCTGTTGACGGCGTTCCCCACGCGGCAGGGCTGGCGGGCGGACCCGACGCCGATGTTCACGCAACTCTTCGCGGGGGCGGGCGAGCGGGCGGAGAGCGCAGGTTTCCGGCTCGAGGAATTCTGGCTGCACGAGCAGGGCATGTCGCCGAAACGCTTCGCGGAGGTGCTGCGCGCGCGCGGCATCGTCGGGGTGCTGGTGGCGCCGTTGCCCGAGCCGCACGCGCTGGGCGGGTTGCCGTGGGAGGATTTCGCGGCGGTCGCGCTCGGCTTCACGCTGCTCGACCCGCTGCTGCACCGCGTCGCCAACGACCACCTGCACTCGATGCTCACGGCGCACGCCGAGTGCCGCCGGCTGGGGCACCGGCGGCTCGGGCTCGTGCTGACCAAGGAGGTGCACGAGAAGGTGCAGCGCCGCTGGCTGGCGGGCTACATGCTCGCGCAGCGCGAGGACGCCGGCGAGGCGCGCCTCGAGCCCTTGTTGGCGCCCGAGCTGACGGCGGAGGAGTTCCAGCACTGGTTCGACCGGGAGCGGCCGGATGTCGTCATCACGGCCTCGCCCGGACGCGTCACCACGTGGCTGAAGGCGCGCGGACTCGCGATCCCGCGGGACGTGGGCGTGGTGAGCCTGAGCGCGCCGGAGCAGGGCGGGCCGCTGTCGGGCATCTACCAGAATTTCGAGCAGATCGGCCGGCGCGCCGTCGACCTGCTCGTGGCCGCGCTGGAGCGCAACGAGCTCGGGCCGCCCGCGCTGGCCGACACGCTGCTGGTGGACGGCGTGTGGAATCCCGGCACGACCGTGACGGTGCGCGGCTGAGGGGTGGCGCAGCTCCATCACCGGGCACGGCGCAGCGCGAAAATCGGAAGCCGGGGCTTGTCGCGCGGCTCCGCGTGCGTTCCGTTCAGCCCGTCAACCCGCCATGGACCCCATCCTCTATCTCATTCTTCCCGCGCTCCTGGTCGCGGTCGTGCTGGCCTCGGTGTGGCTCGAGCGTTGGAGCGTGCCGGTGATCCTCGTCGCGCTCGGCACCGGCATCGTGTGCGGCAGCGACGTGCTGAACCTGTGGCATTTCGAGGACATGGTGCTGACCAACCAGTTCGCGAATCTCGCGCTGGTGTTCATCCTCTTCCACGGCGGTTTCATGACGAAGCGCGCGGACTTCCGCGCTGTGGCGCTGCCGGCGGGCGGGCTCGCGACGTGGGGCGTGCTGCTGACGGCGGCGGTGACCTTCGCCGTGCTGCGTTGGGGGCTCGGCTGGCCGATGGAGCTCTCGCTGCTGCTGTCCGTCATCATCTCGTCGACGGATGCGGCGGCGATCTTCTCGATCCTGCGCCGGCAATCACTGCCGCCGCGGCTCTCCTCGACCGTCGAGATCGAGAGCGCGGCGAACGACCCGATGGCGATTCTGCTGACCACGGTGGCGGTGGCGACCCTCGCCTCGGGCGAGAAGTTCACGGGCACCACGGTGCTGCTGTTCTTCTGGAAGTTCGGTGCGGGGCCGATCTTCGGCTACCTCGCCGGGCGGCTGACGATCTGGCTGTGCAACCGGCTGCAGCCGCAGGACCGCGGCTATTACTATGTGCTGTTCGTGGGCATGGTGCTGCTGACGTATGGCGTGGCCGAGCTGGCGCAGGCGAGCGGCATGCTGGCGGTGTTCACCGCGGGCTTCGTGATGGGCAACGGCGCCTTCGTGCACAAGCAGGGCGTCCTGAATTTTTCCGAGGCGCTCTCCACCATCGTGAACATCGGCATGTTCGTGCTCATGGGCCTGCTCGTCTTCCCCGGCGAGTGGGGCGGGCTGTGGGGGCAGGGTTTGATCCTGTTCCTCGTGCTGACGCTGGTGGCGCGACCGCTGGCGGTGTTCATCGGCACGCTGGGGATGGGGATCGGCTTTCGCGAACGATTGTTCGCCGCTTGGGCGGGGTTGCGCGGCGCGGTGCCGATCGTGCTCGCGACGTATCCGGCGGCCGCCGGCCTGCAGCTGGGCAACCAGGTGTTCAACCTCGTGTTCTTCGCGGTGCTCCTGTCGATCCTGCTGCAGGGCTCGACGCTCGGGCTGGTCGCGAAATGGCTCGGCCTCGCCCAACCGGCGCGCCCGAAGCCGCTGTTCAGCCTCGAGATGATCACGATGGCGCAGAGCGACTACGACGTGGTGGTGATCGACATGCCCGGTCCCAAGGGCGTCGAGGGCCCCCGCCTCCGCGATCTCTCGCTGCCGGAAGGCGCCATCATCACGTTGATCACGCGCGGCGATCAGGTGGTGCTGCCGAAGGGCGAGACGCGCCTGCTCGGCTGGGATCACGTAACGGTGCTGGCGCACGCGCCCGACGAGGACCGCATCCGCGCGAAGCTCCTCGAGGCGTTCCCGGCTGAGTGAGCCGCGCCGCCGGGGGCGCGGAAAAGTTCGGTTTGCCTCGGGTGCGGGGCTTGGTTCGTGTCGCGCGATGCGTTTGTCTCCACGCCTCCTGACGCTGCTGCTGGCCGTATTCGCGGCCGGGCGCGCGCTCGCCACTTTGCCTGCGGTCACCACGCCGCTGGCCGACCGCAGCTTCAGTCCCGGCGGCGCGGCCGTGACCGTCGACCTGCGCGCGCACTTCGGGCTGCCGGGCGTGACCGGGCAGGTCGTGCAGTTCGACACCGACCTCGGCAAGTTCAACGTCGAGCTCAACGCCACCGCGGCGCCGGTGACCGTCACGAATTTCCTGAGCTATGTGAATGCGGGGCGCTACACGAACTCCTTCTTCCACCGCTCGGTGCCCGGTTTCGTCATCCAGGGCGGCGGGTTTTATGCCACCCAGAATTTGCCTGCGGTGCCGGCCTCCGCACCGATTGCACTGGAGTCGAGTTTGTTGAATGCGCGTGGGACGATCGCGATGGCGCGCACCGATCAGCCCAACACCGCGACCAGCCAGTGGTTCATCAACACCGTCGACAACTCCACCACTTTGCCGCCCGGAACCAGCGGCGGTTATGCGGTCTTCGGGCGTGTGCTCGGCTCGGGCATGAGTGTGGCGGACGCTATCGCGGGGCTGATTCGGGTGAACATCGGTGCCCCTTTCAACGAGATGCCAGTGCGCAACTGGGCTTCGGGACAGACGTTGACGTTCGACAATCTGGTCAAGGTTAAGCGCACCGACGTCGTGCCGGTGCATCCGACGACCACGAGCGTGCGCTCGGTCCTGACCTTCAGCGTGCAGAGTTCGGCGCCGGGCGTCGTGGCGGCGGCACTCGACGGCAGCGACCTCGTGTTGACGCCGGGCGGCGGCGCGGGCGCGGCGACGATCACCGTGACGGCCACCGACACCAACGGCAACACGGTCACGGGCACGTTGACGGCGTCGGTCGACAAGCTGGCGCAGACGATCGACTTCGCGGCGCCGTCCGACCAGCCCTTCGGCCTCGCGCCGATCGGGTTGAGCGCGACGGCCTCGTCGGGGTTGCCGGTTTCCTTCACGTTGTTGGATGGGCCGGCGACGCTCAACGGCTCCACGCTGACCGTGCTCGCGCCGGGCACGATCCGGGTGCGCGCCACGCAGGCGGGCGATGCGACTTATGCGGCGGCGCCGGCGGCGCTGGCGGTCTTCACCGTGACGCCGAATTTCACGTCGTGGCAGGTGGAGAATTTTTCCCCGGCGGAGCTGGAGGACCCGGCGATCGGCGGGCCGCAGGCGGTGCTGGCGGGGGATGGTCTGACTAACCTGTTGAAATACGCGCTCGGGCTCGACCCGCGCCTGCCGGCCAACGGGGCCTTGCCGCTGCCGGCGAGCACGGCGGGGGAGTGGACTTTCACCTACGTGCGCCCGCCGGACCGGCCCGACATCGCCTACACCGTGCTCGTTTCCACCGACCTGGCGACGTGGAGCGACACGGGCGTGACGCATGAGCTCGTCGGCCCGGTGGACGATTGGGAACAGTGGCGCGCGCGGGTGCCACTCAGCGTGGGCGCGAAGGTGTTTTTCCGGCTCCAGGTCGAGGCGTTGTCGTCGCCCTGAGCGGCGGCGGCGCAGGGGCCGGGAAAGGCCTTGCCCCGCGCGGCCCCTCTGGCAGAGCTGAGCCCCTTCATGAAAATCGGTTTCCTCGGTGGCAGCTTCGACCCGGTGCATTTCGGGCACCTGATCGCGGCGCAGGACGTGTTGGAGCAGTTCCACCTCGACCGGTTGATCCTCGTGCCGGCGGCGCAGGCGCCGTTGAAGCCGCAGGACGTCCAATCCTCGACCGAAGACCGTCTGGCGATGCTGCGCGCCGCCATCGAGTGGGACAAGCGGCTGGAAATCTCCGACTACGAGCTGCGCAAGGGCGGCATCAGCTACACGATCGACTCGGTGCGGCATTTCCGGGCGCTGTTCCCCGGCGACGAGCTGTTCTGGATCATCGGCGGCGACCAGCTGCCGCTGTTGCACAAGTGGAAGGAGATCGGCGAGCTGGCGCGGTTGATCGAGTTCATCTTCCTCGAGCGGCCGAAGCATCCGACGAAACCGCACCCGGAGATCCCGGGCCTGATCCTGCACCGCTGCGACGGCCACCTGATCGAGATCAGCTCGAGCGAGCTGCGCCAGCGCGTGCAGCGGCGGCTCTCGCTGCACTATTTTTGCCCGCAGAAAGTAATCGCCTACATCGAGCAGAAGCAGCTTTATCGCGGGCAGCCGAACCCTTCCTGAATGACCACCCGCAAGCCGACGAAAAAAGCCGCCACCCGGAAACCCGCCGCCAAATCCGCGGGCAAGCCTGCGGCCAAAGCCCCCGCCAAGGCCGCCAAGCCAGCGGCGAAGCGCGCGCCCAAGCCCAAGGCCGCCGCTCCGGCGGTGCCGCGCCTGCTCCAGCTCATCGTCCGCGCGCTCGATGCGAAGAAGGCGGAGAACCTCGTCGTCCTCAGCGTGGGCGAGCTGTCCAGCATCACCGATTTCCTCGTCCTCGGCACCGCGACCTCCGACCCGCACCTGCGCGCGCTGCGCGTGGAGCTGGAGAAGGTGATCGATGCGGAAAAGGCCCAGATCCTCGGCATCGACACGAGCAAGGGCAGCGGCTGGACGGTGATCGACGCCTTTGACGTGATGGTGCACCTGTTCACGCCCGAGAACCGCGAGAAATACCGGCTCGAGCTGCTGTGGCGCGACGCCCAGCCGGTGCCGGTGAGCGCGCTGCTTTGAGCGGCGCTGGCTTTACAAATCGTTCACGGCTTTGCTCTTGCGTGAAGCGGTGCTCCCTGTTTGGTTCCCCGGCAGCCCCGCAACGGGCTGACTTAAATAACACAACTCCATTATGACCACCTCCACTCGTTCCACCAAGGGCTTCACGCTCGTCGAAATCATGATCGTCGTCGTCATCATCGGCCTCCTGGCCGCGATGGCCATCCCGGCGTTCCAGAAGGTCCGCGCCTCGTCCCAGGACAAGGCCGTGACGAACAACCTCCGCCAGCTCTCCGCGGCGGCCGATCAATACTTCCTCGAGCGCGGCGTGAGCTCGGTCGCCTCGGCTGACCTCGTCGGCACCAACAGCTCGCAATACATCAAGAACGTCAGCCCCGTCGCCGCTGAGACCTATTCGGACATCCAGCAAGGTTCCGCCGTCACCGCTTCGGGCGTCGCCGGTGCGCGCACGATCACCTACAGCAACTGAGCTGATACACGCTTCTTTTTTCCAACCGCGCCCCACTCGGGCGCGGTTTTTGTTTATCTACTTGTGAGCGAGTGGATTGAACGACACATTTCCGGCTGCCGGGGCCGGTCGGGCGTCAAGCGAGCGGCTCTCAGTCAGTAGCTGGCTTTACGGGTCTGTTACGGATTTTCATCTTGAGCGGGGTGGGGGGCTGGAGTTCAATGCCGCGCTCGTAAGAGCAGTTAATCATAATCCAAATACCCATGAATAATCAGACTCGTTCCACCAAGGGCTTCACGCTCGTCGAAATCATGATCGTCGTCGTCATCATCGGCCTCCTGGCCGCGATGGCCATCCCGGCGTTCCAGAAGGTCCGCGCTTCGTCCCAGGACAAGGCCGTGACGAACAACCTCCGCCAGCTCTCCGCGGCGGCCGATCAATACTTCCTCGAGCGCGGCGTGAGCTCCGTCAACTCGGCCGATCTCGTCGGCACGAACAGCTCGCAATACATCAAGAACGTCAGCCCCGTTGCCGCCGAGACCTACTCGAACATCCAGCAGGGTTCGGCCGTCACCGCCTCGGGCGTCGCCGGTGCGCGCACGATCACTTACAGCAACTAAACGGTTGTTTTAAGTCTCCTGTCTTGCCAAGCCGTCCACTTCCGTGGACGGCTTTTTCATGCCCCTGTCGAAGCTCATCTTGCGCCACCGGCGGGTGTGGTTGCTGGCCGCGTTCGGCCTGCTCGCGCTCGTGGTCGGACGCTGGCTCCTGCCTGCGGACAAGGCCGTCCGGATCGTCGCGCACGGCGGTTATTGGGTCCTGTTGCTGACCTTCGCGCTCTTCGTCCGGGCGCTGTGGCGGCTCGGGCGCGGCGCCTGGGCCGGCTGGCGTCCGGCGCGGGCCGACTACGCGGCGCTCGCCCTCATCGCGGCGTGCAGCGGACTCTGGGCGGCGCACGAGCGGCACGGTTTCAAGATCCTCGCCGATGAGGTCCTGCTCCTCGGCACCTCGATGGTCATGCACCAGCAACGCGAGGTGTCCTACCCGATCCGGGCCACGGATGTGCAGGGGCCCTTCGAGTTCACCCACAAGGTCGTCGACAAGCGCCCGTTTTTCTTCCCGTTCCTCGTCTCGCTGGTGCACGACGCCACGGGCTACCGCGGAACCAATCCCTTCTGGGTCAACACCGCGCTCGGTTTCCTGTTCCTCGGGCTGGTCTTCGTCATCGCCGCGCGCATCGCGGTCGACCGCTGGGCGGGGGCCTTTGCCGTGCTGCTTTTCGCCGGGCTGCCGCTCCTCGCGCAACAGGCCGCGGGCGGAGGCTTCGAGTTGCTCAACCTCGTCATGCTCGCCGCCGTGCTGCTCCTCGGCTGGCGCTACGCGGAGAAGCCCGATGACGATTCGCTCACCGCGCTCTGCCTCGGTGCCGTGCTGCTGGCGCTGACGCGCTACGAATCCGTGCTCTTCGTCCTGCCCGTCGCGCTCCTCGCGCTCTGGGGCTGGGCGCGCGCGGGGCGCGTCATCCTGCCGTGGGCGGTCGTGGCGGCGCCGTGGCTGCTGTTCCCCTACGTGCTGCAAAACCGCGTCTTCGAGACCAACGCCGGGGCGTGGGAGCTCGCGAGCAAGCCGGAGGTCGGGGCGCCGTTCTCGCCCGCCTATGTGCCGGAGAATCTCGGGCACGCGCTCGGGTTTTTCTTCGACACGACGGGTTATCAGCCGAACTCGATCTTCTTCGCCGCGGTCGGCCTGCTGGCTTTGCCGTTCTTCGGGCTCGTCCTGCTCCGCACCTTGCGCGCCGGGCGCGCTGCGACTCCCGGGGAGGCCGCCGTCGCGTGCGTCGGGCTGGGGCTCTTCGCCGTCGGCACGCTGCTGATGCTGTATTTCTGGGGCCAGTTCGATCACCCGGTCATCCGCCGGCTTAGCCTGCCCGTCCACCTGTTGCTGGCGCTGGCGGCCGTGGTCATCGGCGCGCGGCTCATCCGCCGGGCCGCCGTCTGGCGCTGGGCCTGCGGCGCCGCCGTGGTGGCGTTGCTGTTGCAAGGCCTGCCGTCGCTCACGCGCCAAGCCTACGCTTGGGAATACATGCCGGGGATCGAGATGGCGTGGCGGCAGGATTTCCTCCGCCAGCATCCGCAGAAGGATTACCTGTTCATCGACCGCGATTCCGTCTTCTGGATCACCCAGCGCGTCCCCGCCACCGCCATCGCGCAGGCCGCCGACCGCCGGGACGGTCTCGCCTACCACCTGCGCAACCACAGCTTCTCGGCCATGTATGTCTTCCAGCGCTTCACGGTCGATCAGGACACCGGGGCGCTGACGCTCGATCCGGCCGACGACATCGGGCCGGGTTTCGAGCTCGAGACCGTGTTGGAAAAACGCATCGCCACGCTCCACCTCGCGCGCATCAGCCGCATCACGGCGATCCGCGAGGGCGGGGAGGTCACCGCGCGCGCCGGTCTCGCTCAGCCGCTCGGCGGCCCGGCGCTCGGCAAGGAGGAGTTCGAGCGCGCCAAGGCCGCCTACCTCGAGCGATGGATGAAGCAACTGCCGTGAACGCGGCCGGCTCCGCCTCCGCGCCGCCCCCGGCCGCGGCCGCGCGCCTGCCCCTGCGGCTGGCGCTCTTCGGCGTGCTGGCGGTCGCGGCGGTGTTCTTCGGCTTCGTCGCCCCCGACGTCGCGACGGCGCGCGAGCTCGTGCAACGCGCCGGCTACTACACCATCGCGCTCACCTTCGCCTGGGCCGTCGTCGCCTTCGTCCGCGTCGCGCCCGCGTGGTGGCGCGAGGGTCCGGCGCTTTCGCGGCGCGAAGCCCTCGGCTCCGGCCTGACGGTCCTCGCGCTCACGCTGCTGGCGGTGCTGACCGTGCCCTTCTCCTACAAGGTGCTCTACGACGAGTTCGTCCTGCAGAACACCGCGCTCAACCTGCATCAGCTCCGCGAGGTCGGCACCACCGTGCGCGGCTACGAAATCGAGGGCGTCTTCACCGCGCTCGGTTCCTACCTCGACAAGCGGCCCTTCTTCTTCGCCTTCCTTGTCTCGCTCCTGCACGACCTCACCGGTTACCGCGAGGCCAATGCCTTTGCGCTCAACACCGCGCTCCTGCCCGTCGTGCTCGCGCTCGCCGGCGCGCTGGCGCGGCGGTTGATGGCGGCGCGCGCCGCGTGGGCCGCGGTCGTGGCCTTCGGGGCGTTCTCGCTGCTGGCGCACAATGCCGTCGGCGCCGGCATGGAGATGCTCAACCTCGCGATGCTCCTCGTCGTCGTGCTGCTCGCGATGCATTACCTCGCCTCGCCCGATGGCACCCGGCTCGCCGCGCTCGTGCTCGCCGCTGTGCTGCTCGCGCAGACGCGCTACGAATCCAGCCTCTACATCGCCCCGACGGCGCTGGTCATCCTCGAGGGCTGGCGCCGGGCCGGGCGCATCCTGCTGCCGCCGGCCGCGCTCCTCGCGCCGGTGCTGCTCATCCCCTACGCGTGGCACAACACCTACCTCTCCGGCACGCCGTTGCTCTGGGAGTTGCGCGAAGGCACGGAGAGCCGCTTTGGCGTGGAGTTCCTCGGCGGCAACCTCGAGCGCGCGGCGGCGTTCTTCTTCGATTTCTCCGGCCGGATCATGAACTCGTGGTGGCTCGGCGTCGCGGGCCTGCCGGCCTTCGCTTGGGTCGTCTGGCGCGCGGGGCGCGGCCTGCGCGGCTGGCGCCACGCCCCGGCGGCGGAGTTCACCGCGCTGGTCTTCGCCGGCGCCGTGACGGCCAACCTCGGGCTGCTGATGTTCTACTACTGGGGCGCGCTCGACGACCCGATCGTCTCGCGCCTCAGCCTGCCCTTCTGCGGCGTGCTCGCGCTGAGCCTCGGCTGGGTCGCGACGCAGGTGCCGGAGCGCTGGCGCGAGCGCGCGGTGCTCATCGTCGCGGGTGGCGCGTTGCTCTCGTATCAGGTGAGCGGCCTGCGCTCGAATGCGCACCACTGGGAGCAGAATCTTCTCCTGCGTGAGATCGCGTGGGAGGCGGACATGATCGACGCGTTGCCCCCGGCGAACCGGCTGCTCATCAGCAACAAGTCCCCGCTCTTCTGGCTCGGACGCGAATTGCCCGCCATCTCCACCGGGCGCGCCCGCTGGCGCGCCGAAGGCATCAAGTTCCACCTCGATCATCATACCTTCCAGGAGATCCTCGTGCTCCAGACGCTGCGCCCCGTCGGCGCCGAGGGCGGATTCCAGATCGATCCGGCGGACCGGCTGCCCGACCACTACGTGCTCGAACCGCTGACCGAGCGGCGCTTCGGCGTGCGCCTCGCGCGCATCAGCCGCGTGCGGGAGATTCGGTTGGACGCCGCGACGGCCAGCACCCTGAATCCGCCGACGCCATGAGCGCCCCTCTCACCGATCTCCGGGCCCACTTCGATTGGGTCGCCGACCACGACGCCTCCGCCCGGCGCGTGCAGCGCGGGTTCCATGCGCAGCTGCACGCGCACTTCCGGCACCAGATCCCCGCCGGCGAGAGTGTGCTCGAGCTGGGCTGCGGCGCGGGCGATCTGCTCGCGGCCATCGGGCCGGCGCGCGGGCTCGGCCTGGATTTCAGCCCGCGGATGATCGCCAAGGCGCAGGAGCGGCACGGCGCGGTGCCGGGGCTCGAGTTCCGCGTGGCCGACGTCGCGGACACGCGTTTCGAGGAGCCGTTCGACCACATCGTCCTCGACTATCTCACCGGTTACCTGCCCGACATCCAGCAGCTTTTCGAGCGGTTGCACGCCGCGGCGCATCCGCGCACGCGCCTGCATCTCACCTCGCTCAACACCCTCTGGCGCGCCCCGTTGCAATGGGCGTCGCGGCTCGGCGCCGTCATGCCGCAGCCGCCGAGCGCGTGGCTCTCGCACCACGACCTCATCAACCTCCTCGAACTCGCCGGCTGGGAAGTCATCCGTTTCGAGCGCCAGCAGCTGCTGCCGGTGAATTTCCCGTTGCTCACCGGTCTCTGCAACCGCGTCGCGGTGCGCGTGCCGCTGGTGCGCGAGTGCGGCATCACGGTCGCCCTCACCGCGCGCCCGCGCCGGCGACCGGCGCTCGAGGCGCCGGTCTCGTGCTCGGTCATCGTCCCTGCGCGCAACGAGGCGGGCAACATCCGCGCCGCCCTCGACCGCATCCCCGTGCTCGGCCGGCGCACCGAGGTGGTTTTCGTCGAGGGCCACAGCAAGGACGACACCTGGGAGACCATCCAGCGCGAGCTCGCCGCCTACTCCGGCCCGCATCTCGTCCGCGCGCTCCGGCAGCCGGGCAAGGGCAAGTGGGACGCCGTGCACGCCGGCTTCGCCGTCGCCCAGGGCGAGGTGCTCGTCATCCAGGACGCCGACCTCACCGCGCCGCCGGAGGATCTCCCGAAGTTCTACGCCGCCATCGCCAGCGGCGCCGCCGAGTTCGCCAACGGCAGCCGGCTCGTCTATCCGATGGAGGAGCGTGCGATGCGCTTTCTGAATTTCCTCGGCAACAAGTTCTTCGCCCTCGCGCTCACCTTCGTGCTCGGCCAGCCGGTGAAGGACAGCCTCTGCGGCACGAAGATGCTGCTCCGCGCGGACTACGAGCGCGTGCTCCGCCGCATCAAGCCGTTCGGCAACTTCGATCCCTTCGGCGACTTCAACCTCCTCTTCGGCTCCGCGCTGCTCAACCTCCGCATCCGCGACGTGCCCGTGCGCTACAAGGACCGCACCTACGGCGAGACGAACATCTCGCGCTTCCGCCACGGCGCGCTGCTGTTCCGCATGACCTGGTTCGGGATCTGGAACCTCCGCTGCTTCCCGCTCCGCGGCGGCGAACGCGGGGAACGGCGCTGATGCAGGCGGCGTGGCAACGCTGGCGCTGGGCGCTGCTCGCCGCCGCCGTCACGCTGGGCGGGTTTGCCGCGTTGCTGAATTTTCCCGCCGCGTTTCGCGTCCTCGGGTTGCGCGAGATGAAACCGGTTTACGCCGACCTCGTCGCCGTGCTCGCCGCCGGCGAGGCCGTGCAGCAGGGTATCGACGTCTATCGCGGCAACCCGCTCGATCCCTTCAACCGCCCGCACGTCTATGGCCCTGCGTGGCTGGTCACCGGCTCGCTCGGTCTCACGCGCGGCGACACTGGCTGGCTCGGCACGCTGCTCGTCCTCGGCTTCATCGGCGCCGCCGTCGCCCTCTGCGCGCCGCGCACCCCCCGCGCCGCGCTGCTCACGGTCGCCCTCCTGCTCTCGCCGCCGGTCGTGCTCGCGCTCGAACGCGGCAACAACGACCTCGTGATTTTCCTCCTCCTCGCGGGTGCCGCGGCGCTGCTCGGCCGCGCCGGCCGCATGGCGTTGCCTGCGGCGACCGCCGCGCTCGTGACGGCGGCGGCGCTGAAATTCTATCCGCTCGTCTGCCTGCCCGCGCTCGCGACGCAGCGCGCCGGCCTGCGCCGGGCGCTGCCGTGGGTGATCGTCGGCGCGCTCGCCTTCGTCGGCGTGTGGTTCGCGCAACGGGTCGACCTCGCGCGCGTTTTCGCCCTCGCCCCCGAGCCGGCGACCATCTTCGCCTACGGCCTGCGCCTGGGTGCGCTGACTTGGCGGATGCTCGGCGGCGAACACTTCTGGCTTCTGCTCGGCGCCGCCCCCGTGCTCACCGCGGGCGCTGGGTGGATCCTTCGGTCCGCGCCGGCGTTGCGGGCGCTGGTGCCGCTCCAGGGCGTCGCCGCCGCGGCGGCGGTCGCCGGGATCGCGGGCTGGATTTTCTGCTACGTGTGGACGACGAATTTCCCCTACCGCGTGCTCCTGCTGGTCCTCCTCGCGCCCGTGCTGCTGCGCCCCGAGGCTCCGCGCGCGGCCGGTCAGCTGCTCGCCGGCCTGCTGGCACTCGGCTGGCTGCTCGCGCCGCTCGATTGGTGCGCGACGGCGTTCGATGCGGATGGCACGCGCACGACGCTGTTGCACGTGCTGGCCGTCCTGACCGGAGCGCATCAGGCGCTGGTCTTCATCGTCAGCGCGGCGGTCGCGGTCGCCCTGATCGGCTGGGTGCGGCGCGTCTGGCCGACTTGGTCGGCACGCGTGGCGGATTAACTATCCCCCGGTGCGAGCAGCGCGTGCTGCAGGTCTTCCGCATTCAGACGGTGAATGAAGAAGATGTTCCCGACGATCGTGTCCGGCGCCCTTCGCTCGAGCCAGCGGCAGAGCCGCCCGAACCGCAGCTGCTCCAGCCGGTGCAGCTCCGCCGCGTAACCGGCGGCGTCGAGCGGCCGGCCCTCGCTGTCGCGGCGTTCCGCCGCCGGCACGCGTTCCTGCTCCGCCCACCAGTGCACGAGGCGCCGGTATTCCCGTTCGTAGGACTCCGACCACGGCCCGCGCACCTGGGTGTAGACGCGATGCAGCATCGTGGCGCTGATCGCGTAGATTCCCGGCTCCAGCGCCGGCAGGATCAGGCGGTCCGGCGCGTGATCGAAATACGCGTCGCCGATCCGCGTCGCGCGGATGCCGGCGTGACGCGGGTCGTCCGAGCCGAAATACGACAGGTAAACGCGCTCTCCCGCCGCGCGCGCGTCGAGCCATTGCCGCAACTCCGGCAGCCCCTGCCCCCAGTCGAGCGAGCTGTCGACGAGGAACCGATGCCCGCCCGGCGGCCCGCCGGCCAGCGCGTTGAAATAGGTCAGGTAATGCGGGCGCACGCGCCAGGCCTCGACCGCCTGCCAGCCGGCGAGTGCGAGCACGAGCGCGAGACCGAACCGGCTGCGCGCGGACACCAGGGCTGCGCCCGCGAACACGTAGAGCAGCGGATACAGCGGCAGCAGGTGGCGGTGTCCGATGTTCAGGCTGCTCGCCAGCGCGAAGCCGCCGTAGATCGCGGCGAACACGCCCAGCGGCGCGAGACGGTAGGCCAGACGCCGGGCCCGGCGGTGACGAGCCACGGCGAGCGCGGCCAGCACCGCGAGCGCGAGCGCGGGCAGGGTCGTCTTCAACGCGAACGCCGCCGGAAAAAATCCCGCCCAGCCGCGCTCGCGCACTTCGCCGGCGAAATACGCCAGCCGGTGCCGTGAGAACCGGTCCGTGAACGCCAGCCCGTAGAGCCACGCTTCGGGCAGCAACTTTGCCTCGCGCGCCCACCCGACGAACTTCTGCACGACGCCCGCGCGCATCTCCACCGCCTCGGGCCGCGTGCCGTCCGCCATCACCGAGCCGCCCGTGCGCGGCGTCGTCAGCAGCACCTCGTCCCACGTCTGCGCGAACCGCGCCGCGCCTCCGTCCGGCGTCGCCGCGTAGCGGAAACCGTAACCGGCCCACACGCCGATCCAGCCGATGAGCACCGCGGCCAGCGCCGCCCCGCCGAGCCAGGCGGTGCAGCGGATGCCGCGCACCCGGCCCCGTCGGCCGCCGCCGGCGACGACGAGCCCGCCGCCGCGCGTGAGGCGAACCAAGATCAGACCGAGCACGACCGGCGCGAGCAGCACGCCGGAGAATTTAGCCAGCGCCACGAACGCCGTCGCCGCGCCCGCGGCGAGCACCCGCCCCGGCGTCACGCGGTGCAGCAGCCGCCACCACGCGAGCAACGCCACCGCGAAGCCGAGCGCGGCCGCCGTGTCGGAGGTCACCAGCGCGCCGTGCGCGAGCAGGTGCGGGCAGAACGCCGCGAGCGCGAGCGTGAGCAGGCCGCCACGCTCGCCCCACAGCGCCGCCGACCAGCGCCAGATCACGCCGAGCAACGCGAGGGCGAGCAGCGCGATCATCGCCCGCGCCGGCCCCACGATGGCCATCGTGTCCCGGCCGGGCGCGAACAGCCACGCCCGCGCCACGCCCCAGACGTCGCCGCTCTCCCACGCCGGGCCGGAGAATTCGGGCGCGGGCGCGTCCGTCCACGCCGCCGCGAGTGCGGCCCAGCGTTGCGGCAGCAGGCCGTTCTCGGCGTGCAGCCGGAAATCCCCCGTGGCGTTGTAGGCGCGCCCGGCGGCGAGGTGCGCCGGCTCGTCGAACGTCAGCCCCACGCGCTCTGTTTGCCCCAGCGCCAGCCACGCGAAAGCCGCGAGGAGCAGCGCGGCGAAAATTCGGTAAAGGCGGGGCGGCATCGCTTCTCGGAGCTTGGAGCGGCCCGCCGATTCGTCAACCTGTCCGCCGGTGAACGCCTCCGAATACGCCAACCTCGCCCGCGTCGAGCGCACGCACTGGTATTACGCCGGCAAGCGCGAGATCGTGCGCGGCTGGATCCGGCGCGCGCGGCCGGCCGCGGCGGCGGACACGTTGCTCGATTGCGGCGCGGGCACCGGCATCTTCGCGCAGGAGATGGCGGCGCAGTGCCGCGTGCTCGTGCTCGACGACCACGAGGAGGCGCTGCGGATCCTGCGCACGAAATTCCAGCCGGACCAGATCCTCAGCCTCGCGGGCGATCGCGTGCCGCTGCCGGATGCCTCCCTCGAATACGTCACCGCGCTCGACGTGCTGGAGCACGTGCCGGACGACGCGGCGGTCGTGCGCGGCTTCCACCGTCTGCTCAAGCCCGGCGGACTCGCCGTCGTCACCGTGCCCGCGAGCATGGCTTTGTGGAGCGATTGGGACGTCGTGCTGCACCACTACCGGCGCTACTCGCGGCCGCAGTTGCGCGCGCTGTTCCCGCCGGAGCAGTGGGAATTGGTCCATCTCAACTACACCAACGTCGCCGCCTATCCCGCGGTGTGGCTGCTCCGCCACTGGCGGAAGTGGTTCCCGGCGCCCGCCGGCGCGGCGCGGGCGGAGGACAAGTTGCCCGGCGCCTTCCTGAACCGCCTGTTGCGCGCGCTCTTCGTCGGCCCCGCGTTCTGGCGCGTGCCGTTCCCTTTCGGCGTGAGCCTCGTGCTCGTCGCGCGCCGGCGCGGTTGATCAATTCGCGAACCGGAGCGTCTCGAGCTCGCGACCGTGGCGGTCGTAGAGCACGACGCGCAGGTAATCCGAGCGCGGCAACACCGGCAGCGGCGTAGGCAAAGGCACGCTCAGCCGCAGGTGATCGCCCGTGCGCACCGGCGCCGTGGCGGTCCAACCGTCGGCGCGCGCGGTGCCGTCGGCCGCGAGCGGCAGCGCGGTCCAGGGCGCGTGCGGCGAGACGGCGAAGCGTGCCAGCGGCGGCCCGCCGCCGAAGAGCGGCTGCAACTCGATCCGCGCGACTTCCGCCGTCGCGGTCGGGATCACCTCCAGCCGCACGCCGGACGGATCGCGCACGAAGCGCGCCGTGCCGTCGGCCGCGATCGTCCGCCCGCGCCGCACCCAGAATTCGTAGGTGTCGAGCCGGAAGGCCGCGGCGAAGTTCTTCAACAGGTAGTCGTGCAACGGGCCGCGCGGAGCGAGGTCGCGGATGACGAGGAAATTGATCAGGTAGCTCTGCACGATCACGACCGCGCGCGGGTCGGCCTCCAGCCGGTCGATGATCGCCTGTTGCTGGCGCTCGTCGAGGAGCGAGAACCAATGCGTGACGTTCGCGAGGGTGGGCGTGGGGCGGCCCGACCAGACGTTGAAGCTGAACATGCCCGGGTAGCTGAACACCGTGTCGCCGTGCGTGACCGCGTTGTGCGTGAGGATGCGGAGATTGAGCGTGTAGTCATCCGTCAGTCGCAGCCGCTCCGCGCCGGCCAGCCCGAGCGGCGCGCTCTCCTGAAACCGCAGATAACTCGCGGCCCAGGCGCGGCCGAAACTGACGCTGACCGCGCCCGCGAGCACCAGCGCCGCCACCGCCCGCAAGGCCGGACCGAGGCGCGCGCTCGCGGCGGTGAGGTGGCGCAGCGCTTCCCAGCCGCCGACCAGCGCGACGGGGAACCAGAGAAACGCGCCCCACGCCGTCTGGCTGCCCGCGACCGGATAAGCCTGCAGGAGCTGCCACGTGCCGGCCCATGCGACCCACAACCGGGCGCGCTGCCCCGGCGTCGCCGGTCCGCTTTGCAACGGCACCGCCATCAGCCACACGAGCGGCGCACCGAACTTCAGCCCGAAGGCGGTGAGCGAGAAATCGATCGCATCGACCGCCGCCCACGCCGTCCAGGCCAGCGCGGCCAGCCGCAACAACGCCAGCAGTGAAAGCCAGGTGTCCGTCCGGCGTCGCGTCGCGACGTGCCCCAACGCCGCGCCGAGACCGGCCGCTGCCAGCCACGGCGCCAGCGCCGGCCACGTCAGCGGATGGACATAGACGAGCGGATGCCGCAAAGGCTCGAGCACCACCGCCTGCCACAGCGCGCCCGGCGGCGTGCCGCGCGCCCAGACCGCGAGCACGACGACCGTGGCGAGGGCCGCGGCCACGCCCGCGCCCCAACCCCAGTCACCGAGCCGCGCCTCGGCCCGCCGCGTCGGCTCGATCGCCAGCAGCAGCGCGAGTCCGCCGGCCGCGACGACGAAGGCGAAGATCATCACCCATTGCTCGTGCTGCAACGTGCGCATCAACGCCAGCGGTGTCGCGACGGTGCCGAGCGCCACCGCCCAGAGCAGCGCGCGCCGGGCGCGCCCCGCCTCCGTGTGCAAGGCCAGCCATGAACCGGCGGCGATGAGAAAAAAGATCCCGACGTTGATCTTGCTCAGCAGCAGCGCCGTGCCGGTCAGCGCCGCGGCCAGCGCGAAACACCGCGGCCGCCCCGCCTCGATGGCGTGCGCGCCGGCCAGCGTGCCCGCGGCGGTGATGGCCGCGAGCAGGCCGCCAGGGTGACCCGGCTCGCTGATCATGACGATGAGGCTGAGGAAGGTCAGCGCCGCCGCCGCGACGCCCAGTCCGTCGCTCCCGGTCTGCCGCCGCGTGAACCAGCCGGCCCCGGCCGCGCAGACCAGCCAGTAGCACAGGTTGAGCCAGCGCACGGTCTCGCTGTCCATCGTGCCGCCCGTGAGCGCGACGCCGAGGTGGTAGAACACGTAGGGGAACGGCCCGTATTGGCTGTAGACCGCGGTGTAGAGCCCACCGTGCGCGAAGTAGTTCCGATACGACCAGAGCACGTAGCCCTCGTCGTCGTAGGCCATGTATTGGGTGAAATGCAGCCAGGTGCCGCAGCACGCCAACGCCGCCAACGCCGCGAGGATCAGCCCGCCGCGCAGAAGTTGCTTAGTCGAAGCCGACACGCCGCTTGATCACGTAGTTGGGCCGCCGCTTCACCTCGTCGTAGATGCGGCCGAGGTATTCGCCGAGCACGCCGATGCCCACGAGTTGCACGCCGCCGAGGAAAAGCACGAGCGTCACCAGCGTGGTGAAACCCGTCTGCGCCACCTCGATGCCGAGCAGGCGGCGGACGATGAAGAACACGCCGATGGCGAAGCCGATGCCCGCGACGCCGAGGCCGGCGTAGGTCAGCATGCGCAGCGGCAGATGCGAGAAACTGAAGATGCCGTCGAGCGCGTAGCGCACCAGCCGCCGGAAGCTCTGCGCCGGGGCGCCCGCCGCGCGCTCCAGCCGGTCGTAGTAAACCTCCGCCCGCGGGAATCCCACCCACGAGCGCAACCCGGGGAAGAAGCGGTGCACCTCGGGCAGTTGGTTGAAGGTTGCGAGCGCATCGCGCCCGAGCAGGCCGAAGGTGCCGGTGTTGCGGTCGATGCGGATGTCGACCAGCGAGCCGAAGAGCCGGTGGAACAGGTCGAAGCCCACGCGCCGCAACCCGCCTTCCTGCCGCGAGCGCCGCACGGCGAGCACCACCTCGGCGCCGTTGCGCCACGCCGCGACCATCTCGGGGATGATCTCGGGCGGATCCTGCAGGTCGGCGTCCATCGTCACGACCGCGTCCATGCCGCCGCATTGCGCGAGGCCGGCGGCGAGGGCGTTCTGGAAACCGAAATTGCGGGAGAGCGCCACGAGCTTGAACCGCCGGTCGCGCGCACACTGCGCCTCGATCAGCGCCGCAGTCTGGTCGCGGCTGCCGTCGTCGATCAGCACGGCGTGCCACGCGACGTCCGGGTGCGCGTCGAACACCGCCGTCAGCCGCGCGAAGAGCTGGGGCAGGACGGCCGTCTCGTTGAAGGCAGGGGTGACGATCGCGATGTGGGGCGGGCGGCTCACGCGGCGTGGTTTATGGCGGAGGGGAAGGGCGAGCGGAAGCGCGATTATCGTCCCGCGGACGGCGGTGCCCAGCGGACGAGCCGCCAGCCGGCGATTTCACGTTCGGTTGACGGTTGGCCGGCCAGCTTGATCGCCACGCCCCAATCGGCGCCCGGAGGCAGCAGCATCGCGCGGCAACGCGGCGGCAGGTGCGCGCGGGCGTGCGCGAGCGACACGGGATGCCCCGTGATGAAGCGCACATAGATGCCGTCCTCCGCATGGTCGAAGCGCCCCTCGGCGAACCAGGTCACGAGCGGCGACCACGGCAGCCACAGCTCGCCCGGCGTGAGGCGCACCAAGGCGTCCGCTGCGCGCACCCGCTCCGTCGCGGGCCACAGGGGCACGTGGTCGGTGGTCGCGATCTTGCCCAGCACGAGCGCGACCGTCAGCGCCGCGGCCAGCGGCACCGCCCGCGGGGTCGCCCGCCGGGCGAGCGCGAGCAGGACGACGAGCGCGGGCGGCGTCAGTAGGGCGTAGCCGTGCAGGTGGTTGATGCTGCCGCCGACGGTGAACAATCCCGCGAGCCCCAACGGCAGGGCAGCCAGCCAGCAGGCGATCGGCAATCCAAGCGCCGGCGAGTCCGCGCGCCAGTGCCGGCGCGTGGCGGCGAGCACCACTGCGGGAGCGCCCCAGAGCAGCAGCAGCCAGGGCAGGGTGTCGCGGGTGCGTTGAGCCAAGTCGTCGGCCCACGGGAGCCGGCCGGGCACCGTGACGAGTCCGAACCAGAGTTCGCGGGCGCCGAATTGGGCCACGGCGATCGCCGCGAGCCCGGCGCCGCAGACTGCGGTGCGCGCGGCGTGTTGCCAGGCGCTGCGCGCATCGTGCGCGAGCCAGAGCCAGAGAATTTGTCCCGCGACCAAGCCGACGGCCGTCTGCTTGCTCGCGAGGGCGAGCGCGGTGGCGAGGGCGGCGCCCCACCGGCCCGCGGCGGTGGCGCGGCTGCGCGGGTGGACGAGCAGCAGGTTCGCGATCAGGCCGCCGGCGACGACCAGGTTGTCGCTCTGGAGAAACCGGAACGCCGGCTCCGGCCAGAGCAGGCAGGTGAGCGCGAGCGCGAGCAGGCGATCGGCGCGCGTCGCGCCGGCCGCGGGCCAGCAGAGGCAGACGGCGCCGAGCGCGCCGAGGTGGAAGGCGAGGTTGACGCCGCCCGCCACGAGCAACGCGGAGGCCGCATCGGCGGCGAGCAGCGCCGGACTCCAAAGCCACAGCGGCGCCGGACCGTAGAGCCAGGTGTTGAGCACGCCTTCACCGGGCAGCGCATAGACCGGCTCGCCGTGCGCGGCCATGAAGACGGCGGCCAGCCGCAGGTCGTTCCAACTCGAGGCCGGCAGCCGGCACCACGAGATCCACAGCCAGACGCCGGCCGCGGCCAGCGCGAGGATTGCCCAGACCCGGGACGCCGTCGTGCTGTGTCCCGCCGGATGCAAGGCGCTCAGCGGAACAGGTTGTATTTCACGATCGCGTAGATCGCGCGGAATCCGTCGCGCCAGCCGATCTTCTTCCCCTCGGCGTAGGTGCGGCCGTAGTAGCTGATGCCGACCTCGTAGATGCGGCAGCCGTCGAGCGCGGCGACCTTGGCCGTGATCTCCGGCTCGAAGCCGAAACGGTTCTCTTCGATCCTGATCTTCTGCAGCACCTCGCGGCGGAACACCTTGTAGCAGGTCTCCATGTCCGTGAGGTTGATGTTCGTGCACATGTTCGAGAGCAGCGTGAGGAAACGGTTGCCGACCATGTGCCAGAAATAGACCACGCGGTGCGCCTCGGCGCCCATGAAGCGTGAACCGAAGACGACGTCGGCCTTGCCCTCGAGGATCGGCTTGAGCAGGCGCGGGTATTCCTGCGGATCGTATTCGAGGTCGGCGTCCTGCACGATGACGGCGTCGCCCGTCGCCGCGCCGAAGCCCGTGCGGAGAGCGGCGCCCTTGCCGCAGTTGACGGGGTGATAGACGACCTTGGTCACGAGCGGGGCGATCTCGCGCTCGAGGATCTCCCGCGTGCCGTCGGTCGAGCAGTCGTCGACGATGATGATCTCCTTGTCGGCGACCGGGGCGGCGCGCACCGCCTCGACGATGCTGCGGATCGTGTGCCGCTCGTTGTAACACGGGATGACGATGGAGAGCTTCATGCGCAGAGTAGGACCCGCGGACGCTAGCGGACGGCGCGGGTGAGGGAAGAGCAAAGAGGGTGCGGACCTGCCGCCTTGACGCGCCGCGCCGCGCCGCCGCATCGTGGCGGCGATGTCCCTCGAGTCCCCGGCGCGCCCGAACCGAGCCCTGCTGCTCAAGCTGGGCATCGCGGCCGTGGCCGGGCTGGTCGTGCTGGCGCTGGTCTGGCGCGGACTCGACCTGCGGGTGGCGCTGGCGGCTTTCCTCGCCGCGTTGCGCGAGGCGGGTCCGGCGGTGTTCTTCACCGCGATGGCGATATTGCCCGCCTGTGGCGCGCCGCTGCTCACCTTCGTGCTGCCCGCGGTGGCGGCTTTCGGCCCGCAACTCGGCACCGTCAACGTCGTGCTGCTCTCGCTCGCCGCGATCACGGTCAACCTCTGCCTCGCTTACGCCGTCGCGCGGCGCGGACTGCGGCCGCTCGTGCAAGGACTCGTCACGCGCCTCGGCTACCGGTTGCCGGCGGTCGATTCCGGCGACGCCGTCGACCTGCTCGTCCTGTTGCGCGTGACGCCGGGCGTGCCGTTCGTGGTGCAGAACTTCCTCGCCGGGCTGGCGGAGATCCCGTTCGGCAAATACGTGGGCGTCTCGGTGCTGCTCGCGTGGCCGATCAACACCGCCTTCCTGCTTTTCGGCGACGCGCTGCTGCACGGCAAGGGCCGGGCGGCGCTCCTGACGCTGTGCGCGATCGTGGCGCTGACGGCGCTGCTCCACCTCGTGCGCAAGCATTACGAGCGGCGCAAGAAGCCGGCGGAGGACGCGGCGGCATGAAACCCTCCGGCGAACTTTTCGAGGAGGAGTCCGGCCGCGTGCAGACGGTGACGGAGTTCACCCGCCGCGTGCGCGAGCTGCTCAAGGGCGGCCTGCCCGCCGGCTGGGTGCGCGGCGAGATCTCCAACCTGCGCGCGCAGGCGAGCGGGCATTTTTATTTCTCGCTCAAGGACGCCGGGGCGCAGCTCGGCTGCGTGCTCTTCCGCGGCGACGCCGCGCGCCAGAGCGTCGTGCTCAAGGACGGCCTGCAGGTGCTCGTCTATGGCGAGGTCGACGTCTACGAGGCGCGCGGCCAATACCAGCTCATCGTCCGCGCCGTGGTGGATCATGGTGTGGGCCGTCTGCAGCAGCAATTCGATGAGCTGAAGCGCCGGCTCGCCGCCGAGGGCTTGTTCGAGCCGGCGAAGAAGCGTGCGCTGCCGCTCGCGCCGGCCTGCGTGGGCTTCATCACTTCGCCCACGGGCGCCGCGGTGCAGGACTTCATCCGCATCCTGCGGCGGCGCGACTGGCGCGGCCGGCTCGTGGTGCTCCCGGCCAAGGTGCAGGGCGCCGGCGCGGCGGAGGAAATGGTCGCGATGCTGCGCACGGCGCAGGAGTCCGGACTTTTCGACCTGCTCGTGATTGGGCGCGGCGGCGGCAGCATCGAGGATCTGTGGGCCTTCAACGAGGAGCCGCTCGTGCGCGCCGTCGCGGCGTGCACCGTGCCCATCATTTCCGCGGTCGGCCACGAGATCGACACCACCCTCTGCGATTACGCGGCCGACATCCGGGCCGAGACGCCGAGCGCCGCGGCCGAGCTCATCTCCAGCCAGCATCTCAACTGCGTCGAACGCGTGCTCAACGCCGGCACGGCGATCGAGGACATCGCCGCCATGCGGCTCGAACGCGCGCGCCAGCGCCTCGACCATGCGCGCAGCCGCCTCCGCCTGCTCTCGCCCGCCGCGCAGATCGAGCAGAACCAGCTGCGGCTCGACGATCTCGCCAACCGCCTCGGCTCCGCCCTGCGCCACGCCGTGCAGGAACGTCGCGAGCGCCTCGGCCAGGCGCGCGCCCGCCTCGCCGCCGCCTCGCCCGAGCGCCGCGTGCAGCTCGAATCGCACCGCCTGCTCGCGCTCTGGAAGCGCCTCGAATCGGCCAGCCCGCAGTCCGTGCTCAAGCGCGGCTTCGTGCTCGTGCGCGACGAGCAGGGCAATCCCGTCGCGCGCGCCGCCGGCCTCGCCGCCGGCCGCCAGCTCGTGACGGAGTTCGCCGACGGCCAGGTGCGCACCCGCGTGGAATAAGCCCGCTCCGCGCCCGGCTCCGGACAAGTTTGCAGTCCAATGGACCACAAACATCACGGCGGACTCGGATTGGGGGGCAACGCGAGTGGCAGGGCGATACTGGGGCGACGGCGGCGAGGCGTGAGGGGACGCAACTTGGCGCGCGAGGGGCTCGGCTCAGAGCGTGCCGCGGGCGGATTTCGCCAGCGTGAGGGCGGCGATGACCGCGGTCTCGAGCCGGAGCACGCGGGGGCCGAGATGGACGAGCGTGAAGCCGGCCGCGCGGAGGGCGGCGCGGTCGCGCGCGCCCCAGCCGCGCTCGGGGCCGAGCGCGAGCACGAGCGGGGCCGCGGCACCGGACGGGAGTGCGTCGCGGAGGGCCGCGGTGGCTTCGTAGTTGTCGAGCGCGAGGCGCGTCGCGCCGGCGGGCAGGGCGGCGAGCGCGGTGGCGAGCGTTTCACCGGCCGTGACTGCGGGGAGCTGCGTGGCGAAGGCCTGGGCCGCTCCGGCGAGCAGATGGCGGCGCCACTCGCCGTCGCGCCAGAGCGTGCTTTGCGCGTAGCTGGGTTCGCTTTTTTCGGTGGCGGCGAAATGCAGGGCGGCGACGCCGAGCGTGGTGGCGTCGCGGAGGATGTCGCGCGCGGTCTGCGGGCGCGGCAGGCCGAGCAGCAACGTGAGCGGATCGGGCGGGGGCGGCGGCGGGCCCCAGGCGAAAGTGAGCACGAGCGCGTCGTCGGCGAGGGCCGCGAGCGTGGCGGTGCCGCGCGGGCCGTCGACGAGGCCGGCGTCGAAGGTGTCGCCCACACCGCGGCGCAGGACGTCGCGCACATGGCGGGCGCGCGGGTCGGTGAGCGGGAGCGGTTGCCGGGTTTCCTCCGGCGTGAACAGGACGAGGTTCAACGGCCGATGGTGTGCGCGAGGGCGCGGGCGGTGTCCATCCCGGGTTGGCGGGGGCGCGGTGGTGCGGGCAGACGGAATCGAACCGACGATACCTGTTTGGAAGACAGGAGTTTTACCACTAAACTATGCCCGCGGAGGCAGCGCGGCGAGAGTGGCGCGCGGCGGCGGGCATTCAAGCTTTAGTTAAATTCCGGGCGCGTCAGGAATGGAATTGCGAGGGGGTGGGGCATGGGCTTTAACGGCGCCACTATGGCAACCACGTCCGCGGCGAAGCCGAAATCCAGTGTCCAAGCGGCGCAGGCGCTCGCGAAACAGAAGGCCCTCGAGAAGAAAGCGAAGACCTACAAGCTCGACCTCGGCGAGCTGGCGCTCTTCACCAGCCAGCTGGCGTCGCTACTGCAGGCCGGCCTCCCGCTCGTGTCGTGCCTGGAGGCGCTGCAGGACCAGACGGAGGACCAGATTTTCCGCATCGTCATCCGCGACGTGCGCAACGACATCGCCACGGGCACGTCGTTCTCTCAGGCGGTGAAGAAATTCCCCAACTCCTTCAACTCGCTCTTCATCTCGATGGTCGAGGCGGGCGAGGCCTCGGGTGGCCTGGCGGAGATTCTCGGCAAGGTCGCGGCCTACTTCGAATCGACGGTCAAGCTGACCAAGAAGGTGAAGTCCGCCATGACCTACCCGATCGCGGTCATCGGCTTGGCCATCGCGCTGGTGAACGTGCTGCTCATCTTCGTCATCCCGGTGTTCGCCGAGATGTTCAAGGACTTCGGCGCCAAGCTTCCTGCGCCCACGCAGCTGCTGATCGACGTGTCGAACTTCCTCAAGGCGTGGTGGTGGGCCATCGGCCTCGGCTGCTACGGTGCCTGGGTCTTCCTCAACAAATACACTGCGACGCCCGCCGGCCGGCGCCACAAGGACCAGTTCCTCGTGCGCGCGCCGATCTTCGGCAACCTCGTGCACAAGATCGCCCTCTCGCGCTTCTGCCGCACCTACGCGACGCTCATGCGCTCCGGCGTGCCCATCCTGCGCACGCTCGAGATCGTCTCCGCCGCGTCGGGCAAGGTCCAGGTCGAGGACGCCTGTGTCGAGATCGCCCGCCACGTCTCGCAGGGCGGACAGGTTTCCGAAGTCATGGCCGCGAACCCCTTTTTCCCGCCCATGATGAAGCACATGGTCAAGGCGGGCGAATCCACCGGCAACGTCGACGGCATGATGAACAAGATCGCCGATTTCTACGACACCGAGTGCGACGCCACCGTCGCCGCGCTCACGTCGCTGATCGAGCCGTTGCTCATCGTGTTCCTCGGCGTGGTGGTCGGCGGCATCGTCATGGCGATGTTCCTCCCGATCTTCCAACTCGGCGCGGTGGCCGGCGGCACTTGATGGCCCGGCAGTTACGTCCGCGGTCCCGGTTCTCCGGCGGGATCGGCCCGCGCCCGCGGTGCGCCGCCGGCTTATAGGGCTGAACAGGCCGGGTGTGAAAAAACCGTTTAGCCTGCGGCGTCTAGGAACCCGCTTGCATGGCCTCGGGGCGATTCGCACAGTCATCGCTCCGCCATGCCTGCCATCCTCATCGTCGACGACCTCATCTCGATTCACGAGATGCTGGAGGCTGTCATCCAGCCGACGGGGTATGCCACGGCGTTTGCGACGGATGGCGAGAAGGCGCTGACCCGCTACAAGGCCGAGAAATTCGACCTCGTGCTGGCCGACATCGACATGAAGCCGATGGACGGCATCACGTTGCTCAAGCACCTGAAGCAATACGACCCGAGCTGCGTCGTCATCATCATGACGGCCTACGCCAGCACGGAGAGCGCGATCCAGGCGCTGAAGTTCGGGGCCTTCGACTACCTGCAGAAGCCTTTCCGGGTCGACGAACTCATCCAGACGTTGAAGCGCGGCGTGGAGTTCAAGCGGCTGGTCACCGAGCGCGAGGCGCGCGCGGGCGCGCCGGCGGGCGTCGCGGCAGGCGATTTCGAGGCGCGCCTCGTCGGTTCGAGCCCGAAGATGACGCGGTTGGTCGCGCAGCTCCGCAAGCTCGCCACGGCGCACACTCCCGTCCTCATCACCGGCGAGCTGGGCAGCGGCCACGAGATCGCCGCCGAGTTGCTGCACCAGGCAGGCGCACCGGCCGGCAGCCCGCTGGTCGGCATCGACTGCAAGCTCAACTCCGCCGACGTCCTGCATGAAGGCTTGGTCGGCCCGAGCGGCACCGGCGGTCCCTGGGTGGAGCAGGCCCGCGGCGGCACGCTCCTGCTCCAGCACGTCCAATGCCTCGCGCCCGCCGCGCAGGAAGAGCTCGTCTCCGTGCTGCGCAGCCATTCCCACCAGCACCGCGTGGTCTGCACGACCGAGATCGACCTCGAGAAACTCACCGAGGAAGGCGGCTTCAACGAGGAGCTGTTCTACCGCATCGCCGCCCTGCCGGTGCACCTGCCGCCGCTGCGCGAGCGCTTGGAGGACCTGCCGCTCCTGATCAAGTCCGTGGCGGCCACGACCTCGAATCCCGGTTTCGACGCGCGCCAGATCGAGTTCACCGACGACGCGCTGGCCACGCTCCGCGCCTACCGCTGGCCGGGCAACCTGGCGGAGTTCACGCAGGTGATTTCGCAGGCGATCTCGACCGCCGAGGCGCGCGTCATCACCTCCGCCCAACTCCCGCTGCGCGTGCACGAGTTGAAGGACTGGCCCACGCTTGCCGATTATCTCGCCGGGCAGGAAAAACGATACCTCGCCCGCGTGCTCCACGCCACCGGCGGCGACAAGACCAAGGCCGCCCAGATCCTCGGCATCGACGCCGCCCGCCTCTGATCCCGCCGCGCGGCCGCCGGCCGGCCCGGCGCCACCGGCGTTTTCCCCGGTTGCTCCCCGCCGCGCCGCCGCCCCGCGCGCCCTATGACGCAGCGCTCCGGACGGCGGGTTCCGCCGCGGGGAACTTTTCCCGCTTGCCGCGCCCAAACCCGGGCCCAACCCTCGCCGAAATCTGCGCTCATGCCTAAACGCACCGACCTCGAGTCCATCCTGATCATCGGCGCTGGCCCCATCATCATCGGCCAGGCCTGCGAATTCGACTATTCCGGCACGCAAGCGTGCAAGGCGCTCAAAGAGGAGGGCTACAAGGTCATCCTCGCGAACTCCAACCCGGCCACGATCATGACCGATCCGGAGTTCGCCGATGTCACCTACATCGAGCCGCTCACGGTCGACATTCTCGAAAAGATCATCGCCAAGGAGCGTCCGTCCGCGCTGCTCCCGACGCTCGGCGGCCAGACCGCGCTGAACCTCTCGATGCAGCTCCACGAGCAGGGCATCCTGAAAAAATACGGCGTGGAGATGATCGGCGCCAAGCCGCCCGCGATCCAGAAGGGCGAGGACCGCCAGCTGTTCAAAGAGGCCATGCTCAAGATCGGCCTCGACGTCGCCAAGTCCCGCGTCGTCCACACCCTCGACGAGGCGCGCAAGGCGGCCGAGGAGATCGGCACCATGCCGCTCATCATCCGCCCGTCGTTCACCCTCGGCGGCACCGGCGGCGGCATCGCCTACAACCGCGAGGAATTCGAGCAGATCGTCAACGGCGGCCTCGAAGCCTCGCCGACCCACGAAGTCCTCATCGAGGAGTGCCTCCTCGGTTGGAAGGAATACGAGATGGAGGTCATGCGCGACCACAAGGACCAGTGCGTCGTCATCTGTTCGATCGAGAATTTCGACCCGATGGGTGTCCACACCGGCGACTCCATCACCGTCGCGCCGGCCCTCACGCTCACGGACAAGGAATACCAGACGATGCGCGACGCGTCGTTCGCCGTCATCCGCGAGATCGGCGTCGAGACCGGCGGCTCGAACATCCAGTTCTCCATCGACCCGCAGACCGGCCGCCAGGTCGTGATCGAGATGAACCCGCGCGTCTCGCGCTCGTCCGCCCTCGCGTCGAAGGCCACCGGCTTCCCCATCGCCAAGATCGCGGCCAAGCTCGCCGTCGGCTACACGCTGGACGAGCTGCGCAACGACATCACGCGCCTCACGCCCGCCAGCTTCGAGCCGACGATCGACTACGTCGTCACGAAGATCCCGCGCTTCGCCTTCGAGAAATTCCCCGGCGCCAACACGACGCTCACCTCCGCGATGAAGTCCGTCGGCGAGGCCATGGCGATCGGCCGCACCTTCAAGGAGTCGTTCCAGAAGTGCCTGCGCTCGCTCGAGACCGGCGCCCGCGGCTGGGGCGGCGGCGGCAAATACGGCGGCGACGAACTGCCCGACGACGCCACGCTCCGCCAGAAACTCGGCACGCCCAACGCCGAGCGCGTCTATTACCTCCGCTGGGCCTTCATGGCTGGCATGACGGTCGACGAGATCTTCGACCTGACGAAGATCGACCCGTGGTTCCTCACGCAGCTGCGCGAGCTCCACGAGATGGAACAGCATCTCAAGACCCTCTCGCTCGCCACGCTCGACGCCCGCACGCTGAAGCGCGCGAAGCAGTTCGGCTTTTCCGACGCGCAGCTCGCGCACCTGCTGAAGGTCGACTTCGACACCATGCGCGCCGCGCGGAAAAAGGCCGGCGTCCACACGACCTACCGCCTCGTCGACACCTGCGCCGCGGAGTTCGAGGCGTTCACGCCCTACTACTATTCGAGCTACGGCGATGAGAACGAGATCCTGCCTTCGAAGAAAAAGAAGATCATGATCATCGGCGGCGGCCCGAACCGCATCGGCCAGGGCATCGAGTTCGACTACTGCTGCGTGCACGCGTCGTTCGCCCTGCGCGAGGCGGGCTTCGAGACGGTGATGGTCAACTCGAACCCCGAGACCGTCTCCACCGACTACGACACTTCCGACCGCCTCTACTTCGAGCCGCTCACGCTCGAGGACGTGCTCGAGATCTACGAGCAGGAAGGCTGCATCGGCGCCATCGCGCAGTTCGGCGGCCAGACGCCGCTCAACCTCGCCAGCGCCCTGAAGGCCCGCGGCGTGAACATCATCGGCACCTCGCCGGAGAGCATCGACACCGCCGAGGACCGCAAGCTCTTCGCCGCCGTGCTCGATGCGGTGAAGCTCAAGTCGCCCGCCAACCGCATCGCCATGTCCGAGTCCGAGGCGATCTCGTGCGCGGCCGAGCTCGGTTACCCGGTGCTCGTGCGCCCGTCCTTCGTGCTCGGCGGCCGCGGCATGTTCATCCTCTACAGCGAGGCCGAGCTGCGCGACGTCGTGCAGCAGGTCTTCGGCGTCATGCCCGGCAAACCCGTGCTGATCGACAAGTTCCTCGAGGACGCCATCGAGCTCGACGTCGACTGCATCAGCGACGGCGAGACGACGCTCGTCGGCGGCATGCTCGAGCACATCGAGTTCGCCGGCGTGCAC
>JAMPXH010000118.1 GCA_023701285.1 Candidatus Didemnitutus sp.
TCCGCCCGATGAAGGACGGCGTCATCGCCGACTTCGACATCACCGAGGCGATGCTGCGCTACTTCATCAAGAAGGTGCACAACAACTCCAAGGTCGTCTCCCCGCGCGTCGTCGTCGCCATCCCGAGCGGCATCACCGAGGTCGAGAAGCGCGCCGTGAAGGAGTCCGCCACCCACGCCGGCGCCCGCGAGGTCATCACCATCCTCGAGCCCATGGCCGCCGCGCTCGGCGTCGGCCTGCCCGTCGACGAGCCCGCCGCCAACATGATCGTCGACATCGGCGGCGGCACCACGGAGATCGCGATCATTTCGCTCTCCGGCATCGTGTTTTCGAAATCCATCCGCGTCGCCGGCGACGAGATCGACGCCGCCATCATCAACTACATGAAGCGCGCCTACAACCTCCTCATCGGCGAGCGCACGGCGGAAGAGATCAAGATGACCATCGGCTCCGCCTACCCGCTCGCCACCGAGCTCGCCATGGAGGTCAAGGGCCGCGACGCCGTCGCCGGCCTGCCCAAGACGATCCACATCACCTCGCAGGAGATCCGCGAGGCCCTCGCCGACACCATTTCCAACATCGTCGAGGCCGTCCGCGCCGCCCTCGAACGCTGCCCGCCCGAACTCTCCGCCGACCTCGTCGACCGCGGCTTCGTCATGGCCGGCGGCGGCTCTCTCATCCGCGGCATCGACCGCCTTCTCTCCGACAAGACCGGCCTCCCTGTCACCGTTTCGGACGACCCGCTCTCCGCCGTCGCGAACGGCACCGGCGTCTTCCTCAACAACATCGACGAGCTCTACCGCATCGCGTCGGACTTCTGATGCGCCTGCGCGGTAGGGGCGCCTGTCCTCGAGCGCCGAAGCCGGACCGCTGAGGGCGACGGTCCCACCCTGCACTTACCTCGCCGTGCCCCACCAACGCTTCGACCAAGCCCGCCCCTTCGCCACGCTGGCCGTGGTGCTTTTGCTCTGGGCGCTCCTGCCGCTGGGCCTGAAGTCCTTCACGCGCGCCAGCTTCTTCGAGCTGCAGGCCCCCTTCGCCACCGCGCAATCCTACGTGCAGGACCTGCAGGAATTCTGGGCGCTCCGCACCCGCCCGAAGAACGAGATCATCGAGGCCGGCCGCGACCTCGCCCGCCTCAACGCCGCCTACGAACTGCGCCTGCAGGAGAGCGAGCAGCTCCGCGCCGAACTGCTCCGGCTGGAGAACATCCTCAAGCTCCCGCCGATGCCCGCCTACCGCTCCGAACCGGCCCGCGTCGCCCGGCGCGATTTCTCCGGTTGGTGGCAGCGCCTCGTCATCCGCAAGGGCCGCAACCACGGCATCACCGTCGGCGCCCCCGTCGTCTACGTCGGCGGCATCGTCGGCCGCGTGACCGAGGTCTACGCCTACACCGCCGTCGTCGACCTCATCACCAGCCCCACTTTCCGCGTCGCCGCCAGCGCCGAGGGCGACACGCGCCCGATCTCCTACCAAGGTGGCCTCAACGATTCCTTCCGCACGCCGCGCGGCACGGTCGAGTTTGTGCCGCTCGACATCTTCGCCGCCCCCGGCCAGCCCAAGCGCCTCGTCACCTCCGGGCTCGGCGGCGTGTTCCCGCCCGGCCTCACCATCGGCGAGATCGTGGTCCTCGAACCCTCCACCGACGGCCTGTTCAAGAGCGGCGAAGTGCGCCTCGACAGCCGCCTCGGCGCGCTCGCCGAGGTCACCGTGCTCGTCCCGCTCCAGCCGGAGGAGCTGTGATGCGTCGCCGTCCGCCTCCGCCGTCGCCCGTCCGATGAGACAGCACGACATCCGCTGGCTGCTCGTCCTGTTCGCCAACCTGCTGCTGCTCTGGCTCACGGGTCTCGCCAACCACCACCTCAGCCAGAGCCACCTGCCGGGCTTCGGCCCGGTCACGCTTTACCTCTACACCGCGGGCCTGTTCGTCGTTTACCCCGCGCTGCGGCTCGATGCGCTCCACGGCACCGCCGCCACGCTGCTCACCGCTCTCGCGTGGGATGCGCTCACGCCCGCTCCCTTCGGCACGCACCTCGTCCTGCTCGGGCTCGTGCACGCCACGCTGCTCTACGGCCGCAGCCGTTTTCCCAAGGACGAACCCGTCTTCGCCACCGTCGTGGCCTTGCTCGCCAACCTGTTCCTCTTCCTCGCGCTCTCCTTCTTCCTCGTCGGCGCCAATCCCCGACCCGCCGAGGCCTGGCTCCGGCTTTTCATCGACCTGATCGCCTCGCAGATCGTCATCGCCCTCGTCGCCCCGTGGTTCATGGCGCTGCAACGCGAGTTGCTCGCCCTCGCGCGGCTGCATCCGGAGACCGGCAAGCGCACGGATCTTTGATTTTTCGCGTCCGCTCCGTTTCCTCGTCCCTGTGAGCCGCCTCATCGAAACCCACGTCAACCGCCACCCGCGCCTCCTGCTCTTCTACGGGCTGATCGCGGCGATGGTGCTGACGCTGGTCAGCGGCTTCGCCTACCGCCAGCTCTTCACCAGCGGCGTCTACAGCGAGCGCGAGCGCATCCAGAACCAGCGCCGCATCATCGTGCCCGGCCCGCGCGGCAACATCTACGACCGCGACGGCAAGGTCCTCGTCGGCAACCGCCCGCGCTTCTCCGTCGTGCTCAACCTCGCCGAGCTCCGCCCCGAGTTGCGCGCCGAGTTCAGCAAGGTCCTGCGCAACTACCGCGAGCTGCCCCGCGAGGACCGTCCCACCGCCGATCAACTCGAGCGCATCGCCCGCGCCGCCGTCGCCCAGCGTTACCTCGACAAGATCAACGCCATCCTTCACCGCCGCGAACAGGTCAACACCCGCGAGCTCAACCGCCATTTCGCGCAGACCCTCCTGCTGCCCTACATCCTCCTCGACGATCTCTCGCCCGACGAATACGCGCGCCTCATCGAGCGCCTGCCCGTCGAGTCCCCTCTGCAGGTCTATGCCTCGAGCACGCGCCATTATCCCTTCGGCACCGCCGCCGCGCACGTGCTCGGCTACGTCGGCATCGACAACGACCCCGAGGCCGAGGAGTTCCCCGGCGAGGATCTCCTCACCTTCAAAATGAAGGGCGCCTTCGGTCGCGATGGGTTGGAGAAAAAATTCGACTCCCACCTGCAAGGCCAAGCCGGCGGCGCCATCTACCGCGTCGATCCCTCGGGCTACAAGGTCGACCTGCCCGTCGAGAAACGCCTCCCCGTGCAGGGCCACAACCTCGTCACGAGCCTCGACATCGAGCTCCAGCAGGCCGCCGAACAAGCGATGCAGGGCCGCGTCGGCGCCGCCGTCGCCCTCGACGTCTCCACCGGCGAGGTGCTCGTCATGGCCTCCGCGCCGCACTACGACCTCAACGCCTTCGTCCCCCGCCTGAGCTCCGCCACCGCCAAAGAGATCCAGGAAAACGGCGCCTGGCTCAACCGCGCCACCCAGGGCCAGTATCCGCCGGGCTCGACCTTCAAGATCATCACCGCCCTCGCCGGCCTGCGCAGCGGCGCGATCGATGCCGAGCAAACCCACGTCGTCTGCCCCGGCTTCCTCATGGTCGGACAACGCCGTTTCCCCTGCCACAATCACGCCGGCCACGGCGACCGCGAGCTGAGCGGCGCCATCCGCGATTCGTGCAACGTCTTTTTCTACAAGACCGGTTTGGAAATGGGCCCCGAGCTGATCGCCGCCGAGGCCGCCCGCTTCGGCTTCAATCATGCCACCGGCATCGAGCTGCCCTCCGAGTTCCGCAACCCGCGCGTCGCCACTCCGGCCTGGAAGCTCGAGAACATGAAGGAACGCTGGTTCCCCGGCGACACCGCCAACATTGCCATCGGCCAGGGCGACACGCTCATCTCTCCGCTCCAAGCCGCCTGCATGATCGCCTCCTTCGCCCGCGGCGAGACCGAGACCAAGCCCACCCTCCTGCACGTCGAGAACCGCCCGCGCCAGCGCACCACGCCCATCGGGCTGCGCCCCGGCGATTACGAAACGATCGTCCGCGGCATGGCGATGGGCTACCAATTCGGCACCGGCAAGCTCGCCCGCGTCGAAGGCCTCACCGGCGCCTCCAAGACCGGCACCGCGCAGAAGGGAAAGATCGAACTCGCCTGGATGGTCTGCTTCGCTCCGCTCGAGAATCCCAAGATCGCCATCGCCATCGTGCTCGAGGGTCAGGAGGAAGGCGCCAGTTTCGGCGGCGGCACCAACGCCGGGCCCGTCGTGAAAGCCATCCTCGAAGCGTGGAAGGAAAAATCCGAGCGCATGCCCGGCGCCACCTTCCAAGTCGTGCTGCCCTGACGGTGCAGCGACAGCTCACGCCGCTGTCCGAATAGGCAGCGAGCGTGCTTGCGCCTCAACACACCCGGCATCTCCGCGGAGGCAGCGTGCTCGCACGCGCCTCCTGCCGCCCGACCCCGCTCACGCCCGCGTCAAAAACTCGAAGATCCGGTCCGCCCCGCCCGGCAGCGGCTCGTGTGCGTAATCGGGATAGAGCACCATGTCCTTCTTCGCCGTGATCTTGTTGTAGGCGGCGAACTGGGAGCTCGGCGGACAGATCGGGTCCATCAGCCCCGTGAACATCAGCACCTCCGCGCGGATGCGCGGCGCGAGATGCTGGCAGTCGATGTAGCCGAGCTTGGTGAAGATCGCCTCCTCGCGCTCGTGCCGCGGGTCGAACATCCGGAAGAAATACCGCAGCTCCTCGTAGGCATCCTTCGCCAGATCCATCTCCCACACGCGCCGGTAGTCGCAGAGGAACGGAAACACCGGCGCACAGCGCCGGATCCGCGGCTCCAAAGCCGCACACGCCAGCGCCAGCGCTCCGCCCTGCGAGGCGCCGTGACAGCCCACGCGCGTCGCATCCACCTCGGCAAACCCCATCACGACGCGCGCCAGCTGCACCGTGTCGAGGAAGATGGCGCGATACGCCAGCCGCGTCGGATCGGGATCGTCGAGCCCGCGCACGATGTGGCCGCGCAGCGTCGTGCCGCGCACCGCCAGCGCATCCTCCGACCTTCCGCCCTGCCCGCGCACATCGAGCGCCGCGAAGGCGTGCCCCGCCACCGCCCAGCCGAGTTTGTCGCACCACTCGCCGCTGTTGCCCGAATAACCGTGGAACTGCAGCACGGCCGGGAACGGCCCCGCGCCCGCCGGCCGGATGTATTTCGCATAGACGCGCGCCCCGCCGACGCCCGTGAACCACAGGTCGTAACACGCCACACCCGGCGCGGAGAACGCCGCCGGCCGCAGCTCCGGCCGCGGGTCCGTCGCCGCAAGTTCCGCCAACGCCGCCTCCCAATAGGCGACGAAATCCGCCGGACGCGGGTTGCGTCCGGCATAGCGCTGCAAGTCGGCGAGCGGCAGGTCGATCAGAGGCATAGGCGCGCGAGCAAAGCAGACCCGGCCCGCGTTTCAACGCCGCAACACCCGCCGCCACCGTCGCGCCTGCTGGAAGACCCGCCGCGGCTCCGGCCACGTCTCGCGCCGGCCGAAGCGCAGCCGCTCCAGCTCCGCGCGCACGCCCTGGAGCGCAGCATCACGCAAGTCCTCGCCCACATTCTGGCGTTCCACTTTCCGCCTTGCGCCCTCTGCCAATTCCCTCAGCCACCGCCCGGCCTCGCGGCGCACCGGATCGCTTTCCCCGGGCTGCCTTCTCCGCTGCCACTGCCCGCGCAGCCAGCCGGAGAGCCGCCAGCCCAGCACCAGCGCGACGCCGAGCAACGCCGCCGCACCCGCCGCCCGGCCGAGCCGGCGCAGATCCCACGGTCCCGCCAGCCAGGCCTTGAGCCGCTGCGTCCACGCCTCCAGCCGTGCGCGCAATGCCTCACCCGCGCGCGTCGTGAAACCCTTCACGGCATCGACCATCTCGACCTGCTGCCGCGCGTCGAAATTCACCACCCGCCGATACCACAGCACGCGCAGGCTATCGAGGCGCGCATCCCAGCTGCTGTCGCGCTCACCCGCCGCCGCGAGCGAGTCCGCGTCTGTCTCCGCCGCCGCGGAGCCGAGCGTCGGGTCCACCCGCACCCAGTTTTCCTCGCCGTCGAAGATCTCGACCCATGCGTGCGCATCGGAGTTGCGCACCATGATGTAGTTCTCGAACGCATTCAGCGTGCCGCCGCGGAAACCCGCCACCACGCGCGCCGGATGCCCCGCCGCGCGGCTCAGCACCGCGAGCGCACCCGCGAAGAATTCGCAGAATCCCGGTTCGTTCGAATCCAGCCACTTCACGATGTCGTCCTGCGGGCCGCGCGGGATGTTCGCGGCCAGCGCATAGGCGTGCCGGCGGTGGAGCCACGCCGTCGCCCGCTCGGCGAAGGCCGCCGCATCGAGGGTCTCGCCGCCCGTGATTTCCTGCAGCACCCGGCGCAGCGTCGCAGCATTCGCCGCCCCCGCCGGCGGCTGGAGCGTCAGCATCAGGTGCCGCGCCGGATCGTCCGGCCGCAATCCCCCGGCGCGCGACTCCTGCACCACCCGCGCCATCGCCGCATCGCGCACCGCCGCGGCGAGTTCCACACCGTCCAGCTGGAAGGCCGTCATCGCCAGCGGCTCGCTGCGCAGCCCCACCAGCCGCGCGCCGACGTGCGTCTGCACCGGCGCCGGATCGCGCAGCCGCAGCAGCGTGAAACTCCCGGGCAGCGGCAGGAAACGGCTGACGCCGGGCTCGACGTAGAACGTCCACTGCCCGCCCACGGCCTCGCGCGCCAACCCGCGCTCGCGCAGCACCTGCGTGATGCGCTGGGCGCGCAGCAGGTCGGCCTTCATCGGTGCCGAGAGCCGGAAGCCCTCCGGGGTGTATTCGTCGAGCACCACGAGTCGGAAATACGGCGCGCGCGGCAACGAGGCCGCATCCGTCAGGTCCACCCGCATCGCCACGCTTTCGTCGCGCACGAGCTCCGCCACGCCGCCGAATCGCACCGTGTCCGTGAATCCCGTGCGGCTCTGCCGCGTGATGTATTTGTCGAGGAAGAAGCCGCTCCCGATCTCGAAGCGCGGGATGAGCAGGAACAGCAGGGCCGACACGCCGACGACGCCCGCGAAGAGCACGCTGGCGAAGCCGAGCAGCCGCCAGTCCGCCACCTGCCGGAACCGCGCCGCCGCCGCGCCCCACCCGCCGCGCGCCCATGCCGGCACCTCGCGCATCTCCTCCGGCCGCATCACCTTCGGTCCCGTGTCCACGAGATCGATCAGCGTCACCACGAACAGGAAACCCAGCGCGCACGCCGTGAAGACCAGCAGCAGGAACGCGAAACCCAGCGACACCGTGAGCACGCCCGCCACCACGATGAGGAACAGCCCGAGCACGATCAGCTGCAGGTCCTCGCGCTTCCGCCGGTAGGCCATCGTGCGGTAGAGCACCAGCAGCACCGCCAGCCGGATCAACACGGGCAGCGTGTCCGCGCTGAGATAGAGATCCACACCCGCCGCGACCACGATCGCCGGCACCGCCAGCCGCCACACGAGCGCCGGCACCCGCGCCGGCAATTGCGGCCACACCAGCACCGCGGCGATCGCCGCGCTGGCGAACGCCACCAGCCCGAGCGCCTCGATGTCGAGGAAGAACACCGTCCACAACGACACGAGCGCGAGCGCGCCGCCGAGCAGCCACTTGAGCCGCCGGAGCTCGTCGAGACTAAGCTGAGGCCGTGAGGATGCCGTCGACATGGGCCGCGACGCCGCGCGCTCCTTCCGGCGCGAAAGTGATGAGGTTGCGGTTAACTTGGAGGCCTCGTCCCGCCAAGTGATAGGGCGAGTCGTCCCCGACGAGCCGGGCCCCAACGCTCGGCTCCGCAGGCCGACCTGGCTTGTCGGCCGCGACCGGTTCCACCAACGCCAGCAAGTCCAGCACCGCCTCGACGTCACGCAGGCGCCGCGTCTCGATCCACGCGCCGTTCACGCCCACGCCGCGCAACCGGCCCTCGGCGAACAGGTCCTCCGCCAGCGTCGCCACGAAACGGCACGCCAGCTCGAACTGCTCCGGCCGCGGCCACCGCTCCGCGGGCGTGTCGAAGCGCAGCGCAAAGCCGTCGACGCTCTCCGCCGCGAACTGCCGCACCATCAGCCGGCCCAGCCGGGCGCTGGCCTTCCAGTGCACGAGGCGGTGCGAGTCGCCCGACGCGTATTTCCGCAGCGCGAGCAGGTCCTCGCCCGTGCCCGCGCGCGCCGTGCGACTGCCCTGCGCCTGCGCGCGGGGCGCCGCCGCGCCGTGCCACCGGTAATCGATCTGCGCCGGCCACACGCGCACGCGCTGCCGCAGGCCCGTGCCCACGCTCTTGCGCAGAAACCCGAAGGGAAACAGCGACCCCACCGCCTCCAACTCGAGCACGGCCTCGCCGCGCCGCTCCGGCCGGTGCACCCACTCCACGGCGGATTCCGCGCGCGGCGCCAGGCGCTCGCGCAGGAGCACCCGGCCGCGCGTGACGGCACGCTCGGCCGCGGCCAGCGCTTCGCTCACTTTCTCCGGCTTCTCCGCCGGTGCCGGCTCCGGCGTGACGGCGTGGGTGCTCAGGTCGAACCAGAGGCCATAGGTGGGCAGCCACGCCTTCATGTTGCCCACCTCCACGGTCACGAGCGTCTCATGGCCGGCGCGCCACGGACCGCCGCTGCGCAACCGCCAGCGCACGCCACGCAGGTTGAACCACGAGAGCAGGCCGCTGAGCAGCAGGCACGCCAGCAGCAGCGAGAGCGTGATGAACAGGATGTTGCTCGCCGTGTTGTAGGCCGCGGTGCCGATGCCCATCGCCAGACCGATCAGGAAGATCCCGGGCACGGTCATGCTGATGCGGTGACGCTTTACCGGGTAGAGCAGCGCCCACAGCAGCGCCGGCCAGGAAAACGCGCGCCGCCCCGCGCGCGCCGCCCCGGGACCGGACCAGTCCGCCGGGCTCGCTGCCGTGAACGTGGCCGCGTCGCCCTTCATGTCTCACCCCGCGAAGTGCCCGGCGCCAGGGACCAAGTGACCCGACGAACAAGCTGGATGGGCGCGTCCTTCCTCATGCTCATTGGCGCTGGTTCCTGGTTGCCTGGGCGCGCCGCCCTCACTCCGGCACCGCGATCGCCGCGACGATCCGCCGCAACGCCGCGAGGACCGCGCGCCGCTCCTCCAACGCATCCGAAGTCTGCCGCGCGAACGCGAGGCGGTGCGCCAGCACGGGCCCGACCATCTCCTGCACGTCCTCCGGCACCACGAAATCCCGGCCCTGCAGGAGCGCCCGCCCCTGCGCGGCCGTGCGGAGCGCGAGCCCGCCGCGCACGCTGGCGCCGGAGCGGAACTCCGCCTCCGTGCGCGTGGCCGTGACGATGCGGAGGATGTAGTCGAGCACGCTGTCCTCCACGAAGACCTTCCCCGCCAGCGACTGCAGCTTGAGCACGTCGGTGCGCGTCACGACCGGGTTCAACGCGATGGCATCGTAGCCGAGCTTCGGCGCCCGCAGGATGTCGAGCTCGTCCGCCGGCTGCGGATAGCCCATGTGGAGGCGCATGAGGAAGCGGTCCATCTGGCTCTCGGGCAGCGGGAACGTGCCCTCGTAATCCACGGGATTCTGCGTCGCCACGACCATGAACGGCGCTCCGACGGCGTGCGCCGCCCCGTCGACGGTCACCTTGCCGCGATCCATCACCTCCAGCAGCGCGGACTGCGTCTTGGGCGTGGCGCGGTTGATCTCGTCGGCCAGCAGGATGCTGGCGAAGACCGGCCCCGGCTTGAACACGAACTCCTTCACCGTCTCGTCGTAGATGGAGACGCCGGTGACGTCGCTCGGCAGCAGGTCGCTGGTGAACTGGATGCGCGAGAACGGCGCGTCCATCGAGCGGGCCAGCGAGTAGGCCAGCGTCGTCTTGCCCACGCCGGGCAGGTCCTCGATCAGCAGGTGTCCTCCGGCCAGCAGGCAGACGAGCGTCTGGTCGATGACCTCATCCTTGCCCTTGATCGTCACACGCATGTTGGCCTTGAGACGCGCCAACAGGTCACGGGCGGAGGCGACTTCCGCGGCGGGGGCAAAATCACTCATGGCGCGGACCGTAGCCGCCCCCGGCGGCGGCGCAAACGGTTTCCCGGAGATGGCGCTAACGCGCCCGCGACAGGGAAACCGTGCCACGCAGCATAGGTGGACGGCCCGGGAACACAGTTGCTTCGCGCTAATTGCGCCCGTCGATCAGATCGAAGTTAAGTGTTGTCCGCACGCTCACGGCGACCGGCACACCACCCTTGATCGCCGGCGAAAAGCGCCAGGCCCAAACGGCATTAGCTGCGGATTCGGCAAGGGCTGGGTGCACTGCGCGGACAATGCGCACCGAACTGACTCGTCCTTTGGCATTGACGACGAAATCGACCACTACATCGCCAGTCACGCCCTTGAATTTAAGTTCGACCGGGTATTCAGGACCGCGCTGCTCAATGGGCTGAGGCATCAGGTCCACGTCTCTGGCGAGGTGAACCGACGAACAACCGGCGAAGACGAGGCAGCATGTGGCGAAAAGAATTTTTAATAGCATAATGCGCGCGAATGGACACGCGAGTGACTGAACATTTGAGGCCATCTGCGCAAGGCGCTATATTAGAGCAACGAGGTCACCGGGGGCGCACTGGCAGCTGTTACCATCAGCTGCCGCACCGACGGCCAAACAAGTGCCCGGCCGGCGTCCGCTGCGCCGCTCCCGGCGGATCAAACGGTCGGCGCGCCCCGCGGCA
>JAMPXH010000119.1 GCA_023701285.1 Candidatus Didemnitutus sp.
CAAGCGCGCCGTCTCGCCGCAGACGATCAACGTCATCCTCGGCTACCGCCTCGGCCGCTTCAATGCCACCATCACCAACAACTGGGTCGACGAGAACCTCTACGGCGGCTTCGTCAACACTTCCTACTTCGCCGGCTCGGGCGACAACCGCCTGCTCCGCATGAAGGACGAGAAGTGGACCACCGACGCGAAGGTCGAATACAGCATCAACAAATACGTCTCGGCCTACGCCGTCGTCCGCAACATCTTCAACTCCGGCCGCGAGGAATACTTCCAGGGCTACATCCCCTCGAAGCGCGACATCATCCTCCCGATGCGCTACGGCGAGTTCGGCGAGCCCTCGATCACCTTCGGTATCCGCGGCACCTTCTGATCCGCAGTCACTGTTTGCGCGGCCCGCGGCTTCTGCCCGCGGGCCGCTTTGTCTCAGCGCCCTCGCCCCGTGCGACGGCGCTCCCCACTTCCTCCTCCACACCCTTTATGAACTCGATCACCGCCCAAGATGACCGCGCCTACGCGCGCATGACGACGGAAGAACTGCGCGCGGCCTTCCTGGTCCCCGAGCTGTTTCAACCCGGCCGCCTGAGCCTGCGCTATTGGGAGACCGATCGCACCGTCGTCGGCGGGGCGATGCCCACGCGCACCGCGCTGACCCTGCCGGCCGGTCGCGAACTCGCCGCTGCCTACTTCTGCGAACGTCGCGAACTCGGCGTGATCAACGTCGGCGAGGCCGGCACCGTCGAAGTCGACGGCCAGACCTACGCGCTTGGGAAACTCGATTGCCTCTACATCGGACGCGGCGCGCAGAAGGTCGCCTTCCGTTCGCAGCGCTCCGCCCGTCCGGCCCGATTCTATCTCCTCAGCTACCCGGCGCACACCGCGTATCCGACGACCCTGGCCCGGCACGGGGAAACCACCGGCATCGCGCTCGGCTCGGCGCAAACCGCCAACGATCGCGTGCTCTACAAGTTCATCCACCCGGGCGGCATCAAGAGCTGCCAGCTCGTCATGGGCGTGACGCTGCTCAAGCCCGGCAGCATCTGGAACACCATGCCTCCGCACACGCACGCGCGGCGCTCCGAGGTCTATCTCTATTTCGACGTGCAGCCGAACGCCGCCGTCTTCCACTTCATGGGGCGCCCCGACGAGACGCGCCATCTCATCGTGCGCGACCAGCAGGCGGTGCTCTCCCCGCCGTGGTCGATCCATAGCGGTGCCGGCACGGACAGCTACGGCTTCATCTGGGGCATGGGCGGCGAGAACCAGGACTTCTCCGACATGGACCCCGCGCCCATCGCCACGCTCGCGTGATGCCCGTCTACTGCCCGTCCCGCTGAATCTCCTCCCACCATGCCCTCCATCCTCGATCGCTTCAGTCTCGCCGGGAAAACCGCGCTCGTGACCGGAGCCTCCCGCGGCCTCGGCCAAGCTTACGCCGAAGCGCTCGCCGAAGCCGGTGCCGATGTCGTGCTCGTCGACATCGTGCCCAGCACCGAAACGGAAAACCGGCTCCGCGCGCTCGGCCGCCGGACGCTCTCCGTCGTCGCCAACCTGGCCGATCGCACCAGCATCCCCCAGGTGATCGAGACCGGCACGCAGCTCACCGGTCAGCTCGATATCCTGGTCAACAATGCCGGCATCATCCGGCGGGAAGATTTCGACAAATTTGCCGAGAAGGACTGGGATGACGTCATCAACGTCAACCTCAACGCCGTGTTTTTCCTCAGCCAGGCATTCGTCCGCCAGCTGCTCGCGGCCAACCGGCCCGGCAAGATCGTCAACGTGGCCTCGATGCTCTCGTTCCAGGGCGGCATCCGGGTGCCGTCCTACACGGCTTCGAAAAGCGCCGTGCTGGGTCTCACCCGCCTGATGGCCAACGAACTCGGCGGACGCGGCATCTGCATCAACGCCATCGCCCCTGGCTACATGGCGACGGACAACACCGCACCGCTCCGCGCCGACGAGAAACGCAATCAGGCGATCCTCGACCGCATCCCCGCCGGCCGCTGGGGCACGCCGGACGACTTGAAAGGGACGGTGGTGTTCCTCGCCTCGGCCGCCTCCGACTATGTGAACGGCTACACGCTCGCCGTCGATGGCGGCTGGCTCGCCCGCTGAGTCCCGCGCTCATGTCTACCGCCGCTCCGAGATCATTCGCCGGCACCCCGGGAACCTGTTCCCGTTCCCGGCGTCTTCCCGCCGTCAACCCCACGCCTGCCATGTTCACCCGCTGCCTCGCCTTCGTCGTCTTCGCCTGCGCCGGCCTCGCGGCTGCCGCCGCCGGGCAGATCACCCTCCGCGCCACCCACACCCTCGACCTCGCGCGTCCGTCCGAGACGATCTCCGTTCCGTGGTCCGAGGTCGTGCGCGCGCTCCCCGGCGCGTTGCTGCAGAAGATTGAGATCCGCGACTGGCGCGGTCGCGTGCTGCCTTATCAAGTCACCAATATCGCCCCGCAGGCCAAGGACCCGCAGGGCCTCGGCCTCGCGTATGGCGAGCTGTTGTTCCAATACGATTTCGCCGCCGGCGAGCGCAGCGCCACCTTCACCATCGCGAAGATCGACCGCGTCGCCCCGGTCTTTCCGACCAAGGCCTTCGCCCGCTACGTGCAGGAGCGTCTCGATGACTTCGCTTGGGAAAACGACCGCATCGCCCACCGCACCTACGGCCCCGCGCTCGCCGCGCCCGCGCCGGAAGGCGTGAAGAAGGAGGTGCTCGTCACCAGCGGCCTCGACGTGTGGTGCAAGCGCGTCGATTACCCGATCATCGACCGCTGGTATAACAAGGGCCACGACCACTATCACACCGATCAGGGCGAAGGCATGGACATGTTCCAGGTCGGACCGTCGCGCGGCTGCGGCGGCGCCGGCATCTGGAGCGACGGCCGGCTCGCCGTCAGCGGCAACTACCGCGCGTGGCGCATCCTCGCCAACGGTCCCGTGCGCACGTCCTTCGAACTGGTTTACGACGCCTTCGACGCGCACGGCGTCAAGGTCACCGAAACCAAGCGCATCACGCTCGATGCCGGCCACAACCTCAACCGCATCGAGAGCACCTTCACCGTTGTCGACGGTCAGCCGCCGGCCGCCGGGCTCACCGTCGGCGTCGGCCTGCACAAGAACCCTGCCGACCGCGGCCAGGAGCCCGCCATCGAGCTCGCGACCGTGGCAGAGCAGGGGACTCTCGCCCAGTGGATCGTCCAGAAGACCAACGGCCAGCTCGGCACCGCCATCGTCGCCCTGCCCGGCGACCTCGTCGGTTTTGCCGAGGACGAGCGCAACCACCTCGTCCTCCTCCGCGCGCAATCCGGCCAGCCGCTGCGCTATTTCGCCGGAGCCGGTTGGGACCGCAGCGGACATTTCCCCGATCGCGCCTCCTGGCTCGCCTACCTGGCCCAACACGCCGCGCGCCTCGCCGCGCCGGTGAAGATCGAACTCCTGCCCTGAACCTTTTTCCCCCTCCCTCCGCCATGCGCACCGTCCTCTCGCTCGCCGCCGCCGTCCTCGCCCTCACCACCGTCACCGCCGCCGAGCCCTCCGGGCGCTTCGGCGATGCCCCGCCGCTCGAATGGTCCCAGCGCATGGCGCGCTCGGAGATGCAGCGTTACGGCGGCAAGCTCTTCCAAGGCGGCGCCCCGAAGGCGCGCTGGGATTACACCACCACGCTGCTCGGTCTCTCGTTGATGAAACTGAGTGAGCGCACCGGCGACGCCTCCTACGGCGCCTGGGGCGCGCAGACCGCCACGAGCTTCATCGCCGAGGACGGCTCCATCCGCACCTACAAGCGCGACGACTACAACATCGACATGATCCCGCCCGGCAAGCTGCTGCTCCTGCTCCGCGAGCAGGGCAATCGCGAGCCGCGCATCCAGACCGCCATCGCGGCCCTCCGCGACCAGATGCGCACGCACCCGCGCACCAGCGAAGGCGGTTTCTGGCACAAGCTCCGCTACCCGCACCAGATGTGGCTCGACGGCCTGTTCATGGCTTCGCCCTTCCTCGCGCACTACGCGAAACTCTATGAAGAGCCCGCGCTCTTCGACGACGTTGCCAACCAGATCATCCTGATGGATCGCCACGGCTGGAACGCGGAGAAGCAGCTCCATTACCACGCTTGGGACGAGCAGCGCGCCCAGCCCTGGGCCAACCCGCAGACGGGCCAGTCGCCGAATTTCTGGAGCCGCGCCATCGGCTGGTATGGCATGGCGCTGGTCGACTCGCTCGACTTCTTCTCGCCCACGCACCCCGAGGTGGAGCACATCAACGAGATCCTGCGCCGCGTCGCCGACGGCCTCGTGCGCTGGCAGGACCCGCAGACCGGCCTCTGGTGGCAGGTCACCGATCAGGGCGACCGCGCGGGCAACTACCTCGAAGGCACCGCCTCCTCCATGTTCGTCTACGTCCTCGCGAAGGGCATCAACCGCGGCTACCTGCCGCGCGAGCGCTACGAGCCCGCCCTCCTCAAGGCCTACGCCGGCCTCATCCGCGAACTCGTCCGCACCGAGGCAGACGGCACCATCTCCCTGCGCCAGTGCTGCGCTGTCGCCGGTCTCGGCTACACCAACTCCGCCGGCCGCACGCGCGACGGTTCCTTCGAATATTACGTGAGCGAGCCGATCATCGACAACGACCTCAAGGGCACCGGGCCGTTCATCCTCGCCGGCATCGAGATGGAGCAGATCGTCTCCCGCGCGCCCTCCGCCCGCGCCATCCGCGGCTGGGACGATTACGCCTACGTCGAGTCGCTGATCCGTGCGCCACAGTTTCCCGCGCGCGATTTCCCGATCACGGATTTCGGTGCCCAGCCCGGTGCCGATGCCTCCGCCGCCATCCGCGCCGCCATCGCCGCATGCCATGAGGCCGGCGGCGGCCGCGTCGTCGTGCCGGCGGGCGAATGGCTCACCGGCGCGATCCACCTGAAGAGCAACGTCAATCTCCACGTTAGCGCCGGTGCCACGCTCAAGTTCTCCCTAGATCCCGCCGACTACCCAATCGTGTTCACGCGCTGGGAAGGCGTGGAGCTGATGAACTACTCGCCGCTCATCTACGCTTGGGAACAGGAAAACATCGCCGTCACCGGCACCGGCACGCTCGACGGCCAGGCCGACTGGACCAACTGGTGGTCGTGGAACGACAAGAAGGCCGGCCAGCCGACCAAGCAGGTCCCGGCGCGCAACCGCATCTTCGAGCAGGCCGAGCGTGGCGTGCCCGTCGAGCAGCGCATCGCAGGCGACGGCGCCTACATGCGGCCCAATTTCGTCCAACCCTACCGCTGCAAGAACGTCCTCATCGAGGGCGTCACCATCGTCCGTTCGCCGATGTGGATCCTCAACCCGGTCCTCTGCGAGAACGTCACCATCCGCGGCGTGAAAGTCATCTCCCATGGCACCAACAACGACGGCTGCGACCCTGAGTCGTCGCGCAACGTGCTGATCGAGGACTGCCTCTTCGATACCGGCGACGACTGCATCGCCATCAAGTCCGGCCGCAACGCCGACGGCCGCCGCCTCGGCGTCCCCACCGAGAACGTCATCATCCGCCGCAGCGTGATGAAGGACGGTCATGGCGGCGTCGTCCTCGGCTCCGAGTGCTCCGGCGGCATCCGCAACGTCTTCGTCGAGGACTGCGAGATGGACAGCCCCAACCTCGACCGCGCCCTCCGGTTCAAGAACAACGCCGTGCGCGGCGGCGTCCTGGAAAACGTCTTCATGCGCAACGTGAAGATCGGCCAGGTCGGCGAAGCCGTCCTCACCATCGACCTCCTCTACGAGGAGGGCGCCGACGGCGCCTTTCCGCCCGTTGTCCGCAACGTCCAGATGGACAACATCACCAGCACCGGCAGCCCGCGCGTGATTTTTGCCCGCGGTTTCGAGGGCGCCATCGTCGACGACATCCGCATCAGCAACTCCACGTTCAACAACGTGACGGAGACGGAGGTCGTGACTTACGTCGGCAACCTTACGTTCCGGAACGTCACCATCCTGCCCAAGAAAAAGGTGCGCGGTCTCAACACCGTGCCGCCGCCCTCGAAGTAGTCCGTTGCCCCGGCCGCCCCGCTGTTTCACCTTCCGCCCCGTCCGCATCCCCCTCGCCCCATGTCCAACACCGCCCCGAAAATGACCAACTACCGTTGGTCGATCTGCACGCTGCTGTTCTTCGCCACCACGATCAACTACCTCGACCGTCAGGTCCTGTCGTTGACGTGGAAGGATTTCATCGTGCCGGAGTTTCACTGGACCGACACGCAATACGGTCTGATCACGGCGTCGTTCTCCATCTTCTACGCGATCAGCATGCTCTTCGCGGGCCGGTTCATCGACTGGATGGACACCAAGAAGGGCTTCATGTGGGCGATTTTCGTGTGGTCGATCGGCGCCTGCCTGCACGCCTACTGCGGCATCGCCACGTCGGGCATCCTCGCTGGCGAATGGTTCGTCGGTTTCGAGCGCGCCCGCGAAGTCATCGGCACGCTCGATAATGTGGCGAAGGTGGCCAACGTCAGCGTGGTGCTCTTCATCTTCGCGCGTCTCGTGCTCGCGGTCGGCGAGGCGGGCAACTTCCCCGGCGCGATCAAGGCCACGGCGGAATACTTCCCGAAGAAGGACCGCGCGTTCTCGACTTCGATCTTCAATGCCGGCGCCACCGTCGGTGCGCTCGCCGCGCCCGTGTTGATCCCGAACTTGGCCAAGGCTTGGGGCTGGGAAGCCGCCTTCATCGTCATCGGTGCGATGGGCTTCGTCTGGATGGGCTTCTGGCAGTTCATGTATCACAAGCCCCACGCGAACAAGCATGTGAACGCGGCGGAGCTGGAATACATCCATCAGGACCCGGTCGACGTTTCGACGGCGGCCGATGGCGTCGGCTCGGCACAGGGCAAGATTTCGTTCATGCGGTGCCTGAGTTACCGCCAGACATGGGCATTCGCGGTTGGCAAGTTCATGACCGACGGCGTGTGGTGGTTCTTCCTGTTCTGGACGCCGGCCTACCTGAGTTCGGTTTACGGCATCAAGTCGTCCGACCCGGCCGGTCAGGCGGCGATCTTCGTGCTCTACGCGATCACGCTGCTTTCGATCATCGGCGGCTGGCTCCCCACGTTCTTCGTCGAGAAGAAGGGCATGAATCCCTACGCGGGCCGCATGAAGGCGATGCTGATCTTCGCGTTCATCCCGTTGCTGGCGCTGGCGGCGCAACCGCTCGGCCGCTACTCGTTCTGGCTCCCGGTCATCATCATCGGCATCGCCGGCGCCGCGCACCAGGCGTGGTCGGCCAACATCTTCTCCACCGTCGGCGACATGTTCCCGAAAAAGGCCATCGCCACCATCACCGGCATCGGCGGCATGGCGGGTGGCATCGGCTCGTTCCTGATCAACATCAGTTCCGGCGTGCTCTTCGACCACGCGGGCAACACGCAGATGGTGTTCATGGGTTTCCACGGACGCGAGGCCGGCTACTTCATCGTCTTCTCGCTCTGCGGCGTCGCCTACCTCATCGGTTGGACGATCATGCGGGCGCTCGTGCCGCACTACAAACCGATCACCGATCTCTGAGTCCGCACGGCTCCGGGCGAACCTCCGCCATGAAAGTTCTGCCCGTTGCGCTCTGCCTGTTGGGGTTCGCCGCCGTCGCGTTGACGGCGGCGCCACCACCGCGACCCCAGCGGTTCAATTTCGAGACGTATGCAAAGCGTCCGGCGGAGTGGTTCGCTTCGGCCCCTGCGCGCGCGATCGCCGATAACCTGCTCCTCTATCAATACCGGACCGGCGGCTGGCCGAAGAATCGTGACATGACGATCCCGCCCGCCGTGGAGGAGGCGTCGCGACGGGTGCCGGAGGACGAAACGCACTCGACCTTCGACAACGGCGCCACGCATTCGCAACTCCAGTTCCTCGCACGCGTGATCTCCGCCGGGGCAGGCGAGTCCGAGGAGCGTTATCGCGCGGCGTTCCTGCGCGGCCTCGATTACTGCCTCGCCGCGCAGTATGAGAACGGCGGCTGGCCGCAGTATTTCCCGCTCCTCCCCGGCTACTACACCCACATCACCTTCAACGACGGTGCCATGATGGGCGTCATGGAGGTGCTCGACGGCGTGGCGCGCGGCGCGGAGCCCTTCGCGTTCGTGGATGCGCCGCGGCGCGAGCGGTCGCAGGCGGCGGTCGCTCGCGGCATCGATTGCATCCTGCGCTGCCAGATCGTCCAGGACGGCCGGCCCACCGTCTGGGCGGCGCAGCACGACGAGCAGACCCTCGCGCCGGCGCCGGCGCGCAAATTCGAACCGGCCTCGCTCTGCGCGGGCGAGAGCGCCGGCATCGTCCGTTTCCTGATGGGAATCGACGAGCCCGGCGCGGAGATCGTCGCCGCCATCGAAGGCGCCGTGGCCTGGTATCGCGCCACGGCCATCTCCGGGCTCGAGTGGAAATTCGTGCCCGCGCCCGATCTGCCGGGCGGCCGCGATCAGGTGGCCGTGCCGACCGAGGGCGCCGGACCGTTGTGGGCGCGCTTCTACGAATTGGGCACGAACCGGCCGATTTTCATCGGACGCGATGCCGTCACCCACTACGCCGTGCACGAAATCGAGCACGAGCGGCGCGTGGGCTACGCGTGGTATGTCGACGGCCCGCGCCGCGTGTTGGAGAAGGATTACCCGGCTTGGAAGCGGCGGATCAACGCCTTCACGCTCGCGAACACCGAGCGGAAGCTCCGGCCCGATTTCCCGCAGATCGTCCGCCCGCAGGTCGACTTGCCGCCGGATTTCCTCGTGCGCGAGGACCTCGTCTATGCGCAACGCGGCCGCGAGGCGCTGCGGCTAGACCTTTATCGTCCGGCCGGCGCGGCGCTGCGGCCCGCCGTGCTCATCGTGCACGGCGGCGGGTGGGAGACCGGTTCGCGCGAGATGGAGCGTCCGTTGGCGCGCGCCCTGGCGCTCCGCGGCTACGCGGCCCTGCCGGTGAGCTACCGGCTCGGCAAGAGCGGTCGCTTCCCGGCGGCGCTGCAGGATTTGAAAGCCGCGGTGGCATGGGTGCGGGCGCATCATGCGGAGTTGGGCGTCGATCCCCGGCGCATCGCCGTCGTGGGCGGCTCGGCCGGAGGCCAGCTGGCGGCCTTGCTCGGCGCGACGAACGGGATGGAGGAGTTCAACGCGCCGCTCTATCCGCCGGAGGCCAGCATCGTGCAGACGGTGGTGGACATCGACGGCTTGGCCGATTTCACCGGCGCGGACCTCGTGGCGCAGCAGGAGAGCGAACCCAGCGCGCCCGTCCGCTTCCTCGGGGGCAAATTCAGCGAGGTGCCTGAGGTCTGGCGGGCCGCCTCCGCGATCACCCACGTCGGGCCGCACAGCGCGCCGACGCTCTTCCTCAACAGCACGGCGCCGACCCCGCTGTTGCCGGGCCGCGAGGCGATGCACGACCTGCTCCGCGCGGCCGGGGTCGCCAGCGAACTCGTCGTGCTAACGGACACGCCGCATCCGTTCTGGCTTTTCGAACCTTGGTTCGGTCGGGTGGTGGACGAGACGGATCGCTTCCTTCGCGACGTGCTCGGGCCGCCTCCCGCGGTGCGGCCGCGCGAACAGGCTCGACCCCCGTCCGGCGCTTAATACGGATTAACCCACTTTACCCCGGCAGATTCCTCCGTCTCGCGCTATTCCTTTTCACCCATGAACTCCCCTGACTACCTCGGTTCTCTCTTCGGTCTCTCTGGCAAGGTCGCTGTCGTCATCGGCGGCACCGGCGAACTCTGCGGCGCGATGGCGGAAGGCCTCGCCGGCGCCGGCGCGGAAGTCGTCCTCGTCGGCCGCAACCTCGACAAGGCCCAGGCCCGCCTCGACAAGATCGCCGCCGCGGGCGGCAAGGCCTGGTTCCACAGCGCGGAGGCCACCAGCAAGGTCGAGCTCGAGGGCCTGCGCGATGCCGTGCTCCAGCGCGCCGGCCGCATCGACATCGTCATCAACGGCGCGGGCATCAACTCCGCCACGCCGTTCTTCGACATCGCCGAGGAGGAGTTGGATCGCATCATCCGCGTGAATCTCAAGAGCGTGTTCCTCGGCTGCCAGATCTTCGGCAAATACCTCGTCGAGCGCGGCCAGGGTGGCTCGATCATCAACCTCGGCTCCATGTCCGGCATCGTCCCGCTCTCGCGCGTGTTCACGTATTCCGCGACCAAGGGCGCCGTGCACAATCTCTCGCTCAACCTCGCCCGCGAGTGGGCGCCGCACAAGGTGCGCGTGAACGTCCTCGTCCCCGGCTTCTTCCCGGCGGAGCAGAACCGCAAGGTGCTCACGCCCGATCGCGTCGCCAACATCATGGGCCACACGCCCATGAAGCGCTTCGGCGAGGCGCGCGAACTCATCGGCGCCACGCTCCTGCTGGCGAGCGACGCGGCGGGTTCCTTCATCACGGGCGAGGAGCTGATCGTCGACGGCGGTTACCACGCGATGACCATCTGAGCGGGGCGCGGCGGGCGGCCGCCCACGGCCGCCCGCAAGCTCAACA
>JAMPXH010000120.1 GCA_023701285.1 Candidatus Didemnitutus sp.
AGGCGCAGCACGGGAGAGAGCGAGAGTTCGAGCGGTTGCGCGGCGGGCAGGGCGGGGTGGGCGACCGTGAAACGACCGGTCGCGACGGGGCGCACCGGCGTGAGCTTGAGTTCCGCGCGGTCGGGCGTGCTGGCCTGCCACGCACCGGCGAGCGCGCCGCCTTCGATCTGGATGCCGGGGAGGAACGGGCGCGCCCACTCGAGCGGGACGCCGGCGACCTCGAGCTCGGCCCAGGCTTGCTCGCTGGGTTGGAACGGCAGCAGGGCCTGCGGCGTGAGCGAGCGGAAGCGCACGCGCGCGTCGCTGCCGGCGACGGCGAGCGCGGCATCGAAAGTCTCGAGCATCCAGCGGTCGCCGCGGCGCGCGACCTGGAACGTGTTTTTGCCCTCCGCAGCGCCGAGCGCGGCGAGCTCCGGCGCGAGGCGCGACCAGCCGGAGCCGTGCAACGCGACCTCACCGCCGAGCGTGAGCGCTTGTGCGCGGGTGTCCTCGCGGAACGTGCCTTTGCCGGTGAGGGCGAGGTCGGGGAGATTCGGGCGGTGCAGGCTGCGGGCGGCGAGCGTCGGCGCGGTGGCGAACGACCAGTCGCCGCCGATCTCGCCGGTGGCACGGGTGAAGACGGCTTGCAACGCGGCCTGCAGCGCGGGCGCGGCGTCGTCGGCCGGCTGCACGGTGACCGCGTAGTGTTCGCCGGTGGCGGTGGCGCGGAGAGTGACGCCGAGCCGGAGCGCCGGTGCGGCGATATCGGCGTGCTGCGCGGGCGTGAGCACGCCGGTGAGCGTCACGCTCTCAAGGGTGCCCGCGGCGCCGGGTGCGTAGGCGAGTTGGCCGGCGAAGCGCCAGCGGCCGGTCCAGCCTGGCACGAAGTCGCCCGGCACGGAAAGCTCCACGTCGATCGGCGCGGAGCGGTCGGCGGAGAACTGGCTCCCGCGCACGGTGAAGGTGGCGATGAGCGGATCGGCGCCGGGTTGTTCGAGGATGAAACGTCCCTCGGCCTCCGCCTGCGCGACGGCCCAGTCGAGCGGTGCTTGCAGGCCGTCGAGCAAGCCGGTGAACGGCGCGGAGGCCGGGCCGCCGCTTTTCGCCGTGAAACGCAGGTCGCGCGCTTCGACGGCGTCGATGGCGAGCCGGCGGCGCGTCAGCAGTTGCCACGGTGAAACCGCGAGGCGGAGCGCGCGCGCCTCGATGGCGAGATTGGGCAGGCGCAGCCGGACTTCGCGGGCCGAGGCCTCGGTCGGGCCGACACGGACGGCCTCGAACTCGACTTCGCCGCCGAGTTGCGAGCGCACGGCGTAGCGCACAAGCCAGCCCTGCACGGGCGGCAACGCGAGCGCGGCGAAGGTCAGCACGACGCCGAGCAACGCGCCCGCGCCGAACCAGAGCAGCGCGCGGCGCGACGGACGGCGTGGACGAGGGGCGGGCACGCGGGGATTTACGCGGCTGGCTCCCGCGGCGGCAAGCGCGGCGATGCGTGGAGCGTCTGCGGCCCGGGCGATGGCGGCGCGCTCAGGCCAGCTGCGTGCCCTCGAGGAACGGCTCGCCGTGGGCGAAGCGTTGCAGGTTCTCGGCCGTGACGCGCGCGATCTCGGCGAGCGCCTCGCGGGTGAGGAACGCCTGGTGCGCGGTGATGAGCACGTTCGGGAAGCTGAGCAGGCGGGCCAGCTCGTCGTCCGCGAGCACGTGGTCGGAGTGGTCCTCGAAGAACACGCCTTCCTCCTCCTCGTAGACGTCGAGCGCGACGCCGCCGAGGCGGCCGGTCTTGAGCGCGCCGATGAGCGCGGCGGTGTCGATGAGTTTGCCGCGGCTGGTGTTCACGAGGAACGCGCCGCGCTTCATGGAGGCGAGCGAGGGCTCGTTGACGAGGTGGTGCGTCTCGGGCGTGAGTGGCGAGTGCAGGCTGATGACGTCGCTGCGGGCGAAGAGGTCGAGCTTCGGCACGTAGTCGATCTTGTGCTGCGCGGCCCAGACGGGATCGGGGAACGGGTCGTAGGCGAGCACGTGCATGCCGAAGCCGCGGAGGATGCCGGCGGTGAGCTTGCCGATCTTGCCCGTGCCGACGACGCCGGCGGTCTTGCCGTGGAGGTCGAAGCCCACGAGGCCGGCGAGGGAGAAGTTCTGCTCGCGCACGCGGTTGTGGGCGCGGTGGATCTTGCGGTTGAGTGTGAGCAGCAGCGCGACGGTGTGCTCGGCCACGGCGTGGGGCGAGTAGGCGGGCACGCGGGTGACAGTGACGCCGAGCTCCTTCGCCGCGGCGAGGTCGACGTTGTTGAATCCGGCGCAGCGGAGCGCGACGTGGCGCACGCCGGCTTGGTGCAGCCGCGCGAGCACGGTGCGGTCGAGGCGGTCGTTGACGAAGCAACACACGGCGGCGGCGCCGGCGGCGGTGACGGTGGTGCTCTCGTTCAACCGGTGTTCGAGGTAGCGGAGCTGCAGTCCCGCGGCGGCGGGAGCGGCGTCGAAGTATTCGCGGTCGTAGGACTTGGTGTCGAAGAGGGCGACGTGGAGGGCCATGCGGAGACGGAAACAAGGCCGGGGCGCATGGCAACGCGGACCTGTGTCGCGGGCGATTTTCCGCCGGGAAAAAGAGGAAGGCGGGGTCCCTCGACCCCGCCTTCTGTGACCTATTGACCTTGTAGCCCTGACGAAATGCTAGAGCCCGCCGAAATCGAAATGGCGGATGGCGGCGACGCTGCGGCGCAGCTCGGCGCGAAAATCGGGATGCGCGATGGAGATGAGCGCCTCGGCGCGCTCGCGCAGCGTCATGCCCTGGAGGTTGACCGCGCCGTATTCGGTCACGACCCAGTGGACGTGGCCGCGCGTGGTGACGACGCCGGCGCCGGGTTTGAGCTCCGCGGTGATGCGCGAGATGGTGCCGCCCTTCGCGGTGGCGGGCAGGGCGATGATGGGTTTGCCGCCGGGCGAGAGCGCCGCGCCGCGGATGAAGTCCATCTGGCCGCCGATGCCGGAGTAGATCCGGTGGCCCATCGAGTCGGCGCAGACCTGGCCGGTGAGGTCGATTTCGATGGCGGAGTTGATGGCGACGACCTTCGGGTTCTTGCGGATCGAGGCGGTGTCGTTCGTGCGGTCGGAGCCGGCGAAGGTCACGAAGGGGTTGTCGTGCACGAAATCGAAGGTCCGGCGCGTGCCGACGCAGAACGCCGTGAGGATGCGGCCGGGGAAGACGGCCTTGTGCTTGTTCGTCACGGCGCCGGCCTCCACGAGCGGGATCAGGCGGTCGGAGAACATCTCGGTGTGGATGCCGAGGTCGCGCTTGTGGTGCAGGCGCGTGAGCACGGCGTCGGGAATCGCACCGATGCCCATCTGGAGCGTGGAGCCGTCCTCCACGAGGTCGGCGATGATCTCGCCGATGCGGCCTTCGATCGGACTCTCGGGCTCCGGCGGATGCATGTGCATCGGACGGTCGGTGGCGATGAAGGCGCTGATGCGCGAGAAGGGGACGAAGGACTCGCCGCGTGTGCGCGGCATCTGCTCGTTGATCTCGGCGAGGATGATCGCCGCGCTCTCGAAGGCGGCCAGCGCCACGTCGACCGACGACCCGAGCGTGCACCAGCCGTGCTCGTCCGGCGGCGAGAGCTGGAGGATGGCGACATCGAGCGGAATGCGGCGCGAGCGGAAGAAGTGCGGGATGTCCGAGAGGAACACCGGCATGAAATCCGCGCGGCCCTCGGCGATGGCGGGGCGGGCGGCCGCGCCGGTGAAAAGCGAGACCGAGCGGATGCGGCCTTCGCAGGACGGATCGGCGATCGCGAGGCCGCCCTCGGTGTGCACATGATAGACGCGCACGCCTTCGACATCGGTGCGGCGCGCGAGCGCATCCACCAGCACGGTGGGCGTGGCCGCGCCGCCATGCAGGAACGCACGCCCGCCACTCGGCACGAGCCGCACGACGTCGTCGGCCGACATCGAGCGCTGTTTGAGTTCGGACCAGACGTATTTCATATGACACTGCCAGAAAAGCCGCGGCGCGCCCGGTCGGCAATGACGCTCATTGGGCGGAATCTGGGGAGGAATGCGCGGATTTTGCGTCGGGCCCGCGGGCGTGAAGCCCGCCTTCTGCCCCGGCCGCGCGCCGGGCCCTGCGGCGGCGGCGGGCCGGCGGCTGTGCGGGTCGTTGACCGGAGCCAAGTTGGGACTCGCCGGACAATTGTGTCATGGCACAAATTCCGCGCCAGCCGCGCCAAATCGTGCACAGCGGCCCCCGGGGAAATCCTGCACACTCACCGCTCCTTCCGTCTGCCACGCCACCTTTTCCCACTGCCTTTATGAAGTATCCGTTTCCGACTCTGACCGCCGAGGAGGCCGCCGCCTTGGTGCAGGACAAAGACACCATCGGCTTCGGTGGTTTCACCGCCGCCGGCGCCTGCAAGGTGATCCCGCTGGCCATCGCCGCCCGCGCCAAGGCCGAGCACGCGGCCGGCCGGCCGTTCAAACTGGGCGTCATCACCGGCGCCTCCACGGGCAAGTCCCTCGACGGCGCCCTCGCCGAGGCCGAGGCCATCGCGTGGCGCACGCCCTACCAGTCGGACCCGACCCTCCGCAAATCCATCAACGAGGGCAAAACCCAGTTCTTCGACCTCCACCTCTCCGCCGTGCAGCCCACGGTGCGCAGCGGCGTCTTCGGCAAGGTCAACTGGGCCATCCTCGAGGCCAGCCACGTCACTGCGCAGGGCGAGATCGTCCTCACCACCTCGGTCGGCTGCGCCAATACCTTCGCCCGCGTCGCCGACAAGATCCTCATCGAGCTCAACGCCCACCACCCGGGCGACCTGATGGGCTTCCACGACCTGTTCGAGCCGCTCGACCCGCCGCGCCGCCGCGCCATCCCCGTCTACACGCCCACCGACCGCGTCGGCACCACCTTCATCAAGGTCAACCCGAGCAAGATCGCCGGCGTCGTCCTCACCAACAAGCCCGACGAGTCCGGCGGCTTCGACGCGCCCGACGCCGTCACCAACAAAATCGGCGAGAACGTCGCCGGCTTCCTCGCCGCCGAGATCGCCTGCGGCCGCCTCCCTGCCACCTTCCTGCCGCTCCAATCCGGCGTGGGCAACATCGCCAACGCCGTCATCGGCGCCCTCGGCGCCAACCCCGAGATCCCGCCCTTCATGATGTATACGGAGGTCATCCAGGACTCCGTCATCAGCCTGCTCAAGAGCGGCAAGTGCACCTTCGCCTCCGGCTGCTCGCTCACCGTCAGCCCGGAGCAACTCCAGCAGTTCTACGCCGACCTCGAGTATTTCCGCCCGCGCGTCGTCCTCCGCCCGCAGGAGATCACCAACAGCCCCGAGATCGTCCGCCGCCTCGGCCTCATCACCATCAACACCGCCATCGAGGTCGACCTCTTCGGCAACGTGAACAGCACGCACGTGATGGGCAAGGACCTGATGAACGGCATCGGCGGCTCCGGCGACTTCACCCGCAACGCCCACATCTCCATCTACACCTGCCCGTCCGTGGCCAAGAAGGGCGCGATCAGCACCATCGTGCCGCTCGTCACGCACCTCGACCACAGCGAGCACTCCGTGCAGGTCGTCGTCACCGAGCACGGCGTGGCCGACCTCCGCGGCAAGTCCCCGCAGGAACGCGCCCAGGTGATGATCGACCAGTGCGTGCACCCCGAATACCGCGACGCGCTGCGCCACTACCTGCGCATCTCCGGCAAGGGCCACGTCCCGCAGACGCTGCAGAACGCCTTCAAGATGCACCTCTCCTTCCTCGAGCAGGGCGACATGCGCAAGGTGCAGTGGACCAGCTGAGCGAGGCCATCCGCTGTTGTTAACCCTCTTCGCCGCCGCGGTTCGCCGCGGCGGCGTTGTTTATGGGGCTGTCGCGGAGGGTATTCGCCGCCGGCCTCGTTCAGCCACAAACTACAAAGCCTGACCCTATCTGCCTGCCCAAACTACAAAGCCTGACCCTATCTGCCTGCCAACCGCATCGACAATCACTTCGCACCCCGACCTCGCGCTCGCGACCGCTGAGAACGCGTCGAACGCCGTGAGCATGATGCGGGCAGGATTCCTCGGAGCGCTCTCGTCGCCTATACGAAACGAAACTTCTGCACCTTCAACGCTGAGCGCCATCACCGCAAATATCAGGAACAATTTCGTCATCTTTCTTTCCGGCGATCGTTTGAGGTCAGACACGAAGGGGAGCGTCAGCTCCCCGGAGTTGTCTGTGCCGATTGGTTCGGCCCTTCGGTCTCCCGTCGAATGACGGGCAACATGTGAAATGCATAATTCGTCAAATCCAGCACGCGAGGGTTCACGCCATAGCGGTCAAAAACGGTGAGCGTGACTGTCCAAGAAATCGCATCCATGGCCCACCAGTAATCATGAAGCTGCATGAGCTTCTTCTGCGTGAGCGGATGGGTGTCCTCCACCTCGTATAGGTGAATCGTCTTATTCTCTCGATCTATCTTCCATAGGTCCGGAATGAACCTTGGCTTCCACTCGTCCCGCCAAGCCTCTTCGAACATGCTGTCAGGACGCTCCTCTTCGGGCAGCCAGAGGTGGTAATCTTCGGACAAAATGGCGTGCAAGGTATCGCGAAAACGTGCGTCACCCGAGCTTAACCGTGCGTCTTGCGCGCCGGGATAGAGGCGCTGCACATTCATGACTGCCATCTCATAGACCGGCTTCATTTTGCCGAACGATTGAGGTCAGACACGAAGGGGAGCGTCAGCTCCCCGGAGTTGTCTGTGCCGGCTTGTTCGCCTCTTCTTTGCTCTCCGGTTCGACCGGCACCAGCCGGTAATACTTCTCCAAGGGCGGCATCCGCTTCTGCAAATCTCCGGTCGTGGCCTGCTCGATCTCTCGTATTCGTTCCGAAGTGACGAACCAGACTCTCGAAACCAGAGGATGCATGCCCGCATGCTTATCCAGATCTTCAATCGGCACAACGAACAGCTCGTAGCCAAAGGAATAGCCAAGAATTTTGCCGACACCGTTCTTCCCGATGGGAGACGGAAAAAGAGAATTGCGAAGTAGGATGGAATACTGGCCTCCGAAGAAATAGCGTGAGCCACCATCCTTCATGTTCGAGGGCGATGGCTCCGCATGCTTGGGCAGTCGGTAGTTCTCGATCTCGATGCAATCCTCGTTGGCTTTCTTGAGCAGCTCTCTCAGCTCAGGTGCATACGCGGAAACATCCAATCCGCGAAGCGGCCCTTCCTGCAGTATTTCTTCCGCCATGACGCGGGAAGCTAGGACGAGGGCTAGACAAAGAAGTAACCTGATATGCATGTCTTCCGGCGAACGTTTGAGCTCAGACACGAGGACCGAAGGTCCGAGTTGTCTGTGGCGATTGGTTGGGCTCCGTTCTCTTCAACGCTTCGATGGCAGACTGTGGGCGATCATACTTCTCTGCGGCCGCAACCAGGGCTCGCACAGTAGCACGTCGAATCACCGCACATGCCTGAGTCAGATCGGCCTTCAGTAGCTCGTGAGTATCCACCTCGATAGCTAGCGGCAGGTCTCCATACTTCTTACTCACACGGGAGAAATGCGGAACCTCTTCGTTCTTCAGGCCATATCGCACGGCAATCGTAACCCATGAGAAAGCGGCGCCAGATAGGAATCCCGAAGAGATCATGACGGCTTCGATCTCATCTCGGACCGTGTCCAACGCGGCGCTGAAAGACTTCGGGAGGCGTGCCTTCACAAGCGCTACGCCGATCAGCCCGAGCTTTCTGCTATGTGGAGGTGTCGCGACCATCTTTCTTCGCCCAACAGTATATTCAACTTAACTGAGTTGCTGATAACAACAACGTGGCCCGCGGAGCGATGACGCCCGATAAGCGGCTGAAAATCAACAGCCGACTTGGCTGGGTTAAGCTTTTTGCGCGGTGTTTTTTACCGGCGTAAAGCTCAACTCATAGGGCGCAGTCTCGCGCGGCACTCAGAGGGCGAGCGCGTCCTTGTAGTGGCGGCGGCACATGGCGACGTAGCGCTCGTTGCCGCCGATCTCCACCTGCGCGCCTTCCCTCACGGCGCGGCCGTCGGGGCCGACGCGGAGGTTCATGATGGCCTTGCGGCCGCAGTGGCAGATGGTCTTCAACTCGATCAGATTGTCGGCCAGCCCGAGCAGCGCGGCGCTGCCAGGGAAAAGCTGCGCCTGGAAATCCGTGCGCAGGCCGTAGCAGAGCACGGGGATGTTGAGGCGGTCGGAGACGTCGGTTAGCTGTTCCACCTGCGCGCGGGTGAGGAACTGCGCCTCGTCCACCAGCACGCAGGCGACGGGTTGCGCGGCGTGGGCGGACTGCACGTGCGCGAAGACGTTCTCCTCCGGGGGCAGTGGCATGGCGTCGGCGTGCAGGCCGATGCGCGAGGCGATCTTCCCACCGCCGCCGCGCGTGTCCACCGCTGGCACGAAGAGCAGCGTGCGCATGCCGCGCTCGTGGTAGTTGTAGGACGACTGCAGCAGCACGGTGGATTTGCCGGCGTTCATCGCCGAGTAGTAGAAGTAGACCTTGGCCATGGCGGAGCGGGGAGTGCGGAGACGTTAAGGGCGTTGGCTGAGACAACGCAATCGGGTTGAACCACGAATGGACACGAATGAACACGAATCACGCGCTTTGGTCGCCGCCGCGCTGTTGCCCGCGGGGCGAGGCGGGGCACGGAAAATCAGCCGCGCCAGACCGCGTTTTATTCGTGTGTATTCGTGTCCATTCGTGGTTTCCAGGAAAGGGTGCCGGGTCGGAGGAAGGACCCGGACTCAGATCAGGTCCAGCACGCGGGCGAGCGAGTCGTTGACGACGTGCTGCGCGGCGGCGGCGACGGCGGGGGACTTGGGCTGGAAGGCCACGGACACGCCCGCGGCCTCAAGCAGGCAGACGTCGTTCTCGCTGTCGCCGATCGCGAGCACCTGGGCGGACTGCAGGCCGAGCCGCTGGATGAAATGGTGCAGGACGTTCAGCTTGCAGAAGCGGTGCTTGGTGCAGCCACCCTTGCGCAGGCGCATCGCGGGGGCGAGCGTGACGCGCCCGGTGGCCTTCTCGCCGCGGAAGCTCATGACGTTGGCGATGCAGAAATCGGCGAACACGCGGCGGCGCACGAGGCTGCCGGCGACGTGGTAGCTGTCGGTGCACACGCCGACCATGTAGCCCTTCTTGCGCAGGCCCACGACCAGCTCGATCGCGCCCGGGCTGAGCGGCAGGTTGCGCGCGACCTCGAGGAAGGTGGCCTTCGGCACGCCCTTGAAGACCGCGCCGATGCGCTTGGTGCGCTCCAGCGGGTCGAGGTCGGGGCGGTCGAGCAGGGCGGCGAGCGCGTCGCCGCGGCCGACCTTGGCGGCGAGCGCCACGGCGAACCGGCCGGCCAGCAGCGTGCCGTCCATGTCGACGAGCGCGAGCTTGTCGGCGCGTTGCACGAGGTTGACGACGCGATCGAGCGAGGCGGCGCGGCGCACGCGTTCGCGCTCGCGGGTCTCGCGCACGAACATCGCCTGCAGGCGGCCCCACTCGGCGGCGCGTTCGACGATCGTGCGCGCCACCTGCGTGGCCATCTCGCCGAGGGCGTCGAGCGACTGGCTGTCGTGCTCGAGCCGGCCGATGTCGACCTCGACGATGCGAGCCTTGGCCGCGGCGGCGTCGATCAGCAGGCCGACGTCGGCGCCGTAGTCGTTCTCGAACCGCAGTTGCTGCAGGAGCGAGCGGCGCGCGGCCATGATGCCGCCGAGCGGCTGGTTGAGGGCGGCGAGCTCGGGGAAATACGTGCGCAGGAGCGGGCGGGCCGTGAGCACGGTGACGCGGCCGGCGGCGCGGGCGAAACGGGCCTTCACGAAATCGCCGTAGCCCATGAGCAGCGGCGCGGTCATGTGGTCGATGAGCTCGTCGCTCAGCCCGTGCAGGTCGCCGTCGAGGTAGAGCACGAACTCGCCGCGCGCCTCGCGCATGCCGTCCTCCATCGAGGCGCCCTTGCCCAGCATCGAGCTGGTGATCACGCGGGCGCCGGCGCGCTCGGCCAGCTCGGGCGTGCCGTCGTGCGAGCCGTCGTCGACCACGAGCACCTCGGTGACGAGCGGGTTCTTCAGGGCGAAGCGCACGATGTCGCCGATGGTGCGCGACTCGTTGAGGACGGGGATGACGACCGTGAGCCGGCCGGACGGGAGCGATTTTTTCCCGGGCTTGGCGGGGGTGCGGGTGAGGGGCTTACGGATGCGTTTTTTCATAAAGGGACGGGGCCTCCGGCGCCGGCGCGGCCGGCGGCGGGAGCGCAAGGATGGCGATGACGGTCATGAACAGGCCCGTGAGCACGACCCACGCGGCGA
>JAMPXH010000020.1 GCA_023701285.1 Candidatus Didemnitutus sp.
ACCCCGCCTCGCACGAAAATCATGCCCGCTGCCGCAGGCGGGGTTCGGCGACCCCGCCCTGCACCAAACCGCGCCGGAATTGGAAACTCGACCCGGCATCACTTCTTCAACTTCTGGATCAGTTCCGGCACCGCTTCGTAGACGTCGGCCACGAGACCGTAGTCGGCGACCTCGAAGATCGGCGCCTCGGCGTCCTTGTTGATGGCGGCGATCACCTTCGTGTCCTTCATGCCGGCCATGTGCTGGATCGCACCGGAGATGCCGACGGCGAGGTAGAGGTCGGGCGCGACGATCTTGCCGGTCTGGCCGATCTGGAGGGAGTTCGGCGTGATGCCGGCATCGACCAGCGCGCGCGACGAGCCGACGGCGGCGCCGAGCGTGTCGGCCAGCCCGCCGACGAGGCGTTCGAAATCCTCGGCGTTCTTCAAGGCACGTCCGCCCGACACGATGATGCGCGCCTCGGTGGCGTCGGGGCGGGCGGATTGCTTCACCTCGCGCGCCACGAACGTGGCGAACTTCGGCAATGTCGCCGCGTCCACCGCCACCGCCTCGACGGGCGAAGGCGTGGCGGACGGGGCCGCCGCGGGGAAAGCCGCGCCGCGCACCGTGACAAACTTCACCGCGCCCGCGAGCTCGACGGTGGCGACCGCGTTGCCGGCGAACATCACGCGGCGGAACGCGCCGTGCTCGTAACCGACGACATCGCTCGCCATGGCCGCATCGACGAGCGCGGCGGCGCGGGGCAGCACGTCCTTCGCGAAGGTCGAGACCGCGGCGACCACGAGCGTGGCGCCGCGCGCGCGCACGACGTCGGCGATGACCTGCGCGTAGCGATCGGCCAGCGGTTGCGCGAGCTCGGGGTGGTCGGCCACGAGGACGGTGCGCGCCCCGGCGGAGCGCAGCGCCTCCGCGGTCGCGGCGAGGCCGGAGCCGAGGAGCAGGAAGTCGAAGGGCGCGCCCACCTGCGCGGCCAGCGCGGCGGCGGACAACGTCGCCAGCTTCAGCTGGCCTTGGTCGTGTTCGGCAATGACAAGGGTATGGCTCATGCGTGGGGTCAGTTCGAGGGGTAGAACCGCGCGGAGGATTGGGCCATATGACGCAGCTTCGTGCACGGCTCAAAATGCGGGGCGACCTCGCTTTGAAGTTTTTGCAAACGGGCCACAATCTCCGCTACTCCCCGCGTGTCCGCATAGCGCAAGGGGCCGCCGCGGAACGGCGCCCAGCCCGTGCCGAAGATCATGCCGAAGTCCACGTCCTCGGGCGCGGCGACCACGCCTTCCTCGAGCACGCGCGCGGCCTCGTTGATCATCACGAGCACGAGCCGGTCGAGCAGCGTGGCATCGTCGGGCGCGCGGCCCGCTTGGGACGGCTGCAGGAAGGCGACGTCGGGATTCGGCCGTTCCTTCGCGCCCTTCTCCGCGGGGAAGACGTAGAAACCCGTGCCGGATTTTTTCCCGAGCCAGCCCTTGGCGATCATCTTCTCCAGCGTGGCGTCGATCGGCACGGGTTTGGGCAGGCGGCGCTGCAGGTCGACCGCGACGTGTTGCGCGACGTCGAGCCCGACCTCGTCGCACAGGCGCGCCGGGCCCATCGGCATGCCGAAGTCGCGCATGATCCGGTCGAGCCGCTCCACCGGCACGCCTTCGGCGAAGAGCCGCACGGCCTCGACCATGTAGGGGAGCAGGATGCGGTTGACGAGGAAGCCGGGGCTGTCCTGCACGAGCACGGGCAGCTTGCCGATGGCCTTCACGTAGCCGAGCGCGGTGTCGAGCGCGGCGGGCGAGGTGCGCGGGCCGCGCACGATCTCGACGAGCTGCATGCGATGCACCGGGTTGAAGAAATGGATGCCGACGACGCGGCCCGGATCCGCGAGCCCGCCGGCGATGGCGTCGATCGAGAGTGCGGAGGTGTTCGTCGCCAGCACGGTGTGCGGCGCGGCGCGGGACTCGAGCTGGCGGAAGATCGCCTGCTTCAACTCCAGCTTCTCCACCGCCGCCTCGATCACGAGATCGACGTCGGCCAGCGGCACGTCGGCACTCACCGGCGTGATGCGGTCGAGCCCGGCCGTGGCCTCGGCGGGCGTGAGTTTCTTTTTCTTCACGCCGTCCTGGAAGATCTTCTCCGCCGTCTTCAGGCCCTTCGCCAGCGCGGCGGGCGCGACGTCCTTCAAGAGCGTCGGGTAACCGCGGGCCGCACTCCACTGTGCGATGCCGGCGCCCATCACGCCGGCGCCGATGACGGCCACGCGCGCGACGGGACGGCCGGCGCCCTCGGCGCCGGGGATCTTCAGTTTCTTGGCGCGTTCCTGGAGGAAGAAGATGCTCATGAGGCTGCGGCAGGCGGGGGTCTGGACGAGTTCGAGGAACGCCGCCTTTTCCAGCGCGAGCCCGCGCTCCAGCGGCTGGCCGTAGGCGGCGACGCACACGTCGAGCGCCTTGAGCGGCGCGGGGTAATGGCCGTGCGTCTTCGCGAGCACATCCTTGCGCGCCTTCATCGCCACGACCGGACGGAGCGCGACGGAGTTCATCCACCCGCCGGCCCAAGCGACGCGGCGCTTGCCCTTGGCGAGCTGCCGGCGCGCGGCGGCGACGAGGTATTCGGGATGCGCGACGTCGTCGACGAGGCCGGCCTTCAACGCCTGCTGCGCCACGAGCTGCTTGCCCGCGAGGATGATGCCGAGCGCGGCGGGCAGACCGATGAGGCGCGGCAACCGCACGGAGCCGCCCCACGCGGGGAGGATGCCGAGCTGCGTCTCGGGCAGGCCGATCTTGGTGGACTTGTCGAGCGAACCGACGCGCCAGTCGCACGCCAGCGCGAGCTCGCAACCGCCGCCGAGGCACACGCCGTGGACGGCGGCAACGGACGGGAACGGCAGGCGTTCGAGCCGCGTGAAGATGCGGTGGCCGAGCCCGACGATCTCGCCGAGCTGCTCCACGGTCGCACCGGCGAACGAGTTGAGGTCCGCGCCGGCGATGAAGATCTTCGGCTTGGCGCTGACGATGAGCAGGCCGCGCACTTCCGGGCGCGCCTCGAGCGTGGCGAGGTGGGCGTCGAGCTCGTGCAGCGCGGCGACGTCGAAGATGTTGGCGGAGGAGCCCTGGCGGTCGAGCGTGAGCGTGGCGATGCCGTCGGGGCCGAAGGAAAGGGTGAGGTTGCTCATGGGCCGGAAGGGATCAGACGGTTTCGAGCCACAGCGCGCCGCCCTGGCCGCCGCCGACACAGAGGGAGACGAGGGCGCGTTTGGCGCCGCGGCGCTTGAGTTCGAGGAGCGCGCTGAGAGCGAGGCGCGCGCCCGAAGCGCCCACCGGATGGCCGAGCGCGATGGCGCCGCCGTTGACGTTGAGTTTCTCCGCCGGGATCTCGCCGAGCGCGGTGTCGCGACCGAGGTGTTGGCGGGCGAACTCGGCCGATTGCGCGGCGGCGCAACAGGCCATGACCTGCGCGGCGAAGGCTTCGTTGATCTCGATGAGGTCGGCGTCTTTGAGGCCGAGGCCGCTCTGGCGCTCGGCCTTCGCCATGGCGTAGACGGGGCCGAGTCCCATGCGGGCGGGCTCGCAACCGGCGTAGGCGTAGGCGACGAGCCGGCCGAGAGGCTGCAAGCCGGTGCGTTTGAGGCCGGCCTCGGTGGCGACGAGGAGGGCCACGGCGCCGTCGGTGATCTGCGAGGCGTTGCCGGCGGTGACGGTGCCGCCGCGTTTCTCGAAGACGGCCTTGAGCTTGCCGAGCGCCTCCATCGTCTGGCCTTCGCGGATGCCGTTGTCGGTCTCGACGGCGGCGGCCTCGCGGCCGGCGCGCGGATAGACGGGCGCAATCTCGTCGGCGAACTTCGCCCGCGCCGCCTCGGCGCGCTGGTGCGAGCGGACGGCGAACGCGTCCTGCGCCTCGCGCGTGAGCTTCCAATCGCGGGCCAGCAGCTCCGCCGTCTGGCCCATGCCGAGGCCGCAGACCGGATCGGTGAGGCCGAGCATGAGCGCGATCTTCGGGGCGAAGAGGTCGGCGGGACGGAAGGCGGCGAACGCACCGAGTTTCTGCCCGAGGGTCTTCGCCTTGCCCAGCGCGGCGAATTTCTTCACGGCGCGGTCGTTGTAGATGAGCGGGTAGTTGCTCATGCTCTCGGCACCGCCGACGAGGAAGAGATCGCCGTCGCCGGCCGCGGCCTTCTGCGCGGCCTGCGTGATGGCCTCGAAGCCGGAGGCGCAGTTGCGCGAGACGGTGATGGCGGGCACGGCCTGCGGCACGCCGGCGCGGAGCGCGATGACGCGGGCGACGTTGGCGGCGTCGACGGGGTTGCCGACACAACCGAAGATGACCTCGTCGAGGCGGGCGGGGTCGATCCCGGTGCGGGCGAGCACGGCGGCGGCGGCCGTGCGGCCGAGGTCGGCGGCATCGCAGGCGGCGAGCGTCGTGCCCATCTTCGCAAAGGGCGTGCGGACGCCCGCGACGATATAGAGCGGCTCTTTCATGATTTGGCCTCCTGGGGTTGGGGTGGGGCGGGCGGCGGGCGGTGCGGCGCAGCGGTGGGCTTGGGACGGTTGTCGACGACCTTCTGCTCCTTGAGCGCGACGCCGACCTTCTGCAGCTCGCGCATCTTCTCCGGAGTCTGGAAGACGATGCGGTTCGGCCGGACCTCGAATTGCGAGTGCAACAGGTTGCTGATCTGCGTCTGCAGGGTCTCGTCCGGCTGGTCGGAGGTCTTGGTGACGTGGAGGTGGATCTCGTCGAGGTCGAGCGGATCGTCGTTGCGCTTGCGCAGCTCGAGCACCCAGGAGCCGATGCCGCGCAGGTCGTCGAGCGCGTGCTCGAGCTCGTTGAAGTCGATGATGGTGCCCTTGACCTTCTGGAAGCGCAGGGCGCGGAAATCGGACACGCGCGAGATGCGGCCCATCAGGCGCGGCATGCGCTGGCCGCAGTAGGGGCAGGGCTCGTAGGTGAGGCCGTGCTCGATGTGGTCACCCGTGCGGTAGCGGATCACGACCGTGCCGCGCTGCTCGAGGGGCGTGTAGACGATCTCGCCGCCGACGCCGTCGGGCTGGACCTTGCCCGTATCGGGATCGATGACCTCGAAGATGCCGAGGTCGGGGAACAGGTGGTAGCCCGGCGGCGTGTGCCCGACCGGGAACGGGCACTCGGCCCACGCGAGCTTGGCCTCGGTGAAGCCGTAGGTGGCGACCACGACCGGATCGGGCGAGCCGACCTGGCCGCAGAGCTCGGCGAGCTTGCGGCGCGTGCCTTCGGCGACTTTTTCGCCGCCGAGGAGCACGCACTTGATGCCCTCGAGCCGCAGGCCCTCGTTCACCGCCTCGCTGAGGACGTGGTAGATGAAGGTCGGCATGCCCGTGATGACGGTCGGCCGGATTTTCTGGATCGCCCGGAGGTTGCCCTCGGTGCCCATCACCTTGCCGCCACCGGTGGAGAGGCAGAAGATGTTCCGGTCGATGCCGGCATAATACATATACCAGAACGCCAGGTGCGGCGCGAAGGGGAACATGTTCAGCATCCGGTCGTCGCGGGTGCGGCCGCCGAGTTCCGCCACGCGGCCCGAGCCGATGCCGAGGTGCTTGATGTCGTGCTGCGTGTAGAGGAACGCCACCGACTCCGTCGACCGGCCGGTCGTGGCCGTCATGAACACCGGGCGCCACTCGCGGTCGAGCTCCTCCTTCACGCGCGCCTTGCCGCGCGAGAGCGCGCGCAGGATCGTCGCAGGACGCTTCGCGAGCACGGCCGGGTCGGGCTTGAGGACGAACTCGAGCGCCTTGCGCGGGTTGTCCGGCGTCGGGAGCAGGTCGTCCTTGGCGGTGAACGGGATCTTTGCGAGGTCGTCGACGCTGCGGATGTCGTCCGCCTTCAATCCGGCCTGCGCGAAGACGCGCTGGTAGTGCTGGGAGAACGGCAGGACGCAGTCGCGCAGGTAGCGGTGGAGCTTCTGGCCTTGCTGGGCGCGCACGTGCGCGCGGTCCAAGCAATGCCAATGCGTAGTCAGGTGCGTGGGGGACATGGGGAGCGAAACAGCGCAGGAGCGCGGCTAGGGGTAGTTCGCAAAGCCAACTTGAAAATGCCCTTAGCTTTATCAAGCGAATTTTCGCCAATAACGAATTCCGGCTCGCAGTTTCGCTGCCAGCGTTCTCAATCCCGGCCTGCCACGCCGTGTCCGAATCCTGGAAAATCAAGCTGCTCCGCTGGAAGTTCAACCGCTACCCCGCTTACCGTCAGAGCGGCGCGCGCGTGACGCGCATCAGCGAGGATTTCCGCGAAATCACCGTCCGCCTGCCGCTCAACCGCACCACGCGCAACCTGCATGGCACGATCTACGGCGGCGCGATGTATGCCGCGGTCGATCCGCTCCACGCCGTCATCATCGCCACGCACCTCGGGCCGGATTTCCACGTCTGGATGAAGGCCGCCCGCATCGACTTCAAGCGCCCGGGCCGCAGCGACGTCTTCGCCCACGCCCGCGTCACGCAGCACGAACTCGACGAGATCCGCCAGACGCTCGCGCACACGCCGAAGCTCGACCGCGACTTCACGGTCAATCTCACCGATGCGCACGGCAACGTCTCCGCGCACTTCGTCCTCACCGTGCACATCAAGCGCCGCGGCAAACACGAGCACCGCATGGACGACCTCGTCTTCGCCCGCCCCAGCTGAGCCCCGCACCGCCCCATCCACTTTTACTTAATACGTAAACTTCCCTCCGCCCCGTCCGCCCGTCCCGTCCGCCCCACGCCATTCACCCCCTGACCGTGATACTCTCCCTTCTCCGTCGTCCCGCCACCGCCCCGCGTGCCCCCGTCAACTTTACTTAATACGTAAGTTTCTCCCTGAACCGTCACCCCACGCTCCCCACCCCATGAGCCAACCCCTCGCTGGAAAAGTCGTCTTCATCACCGGAGCCAGCCGCGGCATCGGCCGCGCCATCGCGCTCGCCGCCGCCCGCGCCGGCGCCCACGTCGTCATCGCCGCCAAGACCGCCGAGCCGCACCCGAAACTCCCCGGCACGATCCACACCGTGGCCGACGAGGTCCGCGCGCACGGCGTCGAGGCGCTTCCGCTCCAGCTCGACGTGCGCGAGGAGGTCCAGGTGCAGGACGCCTTCGCCGCGGTGAAGGAAAAATTCGGCCGCGTCGACGCGCTGATCAACAACGCCGGCGCCATCTCCCTCACCAACGTCGAGAACACACCCGTGAAACGCTTCGACCTCATGCTGGAGGTCAACGCCCGCGCGCTCCTTGTCTGCGCCAAGGCCGCCCTGCCCCTCCTGCGCGCCGCCGGCGGCGGCCACATCGTGAGCCTCTCGCCGCCGCTCAACCTGTCGCCGCGCTGGCTCACGCCCCACGCACCTTATACGCTCTCGAAATACGGCATGACGCTCCTCGCCCTCGGCATGGCGGGCGAGTTCGCCGCGGACCGCATCTCCGTGAGCACGCTCTGGCCGCGCACAACCATCGCCACCGCCGCCATCGAGTTCGCCGTCGGCGCGCAACTGCTCCCGCGCTGCCGCACGGTCGACATCATGGCCGACGCCGCGCTCGCCATCCTCACCACGACCGACGGCTCGCTCAACGGCCGCAACCTCCTCGACGAGGATCTCCTCCGCGCCCGCGGCATCACGGATTTTCACCGCTACGCCGCCGACCCGCGCCACGCCGAGCAGCCCTTCCCCGATCTCTTCATCGATCCCTGAACGTCCCGCGGCCTCCGTCCGTCCCCGCCTCACCTCTCCCATGCGCCCCCTCGCCGAACTCTCGCCCGCCTCCTCCGCGGCCGCACCGAAATCCGCCCCGAGCGAGCAGAACCTCCGCTTCATCCTCGGGCTGAAACTCAACCAGCTCCGCAAGCAGCAGGGCCTCTCCCTCAAGGAAGTCTCCGCCAAGGCCGGCCTCGCCATCTCCTACCTCAACGAGATCGAGAAGGGCAAAAAATACCCCAAGCCCGAGAAGATCCTCGCCCTCGCCAAGGCCCTCGGCACGACCTACGACGAGCTCGTCTCGCTCCAGCTGGACGAAAAACTCCACCCTCTCTCCGGCGTCCTCCGCAGCGGCGTGCTCGACGAGATCCCGCTCGAGGTCTTCGGCCTCACGCCCACCGGCCTGCTCGAGATGATGGCCGCCTCCCCCGAGAAGATCAGCGCGCTCTTCGACACCTTCGTGAAGATCGCGCACCGCTTCGACGTCACCCTCGAGCACCTGCTGCTCGCGGCGATGCGCTCCTACGTCGAGCAGAACAAGAACTACTTCGAGGACATCGAGCAGGCCGCCGAGAAGTTCCGCCGCCAGCACACGTGGGCCCAACAGCCCTCGCCCGACCTCGCGCGTCTGCGCGAGCACCTCACCGCACGCCACGGCTACACGCTCGACGAGTCCGCCATCGCCGCCGAGCCCGACCTCCACGCCCTGCGCGCCGTCACCCTCGGCGGCGAGTCCGGCCGGCCGCGCCTCCTGCTCAACCCGCGCCTCGGCGACTGGCAGAAGGCCTTCCTCCTCGCCCGCGAGATCGGTTACCGCGAGCTCGGCCTGCACGAGAAGATCACCACCTCGCCCGTGATCCGCGTCGAGTCGTTCGACCAGCTGCTGAACAATTTCCGCGCCTCCTATTTCGCCGGCGCCGTGCTGCTCGACCGGCACCTCATCGTCACGGACCTCCGCCAGTTCTTCGCCCGCTCCAGCTGGGACGGCGACGCGCTCGTCGCGATCAAGCGCCGCTACCAGGCCACGCCCGAGATGTTCTTCCACCGCCTCTCGCAGATCGTGCCGCACTTCTTCGGGCTCGAGCAGATGTATTTCGTGCGCTTCGACCACCGCCGCGGCACGCCCGACATCCGCATCGGCAAGGAGCTGCATTACCAGCGCATGCACGCCTCGCACAGCATCGGCGTGAACGAGCACTACTGCCGCCGCTGGGTCTCCGTCCGCTCGCTGCTCGACTTCGAACGCCGCCAGAACGCGACCGGCGGCGCCTCCACCAGCGCCGGCGCGCAACGCTCGCGCTACTACGCCACGGGGGACGAATATTTCTCCATCTCGCTCTCGCATCCGCACTCGCTCGAGCCGGGCATGAACTCCTGCGTCACGCTCGGTTTCCTCGTGAACGACGCGCTCAAGAAATCCGTCAACTTCTGGAACGACGGCGCGCTCCCACTCCAGCTCGTGGGCGACACCTGCGAGCGCTGCAGCCTCGCCGACTGCGAATCGCGCATCGTGCCGCCCACGCTCCGCGACCGCGAGGAAGGTCGCGCCCGGCAACTCGCCGCGCTGGCCGCCCTCGCCACCCGCTGAATCCGCGCGCTCAGCCGCACTCATGCCGTTGGACGCGATTCCCGACTGATGAGCTCCTGACCATCGGGTGGCCGCCGCTGTCCCAGCGGCGACAGGCGTCGGTCGGGACACCGACGCCCACCTCCGGCACGATCCCGTATTGGCTCAGGGCTTCGGCCGCTGACGCACGCGCAGGGGCCGCACGAAGAGTTGCGCCGAGACGAGCAACTCGGCGCGGGAGGCGCCGCGCGTCGGCCAGACTGCGCAGCCCAGCTGCGTGAAGTGCGGATTGACGATGTTGGCGCGGTGCCCGGGCGACTCCATCCACTGGCGCACCACATCCTCGGCGAAACTCGCGTAGGTGTGGTTGGGGATGTCGCCACCCGTATTCAGGTCCACGATGCGCCGCGTGCCGCCGGGCTCGTCCCGATAGGCGGGCGAGGTGCCGCGCCAGTTGAGCACGCTGCTGAGCGCGAGATTTTCGCCCACGGACTCCGCACGGATGCCGGCGCGCTCCGCCCGGTCGAGCGCCGTGGCGAGCCCGGCCAGCGGATTATCGTGCGCGATGCGGCCGAGCATCGCGTTGGTCGAGGCCTGGATATCCGCCGCTTGATCCGCGGCGGCGGAGGGTTCGAATTCCGGCAGGCCGAGCAGACGCCGCACCCGGTTCGTCTCGGCGAAGACCGCCGAGGCGGCGAGCCGGCGATCGAACGAGTCCCACTCCAGACGCGCGTCCAGGCGCCCGGTCGCGGCCGCAGTCGCGGTCACGGTTTCACCGCCGGCCAGCGTCACCGCTGCGGCCAGCATGATCGCCGTCACTGTGCGTGGGAAAAGCATCGAAGCCGGGGTCTCGCGCAAAGTTTTGCCGGATGCGCCGGCTGTCAAACCGCGTGCGGTCACCCGCGATGAAACCGGGCATGACGCGCCGCCCGCCGCGATTGTTCTCTTGGCACGACAAGCGCCCAGCCGCAGCAAGCGTTCGCTCGGAAAGGTAGCGGCGCTCGTCCCGAGCGCCGCCGGTGGGCGAAGGCCGTCAGCGACGGCGGCCGCTACCGCACGTCAGCGCGGCACGCCTTCAAAGGATCCCACGCTCGACCCACGTGTGTTCGCCGGCGACGACCTGTTGCGCGAGGTCGTAACCGTGTTGGTCGGCGTTGTGCGCGATGCCGGCGAAATTCTGCCGGATGCGCAGTGTCGCCAGCGCCTGGAAATCGTCGACCAGCGCGAGGACCTTTTCTTCCGCCTCGCCGTCCTCGAGCAGCTTCTGCGCGTGGACGCAGGTCGCCGCGAGCGCGAAGAGGTCCGCGCCGATGTCGGCGATGCGGCCGAGCAGCACCTGGCGTTTCTCCAGTTGCGGGCCGAACTTCACCATCTGGTGGAAGAGCGTGCGCGCCATCCGGCGCGAGAGCCCCGCCACGCGGCGGAAATGCCGCGCGAGCCGCGGGTGCATGCCGGCCGGCGCGGCGCCACCGATGGGCAGCCACTGCCGCGGATACCACCACGCGTAGAAGCCCGCGGCTTTCGCCGCCGAGGCGAGCCGCTCGCCCCACGGGCGCTCGGTGTTGAGCGCGATGCCGGCGATCCGGAGATGCGGGTCGAGCGCCTCGCGCATGATGAAGAGCCGGAGGATTTCCGAGGAGCCCTCGAAGATCGTCGTCACGCGCGCGTCGCGCATCATGCGCTCGACGGGATACGGGTTCTCGCCGCGGGCCCGGAGCGACTCGACGGTCTCGTAACCGCGTCCGCCGCGCACCTGCATGAGTTCGTCGACGCACAGCCACGCCTTCTCGGTGCCCCAGAGCTTGCACATGGCGGCCTCGAGGCGGATGTCGGCTTTCTTGTCCCGGTCGACGATGCGCGAGGTCGTGAGGAGCATGGCCTCGAGCGCGAACGCGTGCGCGGCGATGCGGCGGACCTTCTCCGCCACGGCGGCGTGCCGGCCGATGGGCACGCCCCACTGGATGCGGGTGCCGGCCCACTCGCGTGCGATCTGCAACGCTCGTTTGGCCGTGCCGAGGCTGGCCGCGGGGATGGAGAGGCGGCCGGCGTTGAGCGTGGTGAGCGCGACTTTCAGGCCGCGCCCCTCGCCACCGACGATGTTCGCGCGCGGCACGCGCACGTCGGTGAAACGCAACACGCCGTTGTAGATCGCGCGGTGGCCCATGAACTGGCTGCGGTGCACGACCGCGACACCGGGCGTGTTCGCCTCGACCACGAAGGTCGTGATCTGCGTGCGCGGCTTGCCGTCGACGAGCTTCGGCGGCGTCTGGGCGGCGACGATGAGCAGGCCGGCGCGCGTGCCGTTGGAGCACCAGAGTTTTTCGCCGTTGAGCAGGAAGGCCTCGCCGTCCTCCGTGGGCGTGGCGGTGGTCTGCATGCGCGCCGGGTCGGAGCCGACCCCGGCCTCGGTGAGCGCGAAGGCCGAGATCTCGCCCGCGGCGACGCGCGGGAGGAATTTCCGTTTCTGCTCCTCCGTGCCGAAGAGCATCAGCGGCTGCGGCACGCCGACGGACTGGTGGATGGAGAGGTGCGCGAAGGTGTTGGTGCAGTGGCTGGCGATGAGCTGGCAGACGCGACCGTAGGTCGTCTGCGAGAAGCCGAGGCCGCCGTATTTCTGCGGCACCTTGATGCCGTAGGCGCCGAGCTTCGCGAGTCCGTCCAGCACCGCCGCCGGGATCTCGCCGCTGCGGTCGATGGCGTCGGGATCGACGTGCGCGCGCAGGAACGTCGCGAGATCGGCGAGGAAGCCGTCCGCCCGCGCCTTCTCCTCCGCGTCGACGTCCGTGAGCGGCGCGATCTTGCCCGGCCGCCAGCGGCCCATGAACAGGTGCGCCACGAAGCTCAGGTCGTCGACCGTCTCGCGCGCGGCCTCCGTGACCTGCAACGCCGCGCGCTGGCCCTCGCTCATCTTCGACATGTCGATGACGGACCGGGTCTCTTCGGTTTTTTGCGGGGCTTCGGGTGTGACGGAGGACATGGGGCACGGCGCGGCTCGGCGGCCGCAAGGGGTGGGGTTGATGGGAGCCGTTACTACGCCCCGGAATATGACACAGTCAACCGGACCGGCCCGCGCGGCGCGCTTAGCAGACCCGGCAAAACGCGAGTTGAGCACTTTTAATCCGCGCCGAATTCCGCACCGCGCACCGCGGGCCTCCCCGACGACCTCCGCTCGTTCATCGCGGAACCTTGTGCTTTGGTCGCTCCTGCATAGGCTCCTCCGGCTCAACTCCTAGCCTCCCCCCCATGATCTCGAAACTGACCCGTTCCACGCTCGTCCTCGCCGTCGGTCTCGCTGCCGCGGCCGCACTGCCGGCCCAGACCGCCGCGCCCCAGCTCCAATTCCCCGCCGCCAGCCCCGCTGCTTCGCTCAAGCAGCGCGTCGGCATCACCGACATCGAAATCACCTACGCCCGCCCGAGCATGAAGGGCCGTGCGATCTTCGGCGCCCTCGTGCCTTACGGGCACATCTGGCGCACCGGTGCCAACTCCGCGCCGAAAATCACCTTCAGCACGCCCGTGACTCTCGGCGGCGCCAATCTCGAAGCCGGCACTTACGAACTGTTCACCATCCCGAACCAGGACGAGTGGACGATCATCATCCACAAGAACATGTCGCAATGGGGCTCCTACAGCTACGACGCCAAGAATGACGTCGCTCGCGTCACCGCCAAGCCCGTCACACTCTCCGCGCCCGTCGAGTCATTCGCGATTTGGTTCAACGACCTCCGCGACAACTCCGCGACCCTCAATCTCACTTGGGAAACGACCTCCGTCGCAGTCCCCCTCACGGTCGACACCGTCGGCATGCTCGTCCCGAAGGTCGAAGCCGCCCTCGCCAACACCGCGGCCAAGCCGAATCCGATGATGCTCTTCTCCGCGGCGATGTTCTTCCTCGAAAACAACCATGACCTGCCGAAGGCGCTCGAACTGATGAACGCCGCCATCGCCGGCCGCCCGGGCCAGATGTGGATGGTGCACCGCAAGGCCCTCATCCTCGAACGCCTGGGCGACAAAGCCGGTGCCAAGGCCGCCGCCGAAGAGTCGATCGCCCTCGCCGAGGCCGGCAAGGATCAACCCGCCGAGCTCCGCGACGAATACATCCGCCTGAACAAGGCGTTGCTCTCACGGGTGCAGTGAGCAGCGCCCGCCGGGCGCACCGAACCCGACTCGTTTCGTTCCCTCACAGGGCTGGACCGAGGCCCAGCCCTCTTCTTTTCCCCGCTCCCCTTCCCTCCCGCATGCGCGCCGCTGCCGTTCTCGCCACGATCCCGATCACGCTCGCTTCGTTCACGTTCACGCCCGCATCGCGCGCCGCACCTGCACCGGCCCCGCTCCCGCCCGCCGCGATCGCCCAGGAACTCCGCTCGCTGCGCACGCTCGGCACGGTGCTCCACGTCGGCGCGCATCCCGACGACGAGAACACCGAGCTCATCACCTGGCTCGCCCGCGGCCGCGGCTACCGCACCGCCTACCTCTCCCTCACCCGCGGCGACGGCGGCCAGAACGAACTCGGCCGCGACTTCGACGAGCGCCTCGGCGTCCTCCGCACGCAGGAACTCCTCGCCGCCCGCCAACTCGACACCGGCCGCCAATTCTTCACGCGCGCGATCGATTTCGGTTTCTCCAAATCCCCGGAGGAGACGCTGCGCTTCTGGGACCGCGACCAAGTCCTCGCCGACGTCGTGCGCATCTACCGGCAATTCCGCCCCGACGTCGTCGTCACGCGCTTCCCCATCCCGCCCGGCAGCGGCGGCCACGGCCACCACACCGCCTCCGGCATCCTCGCGGTCGAGGCCTTCAAGCTCGCCGGCGATCCGACCGCCTACCCCGAGCAACTCGCCCAAGGCCTCGCGCCGTGGCAGCCGAAGCGCGTGCTCTGGAACGTATTTCGCTTCAACCCCGACACGCCGCTCCCGCTCTCCGGCCCCATGTTCCAGCAGGACATCGCCGGCACCGACCCCGTCACCGGCGAAGCCTTCGGCCTCATCGCCGCGCACAGCCGCGCCATGCACAAGACGCAAGGCCTCGGCGGCTTCGTCACCCGCGCGCGGACCGGCACGAACGAACAGACTTTCCTTCTCCTCGCCGGCGAACCGGCGAACGCGACGGCCGCCGATTTGATGGACGGCATCGAGACCTCCTGGGCGCGCTACGAAGGCGGACGCGCGATCGACGCCGGCCTCGCCGCGATCGCCACGGCCTTCGATCCCGCCCAGCCCGCCGCCTCCGTGCCGGCCCTGCTCGACCTCCGCCGGCTCCTCGCCGCGCTTCCCGCCGATCCGATCGTGGACGACAAACGCGCCCAACTCGACCGCGTCATCCAATCCTGCCTCGGCTTGCGCGTGCAGACGACCGTCGACCGACCCGAGGTCGTGCCCGGCGAAAACATCCGCCTCACCTTTCGCGCCGAGTTGACGGCCTCCGCGCCCGAGGTCCGCTACGCCGGCCTCCGCACCTCGCTTACCGCGGTGAAATTCCCGCCCGCCGCGCGCCCGCTCGCCGCCGGCGCGCCCTTCAGCGATTCGCTCGAGTTGACATTGCCCGACGACACGCCGCTCACGCAGCCCTACTGGCTCCGCGAGGAAGGCGAAGCCGGCATCGCCCGCGTCAGCGATCCCACGCTCATCGGCCGCCCGGAAAATCCCCCGGCCCTGCGCATCGAGCACGTCTTCCAGATCGGCGACGAGACCCTCGTCATCGCCGACGAACCCCGGCACACCGAGCCCGGCCAAGCGGACGCCAAGCCCCGCCGCCTCGACGTCATCCCACCCGTCGCGCTCGAGTTCGCCTCCGAGGTTTTCTACGTCGCGCCCGGCGCGACGAAGGAAGTGTCGCTCGCCATCTCCGCCGCGCGCGCCGACGCGCACGGCACCGTGCGGCTCGAACTGCCCGCCGGTTGGAGCGTCGCGCCGGCCAGCCGCGAATTCCAACTCGCCGCCGCCGGCGACCAGGCGCGCGTCACGTTCACGCTCACCGCCCCGCCCGCCGCCTCGCGCGGCTGGGTGAACGCCGTGGCCACCCTCGGCGGCCACGATTACTCGCACCAGCGCATCGCGCTCCGCTACGCGCACCTGCCCGTGCAGCTTCTCCAGCCGCCCGCCCGCGCCCGCCTCGCCACGTTCGAGCTCGGCACGCACGGCCGGAACATCGGTTACCTGCCCGGCGCGGGCGACTACGTGGCCGAGTGCCTCGCGCAAATGGGTTACGCCGTGCGCCCGCTCACCGGCGCCGATCTCACGCCGGAAAAACTCGCCGGCCTCGACGCCGTCGTCATCGGCGTGCGCGCCTTCAATGAGCGCGCCGACCTGAAGGACGCCCTCCCCGGCCTCTTCGCCTGGGTCGAGCAAGGCGGCACCGTCATCGCGCAATACAACCGCCCCAACGGCCTGCTCGCCACGCCGCTCGCTCCCTTCGATCTCTCGATCGACGGCCCGGCCCCGCGCCTGCGCGTGACCGACGAGACCGCGCCCGTCGCCTTCCTCGCGCCCGACCACCCGGCGCTCAACGTGCCGAACCGTCTCGACGCCGCGACCGACTTCGCCGGCTGGGTGCAGGAGCGCGGCGCGTATTTCCCGTCGAAGTGGGACGAGACCGCCTTCACCGCGCTGCTGGCCATGCACGATCCCGGCGAGCCGCCGCTGCGCAGCAGCCTGCTCGTCGCGCGTCACGGTCGCGGCCACTACGTTTACACCGGCGTCGCCTTCTTCCGGCAGCTGCCGGCCGGCGTGCCCGGCGCGTGGCGGCTGTTCGCCAATCTCGTTTCCTTGAAAGGAGAATGATACCGCGTGCGAACCTTCGCTTTGATCACGGATGGCACGGATTTCCCCGGATCACGCTGCGCGATTCCCGCGACGCTCATCCGTCCAATCCGTTTCCATCCGCGTCATCCGTGGTAAGGAAACGCACCCGCCCACCCTATGCGCCCCGCTGCTGAAAAAGACCCCCTGACGCCCGACGAACCACCCGCGTTGCCCGGTTTCCGCACGTGGCGCGGCGTGTATTGGTTCGTGCTCGCGGTCTTCGCGCTCGTCGTGATCGGGCTGACCGTTTTTTCCCGCGTGTTCGCATGACGCCGCTCGATTGGATCGTCCTGCTCGGGACCATGGTCGGCATCGCCGCCTACGGCGCATGGCGCACGCGGCACACCGACCACCTCGACACCTATCTCAAGGGCAGCAAGACGACGGGCTGGTTCACCATCGGGCTCTCCGTCGCCGCCACGCAGGCGAGCGCGATCACATTCCTCTCCATCCCGGGCCAGGGCTTCGAGAGCGGCATCGGTTTCGTGCAGAATTATTTCGGCCTGCCGCTCGCGCTCATCATCGTGTGCGCGGTCTTCCTGCCGATCTACCGCCGGCTCGGCGTCTACACGGCCTACGAATATCTCGGCCGGCGCTTCGACGCGAAGACGCGCCTGCTCGGCGCCGGCCTGTTCCTGCTCCAGCGCGGTCTCGCCGCGGGCGTCACGATCTACGCGCCGGCCATCATCCTTTCCACCGTGCTGGGCTGGCGGCTCGACTTCACCATCATCGGCACCGGCGTGCTCGTCATCCTCTACACCGTGACCGGCGGCAGCGCCGCCGTGAGCCTGACGCAGAAATGGCAGATGGGCGTCATCTTCGCGGGCATGATCACGGCCTTCTTCGTGTTGTTGACCAAGCTGCCGGCGGACCTCGGCTTTGACGGTGCCGCGCACCTCGCCGGCGCGCTGGGCAAGCTCGAGGCGGTCGACTACTCGCTCGATCCCGCGAAGCGCTACACGTTCTGGAGCGGCCTGCTCGGCGGTCTCTTCCTCTCGCTTTCCTACTTCGGCACCGACCAGTCGCAGGTCCAGCGCTACATCGGCGGCGCGTCGCTCCGCGAAGGCCGGATGGGGCTCGTCTTCAACGCGCTGCTGAAGATTCCGATGCAGTTCTTCATCCTGCTGCTCGGCGCGCTCGTGTTCGTGTTCTACCAGTTCCAGCCCGCGCCGGTTTTCCACAACCGCGCCGAGTGGTCGCACCACGCCGCCGGGCCGAACGGCGCCGTCTTCCGCGCGCTGGAGGAGAAACACGCCGCGCTCCACGTCGCGAAGCAGGAAAAGATCGCCGCCTGGCAGGCCGCGCGCCGCAGCGGCGACGAGGCCGGCGAGCAATCCGCCCGCGCCGCGCTGGTCGAGGCCAACCGCGCCACCGACGCCGTGCGCGCCGAGGCGAAGCAGGCGCTCCTCGCCGCCGATCCGCGCGCCAAGGTGAAGGACTCCGACTACGTCTTCCTCGGCTTCATCGTCACGCAGCTGCCCTCCGGCGTCGTCGGCCTGCTCATCGCGGTCATGATCGCCGCCGCGCTCGGCTCGAAGGCGAGCGAGCTCAACGCGCTCGCCACCACCTCCACCATCGACCTCTGGCGCCACTTCCGCCCGCTGGCGGCGCACGACGAGGCGCGCAACGTCCGCGTCGCGAAATGGTTCACCGCCGCGTGGGGCCTCTTCGCCATCGGCTTCGCGCTCTTCGCCGGCTTCGCCGAGAACCTCATCGAGGCGATCAACATCCTCGGCTCGATCTTCTACGGCGTCGTGCTCGGCCTGTTCCTCGTCGCGTTCTTCCTCCGGCGCGTCGGCGGCACCGCCGTTTTCTGGGGCGCCGTCGCGGCGCAGCTGCTCGTCTTCGTGCTCTACGGCACGCTCACCATCTCCTACCTTTGGTATAACCTCATCGGCTGCGCCGCCTGCGTGCTCTTTGCCGCGGTGCTGCAACTTATCCTTCCCAAACCAACCAACCCCGGATTGCACGGATGAAACGGATCAACCGACCGCATCCGAAGGCTTCATCCGTGGTCCCAGTGAGATCCGTGGTTAAATGATTTCTCCGATCATCTGCTTCGGCCAGCAACCCTGCGGCTTCTTCCCGCGCCGTTTCCTCTACGCGAAGTTCGTCACCGCGCGCCGGCTCCAGCGCGAGATCGGCGGCGAGATCGTGTTCTTCTACCACGACAGCGACCACGACCCGCGCGAGACGCAGACCACCCTGCGCCACCGCCGCACCGGCGAGCCACAGACGCTGAACTTCACCTTCGCGAACAAGCTCCAGCGCAAGTTCTCCCCGCTCTTCGCCAAGCGCCTCCCCGCCGACTGGCAGCCGCAGATGGCGCGCACGCTCGGCGCCTTCGTCGGACCGGCCGCGCTCGAAGCCTTCCGCGCCGTGCGCGCCGACAACGTCGCCGACTTCTGCCTCGAGCTGTATCGCGCGCAGGGCCTGCTCGACGGCGTGCGCGTCGTCCGCTCCGGCGACCGCGCCGTGCGCGAGGCCGCCTGCGCCATCGGCGACTGCTTCGTCGACGTCCCGCACGAGGGCGAACTCGTCCGCGCGCGGCTGCTCGACGGGCAACTCAAACTCCACGAGGGCGGCAACAGCTACATCACTCTCCCCGCTCAATCCTTCGCCCCAAGCCAGATCAGCCCCACGCGCGACAGCCGCCTGCGCTGGATGCAGTCCGTCATCCACTGCACGCACTACATCGCCGGCGCCGGCGAACAGGCCTACCTCAACGTCGCCGACGCCCCCGACATCACCTTCGTCCCCCGCGACCCGATCGAACGCTCCGACGAGGCCTGGAGCGAATTTCCCGCCTGACGTCCGCCCGCGCATCCGGCAGCGTCTGCTGCCATCGCGTCGGCCCGCGCCCGGCATCTGTCCCGAAAGCGCCCGCCGCTCCAGCCGATCAAAGTCCAACGCCACTCCACGCCGGTCCTCCTTTCCCATGAATCTCACCACCGCCCCCCTGCTCGCCTTCGGTGCGCACCCGGACGACATCGAATTCGGCGCCGGCGGCATCGTCGCCCGCGAGACGCAGGCCGGCCGCCCGGCCCACCTCGTCGTCTGCTCGCGCGGCGAGGCCGGCACCAACGGCACGCCCGCCGAACGCACCAAGGAGGCGGAGAAGGCCGCCAAGCACCTCGGCGCCACGCTCGAATGGGTCGAACTCGACGGCGATTCGCACCTCGACGTCCGCAACGCCCACGCGCTCAAGCTCGCCGCCATCATCCGCGCCGTGCGGCCCGGCATCGTGCTCGCACCCACGCCCGAGCCCAATCAACACCCCGACCACTGGCGCCTCGGCCAGCTCGCCCGCGACGCCACCCGGCTCGCCCGCTACGGCGGCGTGCCGGAGCTCAAGGCCCGCACCCCGCACGCCGTCGGCCAGCTTTTCTTCTACGCCCTCGGCCCCGGCGCCGAACCGCGCGACACCCCGCCGGTCATCATCGACGTGTCCGACAAACCCGTCATGACCGCGTGGACCAAGGCCATGGAGGCGCACGCCTCGCAGATGAAGACGCGCAACTACGTCGAGCTCCAGCTCGCCCGCGCGCGCGTCCACGGCCTCAACGCCGGCGTCGGCCACGCGCAGCCGCTCTGGCCGAACGACCCGCTCGTCTTCCACTCGCTCACCGACATCTCCCGCGGCGCGCGCCGCTTCTGAGCCTCCGTCCGCACAACCCGTCCCATGCCCGACCGTCCGCTCCGCCTCGGCATCGTCTGCCACCCGTCCGTCGGGGGCAGCGGCATCCTCGCGTCCGAGTTGGGCGAGGAACTCGCCGCGCGCGGGCATGAGATCCACTTCGTCTCGCACTCGCCGCCGTTCCGCATGCCGGTCGACGCGCCGCGCATCCGCTTCCACCCGGTCGAGGTGAACAGCTACGATCTCTTCAAATACCCCGACTACACCCTGCCGCTCTCGGTGAAGCTCGCCGAGGTCAGCCAGGCCCACGCGCTCGACGTCCTGCACGTGCACTACGCCGTGCCGCACGCCACCGCCGCGATGCTGGCGATGACGATGCTGCCGAAGGAAAAACGCCCCAAGGTCATCGTGACGATGCACGGCACGGATGTGACGCTCCTCGGCTGCGATGCCGGCTACGCGCCGGCCATCCAACACGCCTTGGAGCACGCCGACGCGGTCACCACCGTCTCGCACTTCCTCGAGCGCGCCATGCTCGAGCGGTTCCAGTTCTCCACGCCGGTGGAGGTGATCCCGAATTTCTTCACCCCCCGCCCCGACGCGCGCCCGCGCGCCGTCGTGCGCGCGGAGCTCGGCCTCGCCGACGACGAGGCCATGCTGCTCCACCTCTCGAATCTCCGGCCGGTGAAACGCATCGACCTCCTGCTCGAGGCGCTCGCGCTCCTCGCCCGCACCGAGCGGTTCAAGCTCGTGGTGCTCGCCGGCGGCGACTTCGCCCCGCACGCCGCGCAGGCGCGCGCGCTCGGCCTGGCCGACCGCATCATCGTCCGCGAGCGCGTGACCGCGATCGAGGATTACCTGCAGGCGGCCGACGTCGGCGTGTTCACGTCGCAGATGGAGAGCTTCTGCCTGAGCATCCTGGAGGCGATGACCTTCTCGTGCCCGAGCGCCGCCTTCGCCGTCGGTGGCATCCCCGAGGTGATCGAGAGCGGTGTGCACGGCGAGCTGGTGCCCTTCGGCGACACGGCGGCGCTGGCGGCGGCGCTCGCGGGTCTGCTGCGCGAGCCGGCACGCCGCCGCGCCATGGGCGCCGCCGCGTGCGAGCGGGCGCATGCGCATTTCTCGGCCGACATCATCGTGCCGCGCTACGAGGCGTTGTATCGCCGACTCACGGCCTGAGACGCACGCGCCGTTTACAGCGCGCTTCGCCGCGAGCATTTGCCAGCGGAAGGGCCACGTGGCCCGCTCCAAACCGCCCGGCGACGCCTACGCCATGCGCCGGGCGGAGCCTGCCCCTAGGGTTGCCGCTGCCTTTCGGCTAAGATGACGGTCGCCTCCATCTCAAGTTCGGCCACCTCCGCTTCTTAGGCACCTCATGCGATCTGCTTTTGCCTCGTTCCCTGCGCTCCGGGATATCGTCCGCGCCGGCGTGCTGCTGTTCGTGTTCACCCTTTGCGCCGCGCTGCCGTTGCGCGCGCAATTGTCCTACACGACACCCGAGGCGCCGCTGGTCGAGACCTTCGACGCCGGGCTGCCCGCCGCGCTCAACACCGCCGTGCCGTGGACCGACAACGTCACGTTCACGGGCTGGTATGCGCAGTTCGATCTTACCGGCACGCCCGCGACCTACCGCATCAGCAACACGCCCTCGAACAACCAGATTCAGCAATTCCGTAACGCCGCTTCCGCGACCGACGGCGCACTGGGCGGACGCGCGGCCGATACGGCCGGGCCAATCTATTACGCCGTCCGCCTCCGCAACACCACCGGCGTCACATTGCGGACGTTCACGCTGCGCTATGCGCTTGAGCAATGGTCGCGCAGCACCGCCACGATCACGAATTCCTTCACCGTTACCTTCCGCCTCGGCGATCCCGCCAATTTGCAAGACGGCTTTTGGGCCCCGCTCCAATACGCCGCCACCGACGCGCCGAGCTTCGACGGCACCGAGGCCACCACGCTCAACGGCTCCTTCGCCGCCAATCGCACCGTCTCGCAAACCCTCACCGTCGGCGGCCTCGCCTGGGAGCCCGGCACCGATCTCTGGATCCGCTTCCAGGATGCGAACGATGGCGGCATCGACCACGGCATCGCGCTCGACGACGTCGTGTTCACCGCCTCCACGTCCACCGACGTGCCCGTCGGCGGCGTGATCTTCGGACGCAACCGCTACATCGAAATCCATCCGGGAGACATCCCCCTGATCATCGCCGCGCCCCACGGCGGGTTGGAGGAACCCGCCGACATCGCCGATCGCACCTACGGCGTCTTCGAGCGCGACATCAACACCCAGGACATGGCGCGGCGCATGGTGGCCGAAATCTACGCCCGCACCGGCAAGCGGCCGCACCTGATCATGAGCCTGATCCATCGCCGCAAACTCGACCCGAACCGCGACATCGTTGTCGCCGCCCAAGGCGACCCCAACGCCGAGATCGCTTGGAACGAATACCACGGCGCCATCGCCACCGCGCGCGCCTCCGCAGAGTCGAACTTCGGCTTCGGCCTCCTCGTCGACACGCACGGCCACGGCCACACGATCCAGCGCATCGAGCTCGGCTACGTCGTGCGCTCCGAGGAGCTCGACCTCAGCGACCAGCAACTCGAACACCCGGCCTACGCGGAAAACAGCTCCTGCCGCACGCACGCCCACCTGCCCGGCGTGCATTTTCCGTCCTTCCTCCGCGGTCCGCGCAGCCTCGGCGCGCTCTTCGTCGCACGCGGTTATCCCGCCGTGCCCAGCCCCGACATGCCCAGTCCCGCCGGCGCCGCCTACTTCGACGGCACCGGCGGCTACACCAGCGAGGCCCAGGGCTCCCGCATCCACCTCGACAACGTCCAGGCCTTCCTCATGGAGACCCACTGGACCGGACTCCGCGATACCACCGCCGCCCGCGTCGCCTTCGCGCGGACCTTCGCCACGGCGATCAACGCCTTCCTCTACGACCAATGGGGCTACGCGCTCGGCAGCGGCTCGCTCTTCCGGCTCTCCGCCTCCGCCGCCACCTTCGCCGAGAGCGGCGCGCCCCGCACGCTCACCGTCACCCGCTCCGGCCATCTCGGCGAGGAGGAGACCATCGCGCTCGCCTTTTCCGGCACCGCCACGCTGGCGGAGGATTACACCGCCTCGGCGACGAGCCTCACCTTCGCGCCCGGCGAGACCGAGAAAACCCTCACGCTCACGCCCATCGACGATGCTGCCGCCGAAGGCGCGGAAACCCTCGCCGTCGCCCTCGTTCCCACCGCACTCCAGACCGCCGACGTGCTGCCCGTGGAACTGCTCCTCACCGACGACGAATTGGCCACGGTGCAACTCACCTCCGCTCGCGCCTCCTTCAGCGAAGGCGGCGATCCACTCGAGATCACGCTCACCCGCGACCTCACCGCCGACGCACTCACCGCCACGGTCCAATTCACCGGCCGCGCCGTGCGCGGTCGCGATTACGCCGTCACCGGCCTCGATGCCTCCAACCAGGTCACCTTCGGCCCCGGCGACACCACGCGCACCCTCACGCTCACGGCGCTCCCCAACACGCGCCTCGACCCGGTCCGCACGCTCACCCTCGCGGTCGAAGCCGGACCGGCGCATCGCGGCGGGCCCGCACTCACGCTCGCGCGGGGCGACGACGACCTGCCCGCCGACCTCGCGCTGTGGCTCGCCGATCGCATCGAGGACGACGTCTGGCGCGACGATTCCGCGCACGGACGCGACGCGGCGCTGAAGCCCTCCAGCGCCAGCCTCCCGACCGTCGCGGACGCCACTGCGGGCCGCGCCGTGGAATTCGACGGCGCCAAGACCGCCGCCGTCGCCCCGCGCCTCGCGCTCGGCACCTCCGGCTTCACGCTCGCGTTTCGCTTCCGGCTCGACGCGTCCGGCACGGCCAACGGCGAGCGCCACCTCCTCAACCTCGGCACGCCGCCCCAGCCCGCGAGCTTGAACGTGTTCCTCGCCGAGGCCGACGGCATGCTGCGCACCGTGCTCGGCGACACGGCGGCCAATCCCGCCACCACCACGCTCGCCGTGCCCGCGCCCGCCGCCGGCACGTGGCAACACTACGCTCTCACCGTCTCGCCCGCCGGCGCCGTGCAGATCTACCTCGACGGCGTGCCGACCGCCTCCACCGCGGCCCCAGCCGTCCCGGTCGCGCTCGATGCCCCGCTCTGGCTTGGCTGGAGCGGCGGCACCGATCCGAGTCCGCACCGCCACCATCGCGGCGGCCTCGCCGATGTCCGCCTCTACACGCGCGCCCTCGCGCCGGCCGAAGTCGCCGCGTTGCACGCCCCGTCCGAGCCTCCCCTCTCCGCGTGGGAACAGTGGCGGCGCGACAATTTCTCCGCGCCCGAACTCGCCGACGCCGCACTCAGCGGCGCGGCGGCCGATGCCGATGCCGACGGCCTCGCCAACGCGCTCGAGTTCGCGCTCGCCCTCGACCCGCACACGCCCGGCACGAGCGGCGCCCCTGCGCTGATGCTCGACGCGAACCGCCGCCTCACGCTGTCGTTCGTGCGCCGCGCGCTGCCCGAGATCATCTACGACGTGCAAGCCTCGGACGATCTCCAGACGTGGACCTCTCTCTGGTCGAGCACCGGCGCCGCTAACACCGCGGGGCCGGTCACCGTCACGGATGACGTCGCCTTCGACGCGACGACCCGGCGCTTCCTCCGCCTCGCCATCACCACGCCCTGAGCGCGCCGCCAGCGGGTCCGGCCGCCGCGCGCCTCGGCGTCCCGGCGAACGTTGCCCGTCGCACCCGCCGCCCGGAGGCCGGTGGTGCGTCCGTGGCTTGCGCGTTTCTACGCCCATTACGTAGCGCAAAGCGCCGGTCTGTGCGCCGCCCTGCAGTGCTGTTACAGTGAGCGCGTGCTAGGCACTACCCCGCCTGCCGATTTTCTGTTGCCGCGGATTTTTCCTGCGGTCGTGGGCCCGGCCGTCGCCCCCGCCGCGCAAAACCCGCGCGGCGCCCGTGAGCCGCCGTAGCGCGAGCACCCCGCCCCACGCCCACCCCAGCGTCACCGCCGCGCCGCCCCTGCGCCGCGTTTCCCCCCCGCTCCGCGCCCGCCGGGCCGGAGATTCGTCCGTTTTGCTTTCTCGGTCATCCATGCACCTCCTTTCCCGTTCGTCTCTCCGCGCGGCCGCCCTCCTCGCCGCCCTCGCCGCCAGCGCCCCGCTCCCTGCGCAGGTTTCCTACGCCACCGCCGGCTCCAGCTACGTCCAGAACTTCAACGGCGGCCTGCCCGCCGCCTCGAACAACGCCGCCACGTGGACCGACAACTCCACGGCCAACTTCACCGGTTGGTCTGTTTACCGCGAGTTGAACGGCACGCCCTCCACCTACCGCATCAACTCCGCCACCTCGTCCGGCGACGTGCAGCACTTCCGCTCCAGCGCGAGCGCCACCGACGGCGCATTCGGCGGCCGGCCCAACGACAGCACGGGCAAGATCCACTACGGCGTCCGCCTCCGCAACGCCACCGGCGCCACGCTCCGCACCTTCACGCTCAGCTACGCCCTTGAGCAATGGTATCGCAGCGGCACCGCCAACGCCAACGAGCTCCGCGTCTCCTTCAAGCTCGGCAACCCCGCCAGCCTCGCCGACGACGGCACCTGGGGCCTCATCACGCCACTCACCCTCACCGCCCCGCAGACCGGCGGCACCGCCGGCGACCTCACCGGCTCCGACTCCGCCAACCGCGTCGCCTCCACCGCCATCACCGTCGGCGGCTTCGAGTGGGCCGACGGCACCGACCTCTGGATCCGCATCTCCGACGACAACGACGGCGGCGTCGACCAGGGCCTCGCCATCGACGACTTCACCTTTTCCGCCGCCACCACCGCCACCGTGCCCGTCGGCGGGGTCTCCTTCGGACGCCACGGCTACATCGAATACCAGCCCGGCGACAGCCCGCTCATCATCGTCACCGGCCACGGCGGCCGCGAGCAGCCGGCCGAGATCCCCGACCGCACCTACGGCGCCGTCGACGAGGACCTCAACACCCAGGACCTCGCCCGCAAGATCGTCGCCGAGATCCACGCCCGCACCGGCCAGCGCCCGCACCTCATCGTCAACCGCCTCCACCGCGTGAAGCTCGATCCCAACCGCGAGATCGTCGAGGCCGCCCAAGGCGACGCCGAGGCCGAGATCGCGTGGAACGAATTCCACGACTACATCCGCGACGCGCGCGACGTCATCGCGCCCGCGTTCGGTTTCGGTTTCCTCGTCGACATCCACGGCCACGCCCACGCCATCGATCGCCTCGAGTTCGGCTACAACCTCGGCGCCGCCGAGCTCAACCAGAGCGACGCCGAGCTGCGCCGCCCCTCCTACGCCGAAGATTCCTCGCTCCGCACCCACACTTACCGCCCCGGCATCGATCTCCCTGCCCTGCTCCGCGGCGCCCGCAGCCTCGGCGACCTGCTCGAACGCCGCAATTACCCCAGCGTGCCCAGCCCCACCAACCCCGGCCCCGGCGCCAACGACTACTTCGAGGGCGGCTACAACATCGAGGAACACGGCTCGCTCCTGAACACCGGCAACATCCAAGCCGTGCAGATCGAGGCGCATTACGACGGCGTGCGCGATACCGACGCCAACCGCACCGCCTTCGCCGGCGCACTCGCCACTTCGCTCCACGATTTCCTCTACGACCAGTTCGGCTACGCCCTCGGCAGCGGCTCGCTCTTCACCCTCAGCGCCTCCACCGACCGGCTCTACGAGAACGGCAGCGCCCTCACGCTCACCGTCACCCGCTCCGGCCACCTCGCCAACGCCGAGACCATCGCCCTCGACTTCGGCGGCACCGCCGTGCGCAACACCGATTACACCGCCTCGGCCACCAGCGTCTCCTTCGCCGTCTCCGAGACGCAGAAGACCATCACGCTCACACCGACCAACGATGCCGCCGCCGAAGGCGCCGAGACCATCGTCGTCGCCCTAGCGCCCACCGCGCTCCAGACCGCCGACGTCCTTCCGCTCACGCTCGCGCTCTCCGACGACGACCGCGCCTCCGTCCATGTCGTCGCCCAAGCCGCCACCGCCACCGAGGGCGGCTCCACCGTGAACGTCGACGTCACCCGCGACCTCGTCAGCGGCACGCTCCAGGCGCAGCTGCACTTCACCGGCACCGCCGTGCGCGGCGTCGATTACGACGTCACCGGCCTCGACTCGCTCGACCGCGTCGCCTTCGCCAACGGCGTCGCCAACCAGACCATCGGCCTCGTGCCGCTCAACGACAGCGTGATGGAGCCCGCCAAGACCATCGTCGTCACCGCCGCCCCCGGCGCCAGCCATGCGACCGGCGTGCCCGCCGCCGCCACCGTGCGGCTCACCGACAACGACCTCGACGCTGCGCTCGAGCTCTGGTTCGCCGACCGCATCGACGACGGCGCCTGGCGCGACGAGTCCGGCCACGGCCGCGACGGCGCGTTCCGCCCCTACGGCGCCACGGGACCGGCACCCGCCGCCGGCGTCGCGGGCACCGCGGTCGAGTTCGACGGCGCCGACGATGCCGTCGTCACGCCGCACTTCCCCGTCGGCCCGGCCGAATTCACCCTCACGTTCCGCTTCCGCCTCGACCCCACCGCCACGAGCACGGCCTTCCGGCATCTCTTCAACCTCGGCGGCTACGACGAGGCGGACAGCCTCACCATCTTCCGCGTCGAGAGTAACAACAACCTCCGCACGCTCCTCCACGACGCCAACGAGGCCCCGTCCAACACCGCGCTCGACGTCACCGGCATCACCGCCAACAGCACCTGGCGCCACTACGCGCTCACCGTTTCCACCACGAACGGCCTCCGCGTCTACATCGACGGCGTCTCCTCCGCCAGCGTCGGCTCCTGGAGCGGCAGCTTTGCTCCGCAGAGCGCGCTCTGGTTCGGCTGGCGCGGCGCCTACAGCCTCATCGCCAGCCGTCACCTCAACGGCGCGATGGAGGACATCCGCCTCTACTCGCGCGCGCTCTCCGCCGCCGAGGTCGCCGCCGTCGCCGCCGTGCCCGCCCGGCCGCCCGCCGGCCCCTCCGCGCTCGGCGCCACCGCCACCTCGTCGAGCCAGATCGACCTCGCCTGGACCGACCACTCCGGCGACGAGACCGGCTTCAAGGTCGAACGCTCCACCGACGGCGTGAATTTCAGCCTGCTCACCACCACCGCCGCCAACGCCACGGCCTACGCCGACACCGGACTCTCCGGCAACACCACGTATCACTACCGCGTGCGCGCCACCAACACCCACGGCGACTCGCCCGCCTCCAACCCCGCCACCGCCACGACGCCGCCCGCGCAGGTCACCGTCACCTTTACGAGCGTCGCCGCCCACGACGGCTGGGTGCTCGAATCCGGCGAGAACACCAGCGCCGGCGGCTCCACCGACAGCTCCGCGCTCCGCGCCGGCGACAACAACCAGGACCGCCAATACCGCACGCTCGTCTCCTTCGACACCTCCGCGATCCCCGACGGCGCCACGATCGTCTCCGCCACGCTGAAGCTCCGCCGCTCCGGCGTCACGGGCACCAACCCCTTCGGCACGCACGGCACCTGCCACGTCGACCTCAAGGGCGGCACCGGCTTCGGCGGCGCGACCGCGCTCGCCACCGGCGATTTCCAGGCCGCCGCCGACGCCACGCAGGTCGCCGCCCTGAGCAACGCCGCGAACAACAACGACTGGTCCACCGGCGCGCTCAACGGCACCGGCCTCGGCCTCGTCAACAAGACCGGACACACGCAGTTCCGCGTTTATTTCGCGACCGACGACAACGACGACACCGGCAACGACTACATCACGTGGTATCCCGGCGACAACGCCACCGCCGCCAACCGCCCTGTGCTCGAAATCGTCTACCAGTAATTCCTCCCACACCGCGGGCGGCGGTTGATCCTCCGCCCGCCATCAAAGTCTCACGGCGCCGGCACTCCGGCGCCGTTCTTCATTTTGGCGCCCGCGACCACCCCCGCGTCCGTCTTAGCGCGCCATCATTCGCCAGCCAGCGCCGCGGGATCGAGCACGACGTGGCGGATCTTCTCGCGGCGCCACGTGTAGGTGATGTGCACGAGACCGTCGCGCGTCTGGATCACGGCCGGATAGGAGTAACCGTGTTCCGCCATGTCGTTCTCCAGTTCGACGACATCCCGCCAGACCACGCCATCCGCGGAAATCGCAACGGCAAGCGGCGAACGGGAACCGCTTTTCTTGCCGGCCGCCAATCCGACGGGGTTATAGACCAAAACGTGGCGTCCGTCGGCAAGCGTCACCGCATCCGTGCCGGAGTTCGGGTTCGGCAGCCCCGTGGACGTCATCCGGCTCCAAGTCCGTCCCTGATCCGCGGACCAGCTCGTGGTGACGACGCCCTCCTGACTGCGGCAGAGCAGCTGCAAGCGTCCATCCGCGTGGAAGAGCACGCTCGGCTGGATCGCGTTGAACTCGGCCTTGGTGTTGATCGGGCCAACCACGGTCCAGGTGCGGCCGAGATCGCGCGTGAGTTCGAGATGCACCGTCCAGCCGAGCTCCTTCGTCTCGGTGCTGCTCGGACAGAGAATGGTGCCGTCCGCCAGCTCGACCGGCCGGTTCTTGATCGGACCGAAGACGCCCTCAGGCAGACGCCGCGGCTCGCTCCACGTGCGACCGTCGTCGACCGAGGTCATGAGCATGCCCCACCATGTCTGCGGTTTCGGGCCGACCTTGTAGAAAAGCATCAACGGACCGTTGCGCGGCTGGAAGAGCACGGGGTTCCACGTTGGGTGACGGACGACCGTGCCGTCAGCGCGCGTGTATTGGACGCCGTCGGCCACCTCGAGCGGAGCGGACCAGCGCCCTTGTTCGAAGCGCGCGATCCAGATGCCGACATCGGGATGCCGCTCGTGCGTGCCGCCGAAAAATGCCGTCAGCAACGTGCCCGCCGCCGTCTCCACGAGCGTGGACGCGTGAGCCTGCGGGAACGGCGCGGTTTCATAAACGAACCCGCTCGCCCTCACGCTCGGCGCCGCCGGTCCGGCAACGAGACCTCCGCACGCAAACCAAAGTGTCAGACTGAGCAGGCACGCAGTTTTCATGAGTGCCGCCCACGGTATTCCCGCCGCGAGGCATAGCGAGCGGCAACGTCCTCGCGCCGCCTCACCCGCCTCGGCCTTCGCCCTACTTTCCCAAAGCCGTGACCACGTTCCGGAAATTGGCCAAGCCCGCTTCGATGTTCTCGATGATCTCCTCCGCGAGGTCGGTCGGTTCGGGCAGGTTGTCGAGGTCGGCGAGGCTGTCGTCTTTCAGCCAGAAGAGGTCGAGGCTCGTCTTGTCGCGGGCGGCGAGTTCGGCGTGGGTGAATTTCCGCCAGCGGCCGGTTGGATTCTTCTCGGCGTGCCAGGTTTCCTTCCGCTTGTGGCGGTTCTGCGGGTTGTAGCAGGCGATGAAGTCGGCGAGGTCATCGAAGCGCAGGGGCTTCCGCTTCAACGTGTGGTGGATGTTGGTGCGGTAGTCGTAATACCAGACTTCCTTCGTCGCGGTCTCCTTGCTGGCGGGACGGTTGTCGAAGAAGAGCACGTTGGCCTTCACGCCGTTCGCGTAGAAGATGCCGGTGGGCAGACGCAGGATCGTGTGGAGTTCGGTCGTCTCCATGAGCTTCTTACGCACGGTCTCGCCGGCGCCGCCTTCGAAGAGGACGTTGTCGGGCAACACCACGGCGGCGCGGCCGGTGGTCTTGAGGAGCGAGCGGATGTGCTGGAGGAAGTTGAGCTGTTTGTTCGAGGTCGTGGCCCAGAAATCCTGTCGGTTGTAAACGAGGTCTTCCTTCTCCTGTTCGCCTTCCTCGTTGGTGAAGGTCATCGAGCTCTTCTTGCCGAAGGGCGGATTCGCGAGAACGTAATCGAAGGTCTGCGACGGCACGGCGATGAGGGCGTCGGTCGAGGCGATGGCGCTGTTGCCCTCGATCTCTCCGATGCCGTGGAGAAACAGGTTCATCAGGCACAGGCGGCGCGTGCCGGCGACGATCTCGTTGCCGTGGAACGTCTCGTTCTTGAGGAACCGCTTCTGCGCCGGCGTGAGCGTGCGCTGCTTCACGAGGCAAGCCGGTGGGGGACTTGCGTGCCATTGAACCGGATCTCCTCTTCCCTAGCCGTCTCCGGTGCGAAACGCGACATAGACGCTCAGCGCGCCGGCATAATGGTCGATGGTGCGCAGCCGCAGTGCAGCCTTTTCGTCCAGGCACGGCTCCGGAGTCAGCACATGAGAATGGCCAATGGTCTTGTTGCGCGCCATTTCCAGTGGAACCTTATCGCCGCGGATGCGCGCATACAGCCCCCCGATAACCGCGGGCGGCAACGTTCTCTTCCGCCTCAAAATCAATCGGCCTTAGTGTCGCAGCCAGGTATCGCGGGACTGAATTCTGAAGCGGCGGCACCTTTGTTGTTTCCGTCAGTTTCCACGTTCGCGCGCTTACGCAGTAACGGACCGCGGCAGATGGTTCGGGCGAGTGATACCGCCAGCCAGCCAACGCCGCCAACCGCCCGTGATCAAAGGCTCACGGCATCGGGTATCCGGCGTCGTTTTTCGTTTGGGCGAACGCGAACATACCCGCGTCACCCTGAGTCTTCAGTCACTGGCCGGCCGAAGTTTCGGAATTGGGCACGCCGTGATCGATATTTACGGCTGCTGGGCGGGGGGCGCTATTCGGATTTTTTCAGATGGGTCACCGGAGCGGTTAGCGCGCGGTCCAGGTGGATGTAACCGCCGTCAACACACAGGATCTGCCCGGTAAGGTGCGAGGCGCGAGACGAAGCCACGAAGACAACCAGGTCGGCAACCTCGCGAATGGTCGTGGTTCGCCGGCCCAGCGGAATCGTGAGATCGAGTTGCCTTCGTGCGGCCGCGGGATCGGGTGCCTTGGCCAACCACTGCTCATACATCGGCGTTATCACCTCTGCCGGCAGCACGCAGTTAACCCGGATGCCGTGCTGCGCCAGATCGGCCGCCCACTCGCGGGTCAATCCATTGATGGCACCTTTCGCCGCAGCATAGCCCGAAGTGCCGCCCTGTCCGGTGAGCGCGGTCTTTGAGCTGATATTGACGATCGCTCCGCGGCTTTTTTTCAAGGCCGGCAGCGCGAAATGCGCGCAGGTGAAATAGTGGACGAGATTGCGCTCGAGCGAGGCGACGAACTCCGCCGGCGAATGGTGCAACCCGACCGCATCGTTGCCGCCGGCGTTGTTCACGAGGATGTCGATCCCGCCGAAACGACGCTCGATCTCGCCAAATGCGGCGCTGACGGCGGACTCGTCACGCAGATCGAGCGGAAAGCCGGTCAGACTCCAACCCTCCGCAACCGCCCGGTGCGCGAGCCTCCGCAGCGTGGGCTCGTCACGATCCAGCGCGGCCACGAGCGCGCCTTCCTCGGCAAAAGCCAGTGCGATGCCCTCGCCGATGCCCTTGGCACCTCCCGTGACCACCACCACCTTGTTCTTCAATTCGAGGTCCATGGTCAGCAGGCGCAAGCGGGGCTGGGGGGTGCGAAGGCCTTGTAAGTGAGCACGAACTCGCGGTGCCCGAGCTGCTCCGAACACGTCTTTTGTCCGGCCGCGACGGCGACGACGAGTCCGAAGATTTCCGCGCCCACGTCCGCGATCGCGGCGGCTCCCTCGACGATCCGGCCCGCGTTCACATCCATGTCGTCGGTCATGCGCCGGTAAGTTTCTGGATTCGCGCAAACTTTGATGACGGGCGAGATCGCCGAGCCGACAACCGAGCCGCGACCGGTGGTAAAGACGATGACGTGCGAGCCGCAGGCGATGAGCTCGGCAATTTCGGCGTTGTCGTTGATGTTCGGGAATCCAAAGCGCACTTCGCCATCGGGGACGACATCAAGCAGATGCAAGCCGCGTCCGCGCGGCACATCGCCCGGCTGGAGCATGCCGTTGATGCGGGAGCTGCCGCTTTTCGCGTAGGCGCCCATCGATTTTTCCTCGAGCGTGGTCAGGCCGCCGTCGGCGTTGCCGGGGGCGAAGCTGCCGTGTCCGAGCACGGCGTAATACGCGGCAGCCTTTTCGACACTGCGCACCAGTTCCTCGCCCAGCGCGGGCGTGGCGGCTCGCGCGGCCATGATGTGCTCACAGCCGATGAGTTCGCCCGTTTCCTCGAAAATGCAGGTGGCACCCGCCGCCACGAGACGATCGAAGCAATCGCCGACGGCTGGATTGGCCGTGATGCCGCTCATCGCGTCGGAACCGCCGCAAACCGTGCCAATGATCAGCTCCTCCACGGCCATGTCGACGCGCGGGAGTGCGGCCAAATCCGTCAACGCGCAGCGCACCCACTCTTGGCCGGTCGCGATTGTCTTGCGCGTGCCGCCGGTCGCCTGGATTCCGATCAATTCCACCGGACGACCGCTGGCGCGGATCACGTCGAGCAGTGCGCGACGGTCGAAGCCCTCGCAGCCCAGTGAGACGAGCAGCACCGCACCGACGTTCGGATGTGTGCAGAGTTGGCAGAGCATTTTGTGCGCGTAGGCGTTCGGATAACAGCCGCCGAAGCCGATGACGTTCACGTCGTCGTCCGAAAACGCCGCCGCGATCTTCGTCGCGACGTGGTGGGCGCATTCGACGAGATAGACAATCTGCACCGTGTTGCGGATGCCCTTGCGATCATCCGCGCGGAGCCAGGCTTTAATGGGCGGCATATTTTTCCCCTTCCTCGAGCGTGTAGGTCGGCAGGTAATCACTCTTCATGTTGTGGACGTGCACGTGTTCGCCGGCGGCGATGTCCACGAGCGCGGAGCCGATCGGCACGCCGTATTTGATGATCTTGGCGCCGGTGGGGATCGTCGAGAGAGCGATCTTGTGGCCGAGCGCGAGCGCGCGCGGCAAGTGATGCGGCCTTCCTTCCACCAAGTAGGTTGCACCTTCGGGCAACGATCGCCGCAGCACGGCGATGTTGTCCGTCGGGTGAATCTGCAACAGCGGCATCGTGCCGTCAGAATTTTCCATATTGCAGGTAGGCTTGCTGAGGATCGACGCCGCGCATGATCGCGGTGCGCACCTCGTTCTCGGTGTTCATGACCGCTTCGGTTTTTGAAACCACCTCCTCGACGATTTCGCCGGGAATCACGACGGCGCCGTCGCGATCGGCCAGCACGTAGTCGCCGGTGCGGATCGTGACGACACCGATCGAGATGGGGTCGCCAAAGGTCTCGGCTTTCCAGCGGCCGACGACGTCGATCGGCGTGACGTAACGGCAGAATACCCGGAACCCCAGCTCGACGATGAATTCCGTGTCGCGGCAGCCGCCGTCGACGAGGTAGCCGCGCACGCCGCGGAAGTTCAGCGTCTCGGCCGAGAGCTCGCCCATGTGCGCGAAGCTTGCGTCGTTCGGCTGGCAAAGCACCACGCTGCCGGCCGGCGCGCGCGACAGAAACGCGGTCCAATGCAGCAGGCTCTCGTGCGCATCGAGGTTCGGTTGCGCGTGGCCGCTGACGGTGAAGATGCGACCGGCGAGCTTGGTGCTGGGCACGAGCGGACGAATGTCCGCGGGCAGCGCCTGATTGGGCAGGCCGAGACCGCGCAGCACGTCGTAGACGGCGCCGGTGTAACAGCGTTCGAGCCGCTCGGCGAGCGGGTCAGCGGGAGGAGGAGTCGGTTGCATGAGAAAGGTCGAGCCGGTAGAGCCGGGCCGCATTGCGGTGGAAGATGGCTGCGCGCTCAGCGCTGGAGGCGGAGGCGAAGAATTCGCGCGTGATTCCGACCCATTGCGTCAACGACGAGGTGAGGTTGCACACGGGCCAGTCGCTGCCCCACACCACGCGATCAGCGCCGAACGTTGCGACGATCGTGTCGAGATAAGGCGCGAGGCGGGCAACCGAAACCTCCGCGGTCGGAAGACCGGAGACCAGCCCCGAGAGCTTGCACCAGATGTTCGGTCGCTGCGCGAGCGAACGCAGCACCTGCGCCCACGGAGTGAACGACGCGGCGTCGAACGACGGATTGCCGCCGTGATCCAGCACGAACGCCACCGAGGGAAATTCAGCCGCGAGCGCGAGTGCCCGGGGAAGTTGCGATGCCTTCATGCACAACTCAAACGGCAAGCCTGAGTGCTCAAGGGCCCGGAGATTCGCGCGGAAGGCGGGCGCCATGGAAAAATCATCCGCCTCCACGTGCAGCACGCGCCGCACCCCCCGCAGGCCGGCAGGCCGACGGGCGAGCAGTTCCGCCACCGCTCCGGCCCGCTCCGCGCGCACGCCGGCGACAAACCCGCGCACGCCGCTCGCTTCGTGAGCGCAAAGTCCGTGCGCCCACTCCGCCTCCGCGCGTTCATGCGGCTCGTCGACGAAGGCCTCCATGAACAGCGCACCGGCAATTCCCGCCGGCCCCGCTTCGTCGCGATAATCGGCCGGGCGCCAGCTGCGTTGCAGCGCCGGCACGCCCGCGAGCCAGCCGTAACGCCAGCGCTCCACCTCGAGCAGGTGGAGGTGCGTGTCGAACAAATCGTCGCGCGACGCATTCGTGGCTTGCGCTGGCGTGGGGCTTATCACTAATGATAACTTGTTTCATGAATGATAAACTTCTGTCAAGCGCTGTTCCGGCTCTGAGTCGCGGTCTCGATGTGGTCGAACACCTCGCGTCGACCGGTGCGTCCACGACGCTTTCGCAGCTGGCCCGCAACATGGGGCGCAGCGTTTCCGAGATTCAGCGCACCGTCGGTTGTCTGCTCGAGCGCGGCTACCTGGTGCGCGACGACGCCGGGGTTCTCCGTCTCAGCAGCAAACTTTACCGTCTCGCGCAGGCGCATCCGCCGCACCGCGAATTGCTCGCGCGGGCGTATCCCGCGATGGCCGACTACGCGCGCACGACCGGCGAATCGGTCCACCTCGCGATCCTCGCGGAAGGGAAGCTGCTGCTCGTCGCCGAAGCGCCCGGCACCGGACTCGCGCGCGTCAGCCTGCAACTCGGCGCCGTGCTCGATCCGGAGTTAACGGTTTCGGGCCGGCTGCTCCTTGCCTTCACCCCGCCGGCCCTGTCGGGCGTGACGCGCATCGCGCCGGCGGTGGCGAAGAAGATTCAAGCGATCCGCGCGCAGGGTCACGAATTCAGCGAGAGCGACTACGTCGAAGGCATCCTCGATCTCGGCGTGCCGATCCTGACGCCGGAAGGCGAAGCGATTGCGGCGCTCACGACTTCGTGGCTGCCGTTGCGCAAGGCGAAGGTGCGCTGGACGGAGTTGCTCCCGCCCTTGCAGGAATGCGCACGCCGCATCGCGGCGAATTACTGAAGTTTATCATGCAAAAACCACGCCGCTTCGGACAAGTCATCGGCATCGCCCCGGAGGCGATCGAAACCTATTGCCGCTACCACGCCGCTCTCTGGCCGGATCTCGTGCCGGTGCTCAAGGAGGCGGGGCTCGCGAACTACTCGATCTTCCTCAAGGACGACCGGCTCTTCGCCTTCTTCGAATATCACGGCGAAAACTTCGAGCAGGACATGGCGAAGGTCGCAGCCCACCCGCGCATCAAGGAATGGTGGGCGATCATGGAGCCGATGCAGCGTCCGCTCGCCACCCGCGCTCCGGGCGAATGGTGGGCCAACATGCAGGAAGTTTTCCGTCTCGACTGATCCGCTCTCATGAAACTCCACCGCGCCACGAACGGGCTTTTCCTCGAAAACCAAGGACAATGGAGCCGGCTCTCCGTCGATTCGATCGACGCCGTCTTCAGCGCCACTGATCTGCCCGCGCTGCTCGCGCGCGCCGAGCGACTCTCCGCACCGCCGTTCTTCACTCCGCTCGCGCCGCTCGGTGCTCAGGAAGTCTGGGCCGCCGGCGTGACCTATTTCCGCAGCCGCAACGCGCGCATCGAGGAGTCGAAGCAGGCCGGCGGCGGCGATTTCTACCAACGCGTCTACGAGGCCGATCGCCCGGAACTCTTCTTCAAGGCCACGCCCCAGCGGACCGTGGGACCGCGCCAACAGGTTCGCATCCGCGCCGACGCGAAATGGAACGTGCCGGAACCCGAGCTGACGCTCGCGGTGAACCGCGCCGGAAAAATCTTCGGCTACACCATCGGCAACGACATGAGCTCGCGCGACATCGAGGCCGAGAACCCGCTCTACCTGCCGCAGGCGAAGGTCTACCAGGGCTGCGCGGCGATCGGACCGTCGATCCTGCTGAGCGACGCGCCGTTGCCGCCCGAGACCACGATCGAACTGAAAATTTCGCGCGCCAGCGCGGTCGCCTTCACCGGCGAAACGCGCATCGACCAGATCAAGCGCAGCCTGCCTTCGCTCGTGGAATACCTGTTCCGCGACCAGGAGTTTCCCCACGGCTGCCTGCTCATGACCGGCACCGGCATTGTGCCGCCCGATTCCTTCACGCTCCAACCGGGCGATGAAATCTCCATCCGCATCGCGCCCATCGGCGAACTCGTCACAACCGTCGCTTCGCTGAAATGAACCTGCACGGGCTCAGCCTGATCCTTGGACAAACCACGCGCCCGGGCGGCAGGACTTTCCATGCCGTCGACGCCCGCATTGGCGGCGCCCTGGCTGAAGTGTTTCACGAGGCGTCCTCCGACGACGCGCGCGCTGCGGGCGATGCCGCCGCGTCGGCCTGCGCGGATTATGCGGCGCTCCCCGCGGAGCGGCGCGCGCTTTTCCTCGAGCGAATCGCGACCGAGATCGAGGCTCTGGGCGATTCGTTGCTCGACCGCTGCCAAGCGGAGACCGGTTTGCCGCTCGCGCGTTTGCAAGGCGAGCGCGCACGCACGTGCGGACAGCTTCGTCTCTTTGCCGGGCTCGTGCGCGAAGGCTCCTGGGTGGACGCGCGGATCGATCCCGCGCTGCCGGAGCGCACGCCGCTGCCACGCCCCGACCTGCGTCGCATGCTCGTGCCGCTCGGCCCCGTCGTCGTGTTCGGCTCGAGTAATTTTCCCTTCGCATTCTCCGTGGCCGGCGGCGACACCGCGTCGGCGCTCGCGGCGGGCTGCCCCGTCATCGTCAAGGCGCACCGCTCGCACCCGGGCACTTCGGAACGGGTCGCCACCGCGGTGCTGCGCGCCGTCGCCGCCTGCGAGGTTCCTGCCGGCGTTTTCTCGCTCCTCCACGGCGGTGGCGCGACCATCGGCGTCGAGCTCGTGAAACATCCGGCGACGGCGGCCGTCGGCTTCACCGGTTCGCACGCCGCCGGGCGGGCATTGTGCGACGCCGCCGCGGCGCGACCTTGTCCGATCCCGGTTTTCGCCGAGATGAGCAGCCTCAATCCGCTCGTGATCCTGCCGGGCGCGCTGCGCAGCCGGCCGGTCGCGATCGCGCAGGGACTCTGCGCGTCGTTCACGCTCGGGGTGGGACAATTCTGCACCAAACCCGGACTCGTCTTCACGCTCGCCGGAGCGGGACTCGAGGAATTCACGCGCCAGCTCGGTGAGTCGGTGCGCGCCTGTAGTGCCGCACCCATGCTGAGCCCGTCGATTCGCACGGAATTTCTCAAGCACCGGGCGGAAGTGAGCGGCGTGCCCGGCGTCCGCCTGCTCGCCAGCGCGCCGGCCCCGGAACGCCCGACCGACGGCGAGCCGAGCGTCGTCACGACGACGGCGGAAACGTTCCTGATAAATCCGCGCCTCGCGACCGAGGTGTTCGGGCCGTTCACCGTTGTCGTCGTCGCGCAATCCTTCGCCGACCTTCGCCGCTGCCTGGAAACGTTGGACGGACAGTTGACCGCCACCTTGCAGGCCGATCCGGCGGACAACGCGTCCGCGCGGGCGTTGTTGCCCTTGCTGACGCGGCGGGCGGGGCGCGTTGTGATGAACGGATTTCCCACCGGAGTCGAAGTCTGCCCCGCGATGCAACACGGCGGCCCCCATCCCGCCACCAGCGACGCGCGCTTCACGTCCGTCGGCACCGCGGCGATCCTCCGCTTCGCCCGGCCCGTGTGTTTTCAAAATCTCGCGCCCGAGCTGTTGCCGCCGGAGCTGCAGGACCAGAATCCGCGCGGCTTGATGCGGCTGATCGATGGCACGCCGACGCGCGAACCGCTGCAAGGCCCGCGCCGCTGACCCGCTCAATCGCGCTCAGGCGTGAAGAGTCCGAGCCGCGACCGGCTGAAATAGATCAGCCGGCCGTCCTCGCGCCCGACGATCAGGCACGGCTCGCCAGCGAGCACGCCGACGCTCGGCGCGCATTCGTGCTGACCGAAGTAAAGCGGTTGCCCGTCATGCGTGAGGACGGCGGGTCGGGCGAACTTCGGTTCCTGTTCGTTGCCGACATTGCGCAGAAACAGGACGGCCGCTCCCGGTAGTCCCAGCGCCTGCGGCAACCCGCGTTTTGGCTCAGGCACCGAGCCGTGACGCGGCGTGCCGAGCAGCAAATCTTTCACGCCGTCGCCGTCCCAATCCGTGAGCAGGATCTTGGTGCGGCCCGTGCCGCCGGCGCTGAGAAAATTCGCGGAGATCGCACGTCCGTCCTCCAAAAGCAGGCGCCCGCCATCGGCGAGATGTCGGTCGTCCATTCGCCAATAGAGATGCAGGCAATCGTCATCATCGAGCGCGATGTAAGCCATCCGCCCGTCCAGCAGCCCCGCGCCAGGCCGGCATCGCCACGTGCCGCGCAACTCGAGGCCGTCGAGGAGCAGCGATTGTTCCGCGCGCAAATGGACCGTGTCCCGTTGCCGGGACCACAGCACGTGCCGCGCAGTCGCGCTGCTCGCGACCATCTCCGGCGCCCCGTCGCCGTTCCAATCGACGGCGGTGGGCGACAGATAGCCCCACCGCGCCTCGGCCGGGCCCTGAATGCTGCCGCGCGCGCCGGGTTGCACGTGGATCTCCCCTCCATTGGCCCGCAGCGCCACGGGTGCGGCAAATGCCGGCGCCCGCGGCGTGCCTTCGTTCCGGAAAAGCAGGAGCCGGCCCTCGGAATTGCCGACCACCAGATCGGTCAGTCCGTCACGGTCCCAATCGACGAGGTTCGGCACCGGCAGCGAGCCTGCATAAAGCTCCGCGTTTTCCTGCAGCAGCGGAACGGGCGGTCGAAACGTGGGCGCGCCGCCGGTGTCGCGCAGGCCCGTGGAACGATAGAAATACAGCGCGCCTTCGCCGCCGACGATGAGGCCGAAACCACGACCGTCGGCGCGTGGATACGCAACCAAGTCCCCGCCGCACGTCGGATGGCGCAAGACTTCTCCGTTGTCGTCGCGCAGCCAGCGCCGTGGCGAAAACCGCAGCCCGTCGGCCGCTTCGTTCCGATAAAACAGCAGGTCGCCAAACCATGTGCCCGCGACGAAACCGGCCGGTTCGTCCTTTGCTGCCGGCAAGCGCGTGAGCGCGCCGCCGCGCAGCAGAATTTCGCGTTCGCTGGCGGAGATGCGGCGGAAGTTTTCCGTCGCGCCCTCGGCCAATCCCCGCGCGCAACGAACTGCATAAAACGCCAGATACGGATAACCGCCCGTCCAGCGCCCGGAGCCGTCAAACGGCACATACGCCGGATCACGCCAATCCGGCGACTTCGGCCGATACGGCGCTCCGTCGCTGATCGCCATCAACAAATCGACCGAGCCGTCGGCGTTGGGCAGCGCCAGCAAGCTCGAGGGCGCGCGCGGCAGACCCGCGAGCCGAATGCGGCTGTGCGCGACAAAACGATGTTCCTTCGGCGCGAAACGCTGCACCTGCACTTCGTGCGCGCCCGCCACGAGAAGATACAGTGTGGAATCGAGCTCGAGCATCGTGACGGCTGCCGTCGGTAATTCCTTGGCCTGCTCGGTCGGAATTTTCCGCGGTGCACCGAACACGGGCGTGCCGTCCGCGCTTTCACTGCGCCAAGGAAGAAGAAAAAGCCCGGCGGGGTGACTGAAGCGACCTGCGATGACGAAGAGATCTGGTTCCGTGGCGCCGCTGACGCGTGCGACTCCGACCGGACGTGAACTCAAACCCACGGCGAGCGCACCGCGTCCATCGGCGGCACCTACGCGCAGCGGCTCGCCGTTCGACAACGCGGGTTGGGCCAAGGCCGCTGCGACAGCGGACACGCCAAGCAGGGCCGCAATCCAGAGCGATGGAAGTCGTCGGAAGAGCATCGAATTTCAAAGCTCACCAATCATCGGAGCGAAAAGGCGCGGCCGGCAATCCCGCGGCATTAAAGAGACAGGCGTCGGGCGTGTTGTGCCAGGCATAGCGCACGGCGACCGGTGACTTCACGCTGAGCGCGGAAACAAACACCGTTTCGCCCTCGATGCCCGCCTCCGCCGGCATGAAGCGCCGCGCTTCGCCCGCGATCTCGAAGCCGGCCAACGCCCTGCCATTCGCATGCAGGCCGGCCGCGTGGTTGAAGTGCAGGCGCACGCCGCCTTCCTCCGGTCGCGCGAAGGCGAACTGCGGTCCGCTGCATTCGACCGCGCGTCCGTCCTGCAAAGCGGACGCGAGCAACGCGAACCGCCGTCCGACTTCCTGCTTGTTGAGCGGGTGAATGTTGTCCGGTTCGCCGATGTCGATCGTCACGACCATGCCGGTGTGCGGCAGCTTGAGAGCGCGCGACTGCGCCTCGCGAAGAAAAGCCCACTCCTGCTGCGTCGGATCGAATTTCCGGACGCAGTTCGCGATTTGGGCGAAGTAGAACGGCAGGTCCGGCCGGCCGAAATCCGTGCGCCACTGCGCAATCATCGCGGGAAAGAGCGTGCGATACTCTTGATGCCCGATCGCGCCGAGGTAGCGGTCGCCGTTGCCCTCGCCCTGATACCAGATGACGCCGCACAGCGCATAGGGAACGAGCGGGTGAATCATCGCGTTGTAGAGGCTCGCCGGCTGCCAGCGGCTGCCGGGCCCCTCCGGCGCCGGCGGCTTGCGCGCGGGAAACGGCTTGCCGGCTTCCTTCGCCTTCTCCGCCGCCGCGGTCCACGCCGCGAGCGCCTTCTCATGGTCGGCCTGCTTGCGCGAGTGGGCCGCGAGAAGGTTTTCCCAATGGCTGCGAATCACCGGATACGCCGGCTCGGCTTTCAGCGCCGGCTCCGACAGCCACGACTCGATCACGGTGCCGCCGTAGGAACTGTTGATCAGGCCGATCGGCACGCCGCGTTCCTGCCAAAGCGCGCGCCCGAAGAAATACGCCACGCCGGAGAACTCGCCCACGGTGTCGGGCGAGCAGGCGTTCCACTCGCCGCGGGCGTCAAACGCCGGCTCGGCCGAGACGGAACGGGGAATCTTGAACTGCCGGATCAGCGGGAAATTCGCGGCAGCGATCTCCTTCTCCGCGTCGCGCGATTGGCTGACTTTCCACTCCATGTTGGACTGGCCGGAGCAAAGCCATACATCGCCGACCAGCACGTCACGCACCTCGACCACGCCGCTGCCCGCGACGCGCAGCACGGCCGGCTCCGCCGAGGCGCGCTCGGCTTGCAGCGTCACGCGCCATGCTCCGCTCTCATCCGCGATGGCATCCGCCTTTTGGGCGCGAAAGGAGACGGTGACGCGTTCTCCCGGCGCTCCGCGTCCCCAAACCGGCAGCGGCTTGTCGCGCTGCAACACCGCGCCGTCGCGAAACAGCGGCGCGAGCTGAATCCCGGCGGCAGCGAACCCCGCTGCGCCCAGCGCCAGCGCGCCGCCCACCAAGCTGCGCAAGACGGCCGCCAACCGGCGGGAAGGAAAGCGAACGAGATCGAGGGTGCTCATGGATAAAAAGGAGCCAGAGGGGGATTTCAGGGCGCGAGGGAGATTCTGAGGCGGAAAAAGCCCGTGTGGGAAGCTGTGATGACGGAGGCGCGCCAGAGTTCGCTTTGGGCGGAGACGCTGACGCGCTCGAGCGCGACGTCCGACGCATCCCAATGCTCCAAGTCGGATGAAAATTCCGCCGCATAGGTCACATCCGCCCGGTCGCGCGGTCGGCGGAAAGAACATGACCAGCCCTCGGGCTCGCGCTGGGGCGTTGTCCCGGCGTCTGCATCGGCCGAACGTGGGGCGGAACCAAGCGCGTATTCGAGGAGGTTGGAGCGCGCATCGCCGTCCGGGTCGGCGTCGGCACCCGAAAGCAGTGGCTCGGCGAGTTCGCTGGAGTTCCAGTGCTCGCTGCGCCAGAAAGCGAAGCTCGTCGTCGCGACAAAAGTGCGTTCGACCGGCGTCGCGGGCAGGTAGACGTCGTTGCCGGGCTGAGTGGCGCGAACGGTGACGACGCCCGGGCTGGTGACCACGAGCGTGTCTTCCTCGATGTGCGCGGGACCTGAGATCACTTGCAGCGCGACGGACAGGCCAGACGAGGCGGTCGCGACCAACGGAATCGCTTCGGCGGCAAAAGGCCGGTCGGCGATGGCGTCGAATTCAATTTCCTGGGGCGCAGGTCCGGTCGCCGGATACCAAATCGTTCGCGCGATGTGCTGTTCAGGGCGACGCGGGGTGCAGTAATAGTAGAGAATGGCAAGCCCGCCGTCGTCGCGCGGCAGCACGCGCGTGTAGCCGATGTCGGTGTTCAACGCGTCGTCGCGCAAACGGATTTCCGGCGACCAGGTTCGGCCGCCATCATCGCTCAATTTCGCGCGCAAGCCGAGGTCGGATTGGGAGTTGCGGCGCGAGCAATAGACCGCGGCGATTTTTGCGCCGCCCAAGGCGACGAGCGTCACCGGATTGTGCGCGCCGGATTCGAGTTGTCCCAGAAAGGTCCACGACGCGGCTTCGTCGCTCGATTCGTAGAGATCGGTCCATTTTAAATCGCGGGTCGAGCCGTTCTGCTGGAATCGATAACGCTTTCGGATCGCGGCGACGCAGCGGTTTCCGATCCGCACGGCCGAGGGCATGACGGCGGAGGAGCCGGCCAGCGCGCCCGGATAAGTGCCGGGGTCGTCGCCGATCTGGGAGAGAAAAGCCGTGGTGGTGCTGTCGCCGTCGCTGGTGGCCCGCACGACGTAGGAACGGCCCCAGTCGTCGTTCGTTGCCGTGCTCATCAGGAACCAAAGCGCCTCGTGGTCGCTCAACGGCAGGTAACTCGTGCGCGCGCGGACGTTGGCGTCGAGCAGCGCGGGAATCCGATAAGGTGGTGTCCACGACTGGCCGCGGTCCGTCGATGCGTAAAGAATCTGTCCGCGCAGCTTCAGCGCGAAATCCGGATGCGAGAAATCGAGCGCCGTGACCGGTGAAAGAATGGCGCTACCCGGGACGTCGGCCTGCGGCTTAACTTCGGGATGCATTTCCGGTTGCCACGTGGCGCCTCCATCGTGACTGCGCGCAAACACGACGGAGAGCGGCGGAACGTAATGGTGCAGCGTCTCCGAGTCCTCCGTCCACGGCGCGACGTTGAAGCAGACGAGCATTTCCTCGCCCCAAGCCCACGCGCCTTCGTTTGCCGGCCAGGCGGCAAAAGTTCCGGGTGCGTAATAGGCGAGGCCGTGCGTCAGCGAGTCGACGTGCACGAGGCGAAGGTTGGAGAGCGTCACTTCGCTCATGCCGCCGGTCGTTGCATGTTCGAAAACGGAAAAGCCGATCGTGTCGAAGCCGCTCACGGCGGCCGAGGCATCGACTGTTTCGCAGACGAGCAGCGCCGGCATGCCGGCGGACCAGATTTCGGCGCGGAGGTGCACGGCTTCGCCCCGTCGGTCGAGGCGGAGCCGGGCCGAGTGGCGCACCTGCGGTGCGATGGTTTGCTCATTGGAGAACGGTCCGGCGAAGGCGAGGCGCGCGAACGCCGTGCTCGACGTCAGAAAGCGATGTATCCCGGTCCGCTCGACCCATTCGAGCGTCGGCGCGCCGAGCGAAGCGGCGGGGACATAGGCGGGATTGAGATTCACCGCGTAACCGCGCGAGCTGTTGCCAGCGTTATGCACGTTCCCGCCATCCTGCGTGAAGCGATTGGCCGACAGGTCGAGCGAATCGAAGACGCCGGCGCGAAACGCCACGCCGCTGCCACCCAGGTCGCCGCGGCAAGCGAAGTCGAACGTCAGGACCAGCGCTTGTCCGTTTTCCAACTGCACGCGCGGGAAATGCGCGCCGAGCGAGCGCGCCGCCGAGCCATCCGTGCCGAGGGTGCTCAAGGTCAACTCGCCGGCCGCGACGCTGACGATCCCGGTTGTGTGCGAGGCGTGCCACGCCAGCGAAGCGGGCAACGCAGGCGTTGCCCGCTCGCCGTCGGTAAAGCGTTCGATGAAGACAGTTGCGGCGCCGCCCGAGACGGTCGAGGCGGCAAGGGCGAGCAAGCCGCCAAGAAAAATCCGGAAAACGCCTCTCATGTCATTTAGTCACCGCAGCGATCACGGATACCAGATCGTGCGGGCGATGTGCTGCTCCTGGTGGGTGGAGGTGCAGTAATAGTAGAGGATCGTCAGTCCGCCGTCCGGACGCGGCAGCACACGGGTGTAGCCGATGTCCCAGTTGAGCGCGCCGTTGCGCAGCTGGATTTCGCTGCCCCACGTGTTGCCGCCGTCGAGGCTGATCTTGGCGCGCAAACCGAGGTCGGTGGATTCGCTGCGCCGGCAACCGTAGATCGCGACGAGCTTCGGCCCGCCGAGCGAGACGAGCGTCGCGGGATTGGTGGAGAAGGTTTCGAGTTCGGAGAGGAACACCCAGTCGCGACAGCCGTTGCGCGACTCGTAGATGTCCGTCCACTTGTCGTCGGCCGTGCCGCCGCCGTCCGGGTAACGCTGGCGCTTGCGCACGGCGACGACGTAGTGATCATCGGCAATGCGAACCGCCGAAGGCATGATCGACCACGAGTTCTCCAACGCGCCGGCCTCGGCCCCGGGATCGTCGCCGATGATCGAGCGGATGTTGAAATTCAGGGCGCCGTTGTCATTGAAGGCGCGCATCACGTAGGAACGTCCGCGCGCGTCGTCGGTCTCGGTCGAGACGAGGAACCACAGGGTGTTGTCCGCATCGAGCGGGATGTAGCTGGTGCGCGCCCGCACGTGTTGATCTAGCAGCGCCGGGATGCGGTAAGGATCCGACCACGTGTCTCCGCGATCGGTGGAGTAGAACAGCAGCATGCCACGCGTCTTCAGCGCCAGGCCGGGATGCGAGAAGTCGATTTCGGGAATCGCATCGATGATGTCGCCGTTGCTGATGTGCTTTTGCGGCTTCACGTGTGCGTGCGATTCGAGCGACCACGTCGCGCCACCGTCGGTGCTGCGAGCGAACTTGGTTTCCTGATCGCCGGTGTAGTGGTGGCCCGTGCTGCCCGGATTCGAAACCCATTGCGCGGTGTTGAAGCTCACGAGCATCTCGTCGTCGCCCCACGACCAAGCGCCTTCGTTCGCGGGCCATGCTGAAAAAACGTTCGTCGCGTGATAGACGATGCCATGGCTCGCCGCGGCGGCGCCGGTCGCCACCTTGATGTTCCAAAGCTGCGCGTCGCTGAAGCCGCCGTCCGTCGTGTGGTTGAAGATCGAAAAGCCGACCGTGTCGAAGGTCGTCACCAGGCCGGACGTGTCCTCCGTCGCGTAGGTGAGCAGCGATTCCATGAGATCGGACCAGATCTCGATCCGCACGAGAATGCGATCGACCGTGCGTTCCAGACGCAGCCGGGCTGCGTAGGAGCGGTCCGGCTGGATGCCCTGGGCGGACGCGTGCGGGCCGCTCAGCGAGCCGAGCCGTTGATACGCCGTGCTCGATGTCATGAACCGATGCGTGCCGTCGCGCTCGACGACTTCTATCGTGGGCGTGCTGATGCCGGTGCTGGCAACATACTTGGGATTCAGGTTCACGCCATAACCGCGATAGGTCGTCCCGGAGTTCTGCACGTTGCCGCCGTCGGTCGTGAACAGGTTGTTGGAGAGGCCCTGCGAGTCGAAGAGCCCCGCGCGGAACGCCACGCCGGAGTCGCCGAGCATGCCGTCGCAGCGGAAGTTGAACGTCAACAGGA